>JAUNGD010000009.1 GCA_030524705.1 Lachnospiraceae bacterium | reverse complement strand
AGGAAGTAACCGAAAAGGCAACAGAGGCTGAATCCGAAGAGGCAACGGAGGAAGAGACCGAGGAAGCAGCAGAGACGGAAGCTGAGACAGAAGAATTCGTAGTTCCAGAAGGCACGACATATAAGGCAGTGCTTCTTGTGAACGGTACGCTTGGGGACAAGTCCTTCTTTGATTCTGCGAACGCAGGTCTGACAGCTCTTCAGGAGGAGCTCGGTGAGGATGTATTTGAATTCAAGGTAGAAGAGATGGGCGGTACATCTGCTGATATGGCAAAATATGAGCCGATCATGTATGACTACTGTGACGACGGTTCCTACGATGTAATCATCTGCGGTGCATATCAGGTGCTGGATGCGCTGACAAATGCGGCAAATGATTATCCGGATCAGAAGTTCATCTTCTTTGACGAGGCGTTTGATTTTGATGCCTGCGAAAATGAGAACGTATACAATGTAATGTTCAAGCAGAACGAGGTATCCTATCTCGTAGGTGCGGCTGCAGCCATGATGACCACGGATGAAGATATGGAAATGATCGACCCGGACAACAAGATCATTGGTTTCCTCGGCGGAATGGACGGCTCTGTTATCAATGATTTCCTGGTAGGATACGTGGAGGGCGCTCAGGCCGTTGAACCGGACATTGAGGTTGCCATCGCATACGTTGGCGATTATGTAGACTCTGCAAAGGGTAAGGACATGGCTCTGACTCAGTATCAGAATGGTGCAGACGTTGGATTTAACGTAGCAGGAAGCGCAGGTCTTGGACAGATCGAAGCGGCAGCAGACGCAGGAAAATATGCGTTTGGTGTTGACTCTGACCAGGCGGCTCTGCTCCCGGATTACGCAGATTATATCCCGACCTCTGCATTGAAGAACGTAGGAAACGCTCTGATCCGCTCTATCAAGAGAGATATTATGGGCGAGCTTCCGTTTGGTTCCCTGGAGTACATGGGATTTGCAGAAGGCGGCGTAGAGCTTGTTCTTGACGAGCACTATGAGGAAATCGTACCGGAGGACATCAGAGAAGCAGTGGCAGATCTTCAGGAGCAGATCGAAAACGGCGACATCGTTGTAGATTCTACACTGGGCGACGATCCGATCAGCACAGAGGATTACGATGCATTGATCGAGTCTGTAAAGGTAAAATAATGACAATCAGACATATTTGATGATGAGTTGAAGAAAACCCAGCTTTCCAAAAGCAATGGAAGCTGGGTTTTTTGAAAAGAAAGCTGCTGCTTGCAGCAGACCTATGAAAAGTAACAGAAAGCGACAAGAAGAGGTGATTCGGGTTGGATAATCAGATATTGCTGCAGATGAATCATATCATGAAAATTTACGGCAATGGTGTGGTTGCGAATGAGGATGTATCGTTGGAGCTTCGAAGAGGAGAGATTCACGCGCTTTTGGGGGAGAACGGCGCCGGCAAATCTACTTTAATGAAGGTACTGTTTGGGATTGAGGCGCCGGATCAGGGCGAGATTCTTTTAAAGGGAAGCCCTGTGACGATCAAATCTCCGCAGAGTGCCATCAGCATGGGGATTGGAATGGTGCATCAGCATTTCATGCTGGTGCCTTCGCTGACGGTGGCGGAGAATATTATTCTTGGCGTTGCGCCGAAAAAGGGGCTTTTTATTGATATGGGAAAGGCCGTATCGGCGGCGGAAAATATTGCGAAAGAATATAATTTTGACATTGACGTAAATCAAAGGGTGGAGGAAATTCCGGTAGGCGTAAAGCAGAAGGTCGAGATTTTGAAGGCCTTGTACCGAGGGGCGGAGATTCTTATTCTCGATGAGCCGACGGCGGTGCTGACGCCCCAGGAGACGGACGAGCTGTTTGTGCAGCTCATAAAGCTCAAGGAAAAAGGCCACACGATCATATTTATTTCTCATAAGCTCGATGAGATCAAAAAAATCTGCGACAGGGCTACGATCATGCGGAACGGACGCAGCATGGGAACGTACAACGTGGCGGATATTACGACGCAGGAGATGTCCCGTCTGATGGTGGGCCGGGAGGTTTCCCTTACATTTGACAAGAAGGAGCAGCGTCTTACAGAGGATGTTCTGCTCAGGGTGCGTAATCTTACCGTACATAATTCACAGGGAGTCCTGAAGGTCGACAATCTGTCCTTTGACCTGAAGGGCGGCGAGATTCTCGGCATTGCCGGAGTGGAGGGTAACGGGCAGACGGAGCTGATTGATACGCTGACGGGGCTCAACAAACGGTATCAGGGAGAGATTGATGTTAAGGGACAGAGTATTGCGCCGATGTCCATTGCAGATATCCGGGGGAAAAAGCTGGCGCATATACCGGAAGACCGCATGGCTTCCGGCTGTGCCCGCAATCTGAGCATTCAGGAAAACCTGTTTTCCAATCAGTACAAGTCCCCGGAATATTCCGGCAGACAGCTCCTTAAGACGAAGGCGATTGAGCGGCGCAGCGATGAGCTGATCCGCGAATTTAAAATTAAATGCAGCTCCCGAAAGCAGAGTGTAGGCATGCTTTCGGGAGGAAATATTCAGAAGGTAATTGTGGCCAGAGAATTTTCTACGGCGCCGGATATTATTATTGCGAACCAGCCCACCCGGGGCATTGACGTCGGCGCTGCATCCTTCATCCGGCAGAGGCTGCTGGAGTTCCGGGATGCGGGCTGTGCCGTGATCCTCGTTTCTGCCGATCTGACGGAAATTTTCTCACTGAGCGACCGGCTGGCGGTGATGTATAAAGGAAAATTTGCCGGATTTTTCACGGACGTCGGCAGCGTGACGGAGGATGAGCTGGGACAGCATATGCTGGGTATCAAGAGAGCAGAGGTATTGGAGGGTGTCGTTTATGAGTAGTGCAAAAAAATTTGATATACTGCGGACGCTGCTTTCCGTATTGATAGCGCTGGGTATATCCTTCGTTCTTATTTTTATGCTGAGCGAGCAGCCGGTGGAGGCGATCAAAAATCTGCTGCTGGGGCCGCTTTCCAGCAAGCGGAATATGGGAAATGTAATTGAATCCATGATTCCGCTGATCTTCACCGGTACGGGCGTCTGCATTATGTTTTCTGCAAATCAGATCAATCTTTCCGGCGAGGGAGCATTTCAGATCGGCGGTCTGGCCGCTTCCTGCGTGGCGATTTATTTTACGGCGGATCTTCTGTCTCCTGCGGCGGCTCTTCTGTGTGCAGGACTGGCCGGTGCGGTATTTTCTGTCATTCCGGCTATTTTGAAGATCGCCACCACGGCATCAGAGATGGTATCATCCTTGATGATCAACTATCTGGCGCTGTATTTCGGCATTTACATGCTGAACAATGTCATTGCAGACCCGAAGGCCAGCGCCGCATCCTATGAGCTGTGCGAGGCTTCCGAGCTTCCGGTGCTTTTAGACGGTACGAGGGTTCATCTTGGACTGATTATCGCATTGCTGGTGGCGGTGCTGGGGTATTTTTTCCTGTACAGGACAAAAATGGGATATGAGCTGCGGCTGACCGGTGAGAATGGGGCATTCGCAAAATATTCCGGCGTTAATATTGTGAAGGTTGTAGTGGTTTCACAGCTTTTGGGCGGTTTTATTTCCGGACTCGGCGGCGGCGTGGAAATGCTCAGTCCGATTTATTCCAGATTCAACTGGACATCGCTGACCGGATATGGCTGGGACGCGATCATTATCAGTACACTGGCAAAAAATAATCCGCTCTATACGCCCTTTGCGGCTCTGTTTCTGGCCTATCTGCGTACCGGAGCGTCTATTATGGCGCGGCGCACGGACGTTACGCTGGAGATTGTGCAGATCACCCAGGGAATTATCATTATTCTTGTGGTAGCAGAGCAGTTCCTGAGTAAATACAGGCATAGGCTGATTGCAAAAGAGGCAAAGGCAGCGTTGAAAGAAGAGGAGGTGGCATAATATGTGGAGTGCGGTTTTATCTCCTGATTTTTTCAGTACGATGCTGAGGGCAGCGACACCTATTTTGTTTGCCACCCTGGGGGCTTCCATTGCGGCGAAGGCGGGAATCACAAATATGGCTCTGGAAGGTATGATGCTTTTTTCTGCTTTGTTCGGTGTTATCTTTTCGTCGCTTACCCAGAGCGCATGGCTGGGACTTCTGATCACCGTGATTCTCGGCGGTATCATGGGGTTGATTCTCGCATTTTTTGTTCTGAATCTGAAAACAGATGAGATTCTGGCGGCGGTTGCCTTTAATCTGGTGGCAACGGGAGGGACCGTTCTGATTATGGTGGCGTTTTCAGGTGACCGCGGTGTGTCCTCATCCATTCGAAGCGTGGCTGCACCGACGGTGGTGATTCCGTTTGTCAGCCAGGTTCCGTTTATCGGAAAAATATTGTCTGGTCAGAATGTGCTCACCTGGTTTGCACTGCTGGCGGTGGTTGTGCTGCATTTGTTTTTGTATAAGACGCCTCTGGGATTGTCGATCCGTTCCGTGGGTGAGAATAAAAATGCAGCGGAGTCCGTTGGCATTAATTCACGGAAAATTCAATACATTGCCCTGGTCATCAGCGGTGCGCTGGCCTCGGCCGGAGGCTTTTATTTGTCCGGCGGATATATGAACATGTTTACAAAGGATATGTCCAGCGGACGGGGCTTCATCGCTTTGGCGGCTTCCAGTATGGGAGGCAATACGCCGGTAGGGGGCTTCCTTGTATCTCTGCTTTTTGGCATTGCCCAGGCCTTTGCCAATATCATGCAGTTAATGGCGATTATGCCCTATGAAATTGTTTTAATGGTTCCGTATCTGGCTACATTGATCGGATTGGGTGTATACTATTATGCACAGAAGAAGAGAAAGGAGCGCTTAAGTGGCAAGTAGAAAAATTATCATGGACTGTGATCCGGGAATTGATGATGCAGTGGCAATGTGCCTGGCGGCGGCCTACCCGGAGGAGTTTGAGTTTCTGGGAATCACTACGGTGGCGGGAAATCAGACGATTGAAAAGGTGACGGAGAATGCCCTGCGTCTGAGCAGCTTCTGGAAAATTCATGCGCCGGTGGCAAAGGGAGCGGCGGTGCCGGTGCTGAGGGAACCTTTGACGGCAGCGGATGTTCATGGAGGAAATGGTATGGGCGGCGTAGAGATCCCGCCGTCAGGCGAAACGGCAGCGGAAAATGCGGTGCTGTTTATAAAGGAGCTGGTGGATAAGCTGCCGGAGGGGGAAAAGGTGACTCTCGTTCCCACGGGGCCGTTGACGAATATTGCGCTGCTGCTCCGGGTTTTCCCGGAGACCGCAGAGCGTATTGAAGAGATCGTCCTGATGGGCGGGGCAATATGCGGCGGAAATATTACAGAGACTGGCGAGTTCAATATTTATGAGGACCCGGAGGCAGCGGCCATTGTGTTCGATTCCGGGCTTCCTATCGTGATGTGCGGTCTGGACGCCACCAGCAAATGCGGCTTGAAACGTGAGACGGCGAACCGTCTGGCGGAAGAGAAGGGCCTGGCTTCGAGCACCGTGGGGGCCATGGTGCAGTTTTACCTGAACGGGCCCGCATACGGCGGCCAGCCCAGGGCCAGCATCCACGACGCCTCCACATTTATGTATATGCTGCATCCCGAGATTTATAAGAGCCGGAGGATGGTGGTAAGGGTGGACTGCTCCGAGGGGCTGAACCGCGGTATGACGGTGTGCGATACCAGAAGAAAGTCAAACGGCCGGCCGTCTAATACCATCGTGCTTACCGATGCAGACGGAGAAAAATTCCAGGAGTATCTGCTGGAGGCGGTACGCAGGATGGATGAGCGGATGAGGTAAACCGTTTGTCATAGGAGTTTCTCAAACTCTTCATCCGGCAGCAGCGCCCCTTCTGTTTCCACGACCTTTGAGGCCACTTTGTTTGCGGTTAAAATAGCGTCGTGAAGATTCATGCCGAGCTTGCGTCCGGCGATCACCGCTCCGATGTGGGAATCGCCGGCGCCGATGGTATCTATCTGGACGGCGGCTGTGCTCTCCACATAACCCGATTCTTCGCTGTCCAGATAGTAGGCGCCCCGCTCTCCCAGCGTGACGATGACGGTGTTCCCGGTCAGATGATAAAGGAAAGCGGCGGCTTCCTCCAGGGAGCAGCTTGTATCGGGAGCATTCGTCGTTTGTGCAGATTTTTGGAGGCAGCTTTGTGCGTAGGTGCAAGCCTCCTCCTCATTTAAGTGGAGCACCGGATGAAGGGCGAAAAGGCGCTGCAGCAGCTCGGGGGCAATCAGATTGATCCGGGGACCCGGGGCAAAATAGACGGTGAGCTGCGGGTGCTCCTCCAGCCAGGAAACGATATTCGGCCCGGTGGTTTCTTCAATCTCAAGTCCGCAGACGTAAACGCAGTCAATATCCTCTGGATCAAGAGCGGAAAACCATTCCTTCTGAAAGAGGTATTCTGCGCCGTGATAGGAAATGAAGGTGCGCTCTCCGCCGTTTTCGACGAAGCAGTAGCAGCAGCCGTTTTCCTGGTCAGGGGCCGGGATCGGAGAAGCGATGCCGCGGCGGGTCAGCTCTGCGCGCACGAAATCCCCGTATGCTCCGGCGCCCACCGGAGAAAAAAGAATATAGGGCACCTGAAAATGCCGGATCATGTCGGAGGTATTGTATGCACAGCCCCCCAGCGACATATGCTGATGGAGGACATGCACGTCCTCCTGTGTTTTCGGAAGCTGGTCTACGTGGATGATCACATCTACTACGGTAGAACCGATAACGAGCACTTTTTTCATATAGTTCTTGTTCCTTTCTTTTTCTTTTTTTCATCTATTATAAAACTGTCTGTTTGTATGGCATTGCTGAATAGATTCTACCATATTCCCCAATATTCAGAAAGTAAAAAATGAACTGCTGCGAATTTTGTGATACCGGTTCTTGTATCCGTTCTGACACAATATACTTTAAGAAGGACAAGTAGGGAGGAGATTGTGGCGCGCAGAAAATGGTATGGCAGAATTTTGATTTTTTTGCAGATCGTTACAGCGGCAGGGCTTGCGGCTGCTGCATTGTTTTTGCTGTTTCGGTATGCACAGTACGGGCAGCAGGAAAAGGAGGCCTCGGGCCGGTCTACAAAAATACAGCAGAAAAGCCGGGAAAAGCGGGATGAAACCGAAGGCGGAGAACAGGATGCTCCGGGCATACCAGATACGATCCGCGTCAGAATCCTGGATCAGGATTTTCAGCATGAATATCATACAAGGGTCGCGGTTTCCTGTCATGAGGGATTTACCGTGAAAAAGCTGTCCGGGGATTTTACGGAAGAAACCAGGACCGGCAGGGAAGAAAAAAATACGGATGCAGAGGAAGATGCAGATAAGGAAAACGATATGGATGCAGAGGAAGATGCAGATAAAAACAAAGACGTAGCTGAAAAATGGTGCGGAACGTATTCTGCGGAGGAGGTGCTGGAGGCAGAGGCGGGCAATCTGAAGCAGGAAGACATTCTGTGCGTAGAAGGGGAGAATGGTGCGGCGCTTGTCCTCGAAAGCCTGCGGCGCGGTGACGGTGTGCCGGAATATCAGGGAAAGTTGTATCTGATCGGCGGAGCTGAGGGGATCACTGTGATAAACGAGCTTCCGCTGGAGGAGTATCTGTGCAGTGTGGTATCCAGTGAAATGCCCTCGGACTATCCGAAGGAGGCGCTGAAGGCTCAGGCAGTATGTGCACGCACGTATGCGGCAAACTGTATCAAGCATCAAAAGGATGGTGCGATATGTGAGGATTTGAACGACAGCGTGTCTTTTCAGGTCTATAACAATTACAGGTGCTCAGAGAACTCAAGAAGGGCGGTGGAGGAGACAGCGGGGGAGATCCTGCCTTTGGAGGAGGTGCAGTATTATTCGACCTCCTGTCTTTCGGAGCAGCGGGAGGATCTGGGAACTGACGAAGCCTTTGAGAAATTTCTTGCAGAGGCGCCAAAGGAGGGGGCGCAGTACGGTTCGCCCTGGCTTCGCTGGAGGGCAAAGCTGTCTCTGGATGATGTATTGGAAAATCTCAGGAAAGAGTATCACGTTTTGGAGGGGCAGAAAATTGAGGATATTACGGTGGAAGAACGCCGCGGCGACGGACAGGTGCAGGCGCTTGCCGTGACCTGCGGCGATCAGATTTTTGAGATAGAGGGAGAATATCAAATTCGAAAAATTCTGGGGAATATGCAGTTGGAGATCGAGCTTTTGGATGGAACCGTCACCAGCGGGATGCAGCTTCTTCCCAGCGCCTTTTTTTGTCTGGAGAAGATAGAGAAGGGGTATGCGGAGATCAAAGGGGGCGGCTATGGACACGGAAACGGCATGAGTCAGTGCGGCGCGGCAGAAATGGCAGATCAGGGGCTGGACTACAGAACAATTTTGGAGTATTATTATAGCGTGTCTGTTCTAAAAAGCAGTACACGATGAAAATGGGAACGGGAAAGAGAAAATAATATGAAAATAATTCGTAAAGCCGCAGACCTGATTTACAAATTTGTGATAAAAATGGGAAATGACCGTGTCAGAGCTCATTCGGCGGAAGCCTCCTTCTTTATTATGATGAGTGTTTTTCCGGTCTTAATGCTTCTGCTGACTCTGGTGCAGTTTACGCCCCTCACCCAGACGGAGGTCGTAATGACGATTGAGAGGATTACTCCGTTTGAAATATCCGGGCTGCTGAAGCCGATGGTCAGCAGTATTTTCCGTCAGTCTCCGGCGCTTTTATCCTGGTCGGCTATTGTGGCGGTATGGGTGGCCGGAAAAGGGATTATGGGCCTTACGGACGGGCTGAATTCCATCTATCGGATCGAGGAGACCAGGAACTATTTTGTGGTCCGTTTCCGGGCCGCGTGCTATACGATCGTGATGGTGGTGGCGCTGGTTATCAGCCTGGTCATCCTTGTGTTTGGTTATACGCTGCAGGGCTATTTGCGGAAGTGGATTCCGTTTCTGAGGAAGTATCCCGACACGATGATGATGCTTCCCACTGTCAGCGCTTTGGTGATCCTGGTACTTTTGTTCCTTATGATGTACATGTTTCTGCCGAACCGCCGCAGAAAATTCAGGACGCAGATTCCGGGGGCGATATTTACTTCGATAGCCTGGGCAGTTTTTTCCTATGCGTTTTCCATATATCTGGATTACGCTGGAAATATGTCGGTGATCTATGGCAGTCTTACGACGCTGGTGGTGGTGATGCTGTGGCTGTATAGCTGTATGTATCTGTTTTTCCTGGGGGCGGAGATCAATCATTATCTCGCACACCCGGAGCTGTTTACAAAAATTTCTTGACAGATTAATATGTTGTGATAAAATAAGCAATAGCTGAAAATTTCAAAGGCGCAGATGGTGCACAGTAGTGAGCTGTTTTCCGACAGAGAGAGGATGTCATCGGCTGGAAGCATTCTCAGGTTCAGACAGGGAGCGAATTTCACACCGTAGCTTTGCTTCTGAAGGTAGATTCTGGTAGGAAGCGACGTTTATGCACGTTACGCATACTGAGTGCCTGCCTCACGGCAGGAAACAGGGTGGTACCACGGAACTGATGCTTCGTCCCTTTGCGGGACGGAGCTTTTTTATGTCATAGGAAAGTCCTTGTCACGCTAAAGCGTGAAAGTCTTTCACCATGACATAAAAAGCACTACTTATGAATGGAAAGGAAGAAGATCATGAAAGACAAATTGCAGTCAATCAAAGAAGAGGCGCTGGAGCAGATTGAACAGGCCAGCATGCTGGACAAGCTGAATGATGTCAGAGTTAATTTTCTCGGAAAAAAGGGAAAGCTGACGGCGGTGCTGAAAAGTATGAAGGAGGTCGCACCGGAGGACCGGCCGGCGTTTGGTCAGCTGGTAAATGAGACGAGAGCACAGATTGAAAGTGTGCTGGAGGAGACGAAGAAAAAGCTGGAGCAGCAGGCTCTGGAGCTGCAGTTGAAGTCTGAGGTCATCGACGTAACGCTTCCTGCAAAGAAAAACAACGTAGGGCACCGCCATCCGAATACGATTGCCCGGGAAGAGGTGGAGCGTATTTTCATCGGTATGGGATACGAGGTAATGGAAGGCCCGGAAATTGAATATGACGAGTACAATTTTGAGAAGCTGAATATTCCGGCGAATCATCCGGCGAAGGATGAGCAGGACACCTTCTACATCAATAAGGACATCGTTCTGCGTACCCAGACCTCTCCGGTACAGGCCAGAGCCATGGAAAAGGGAAAGCTGCCGATCCGTATGATCGCTCCGGGCCGGGTATTCCGTTCTGACGAGGTGGATGCGACCCATTCTCCGTCCTTCCATCAGATCGAGGGGCTTGTGGTTGATAAAAATATTACGTTTGCTGACCTGAAGGGAACTCTGGAGCAGTTCGCAAAGGAGCTTTTCGGTGAGGAGACAAAGACAAAATTCCGTCCGCATCATTTCCCGTTCACGGAGCCGAGTGCAGAGGTGGATGTTTCCTGCTTCAAATGTAAGGGAAAGGGCTGCAGATTCTGTAAGGGCAGCGGCTGGATTGAGATACTTGGATGCGGTATGGTGCATCCCCACGTACTGGAAATGTGCGGCATTGACCCGGAGGAGTACACCGGATTTGCCTTCGGCGTCGGACTGGAGCGTATCGCACTGCTCAAATACGAAATCGACGATATGAGACTGCTGTATGAAAACGACGCGCGTTTCCTGAAACAGTTCTAGGACTTATATGATTGGCGGGGCCTGCGAAGCAGGCATGAAAGTTTAAGGAGGAGAATAGAGATGAATACAACATTATCATGGATTAAAGCCTACGTCCCTGATTTGGATGTGACGGCTCAGGAATATACGGATGCAATGACCCTCTCTGGAACAAAGGTGGAGGGATACGTGGAAGCAGACAGAGACCTGGACAAAATCGTGATCGGACAGATCGAGAAGATCGAGCGTCACCCGGATGCTGACAAGCTGATTATCTGCCAGGTGAACATCGGAGCAGAGACGATTCAGATCGTTACAGGCGCGCCGAATGTAAAGGAGGGCGACAAGGTTCCGGTGGTTCTTGACGGAGGCCGGGTTGCCGGAAATCACGATGGAAAGATGACCGAGGGTGGCATCCAGATCAAAAAAGGAAAGCTCAGAGGAATCGAGTCGAACGGTATGATGTGTTCCATCGAGGAGCTGGGCTCCACAAGAGAGATGTACCCGGAGGCGCCGGAGTACGGCATTTATATTTTCCCGGAGGACGCTGAGGTGGGAGCAGATGCAATCGAGGCGCTGGGACTTCGGGACGTAAATTTTGAGTATGAAATTACCTCAAACCGTGTGGACTGCTTCTCTGTGATCGGTATCGCAAGAGAAGCGGCGGCAACCTTCCGCAAGGAATTCCGTCCTCCGGTGGTGACTGCCACAGGAAACGACGAGCAGGCGTCAGATTACGTAAAGGTTACGGTAAAGGATCCGGACCTGTGCCCGCGTTACTGTGCAAGAATCGTAAAAAATATCAAGATCGCTCCGTCACCGAAGTGGATGCAGCGCCGTCTGGCGGCAGCAGGCATCCGTCCCATCAACAATATCGTCGATATTACAAACTACGTGATGGAAGAGTACGGACAGCCGATGCATGCCTTTGATTATGACACGCTGGCAGGTCACGAGATCGTAGTGCGCCGGGCTGCAAAGGATGAGAAATTCACCACCCTTGACGGCCAGGAACGCATCATGGACGAGAACGTCCTGATGATCTGCGACGGTGAAAAGTCTGTAGGTATTGCAGGTATCATGGGCGGCGAGAATTCCATGATCACAGACGACGTTAAGACGATGCTGTTCGAGGCGGCGTGCTTTGACGGCACCAATATCCGTCTTTCTTCCAAGCGGATCGGTCTTCGTACAGATGCGTCTGCAAAATTTGAGAAGGGACTTGACCCGAACAATGCCCAGGCGGCCATCGACCGGGCCTGCCAGCTGGTGGAAGAGCTGGGAGCCGGAGAGGTAGTCGGCGGCATGGTGGATATATACAGCAAGAAAAAGGAGCCGGTACGGATCCCCTTTGAGCCGGATCGGATCAATGCGCTGCTGGGAACGGACATTGCGCCGGAGCAGATGCTGGAGTACTTCAGCAAGATCGACCTGGGATACGATGAGGCCTCAAATGAGGTGATCGCCCCCACCTTCCGTCATGACCTGTTCCGCATGGCTGATCTGGCAGAGGAAGTGGCAAGATTTTACGGATATGACAACATCCCGACTACGCTGCCCAGCGGAGCGGCTACCACGGGCAAGCTTCCCTTTGACCTGCGCGTCCGGGAGGTGGCTCAGGATATTGCTGAGTACTGCGGATTCTCCCAGGGTATGATGTACTCCTTCGAGAGCCCGAAGGTATTCGATAAGCTGATGATCCCGCAGGATTCTCCGCTTCGGAACGCCGTTCGGATTCAGAACCCGCTGGGCGAGGATTTCAGCATCATGCGTACCGTTTCTGTCAACGGTATGCTGACCTCTCTGGCCTTTAACTATAATCACCGCAACAAAAATGTCCGCCTGTATGAGCTGGGTAATATTTATCTGCCGAAGTCTCTGCCGCTGACAGAGCTTCCTGACGAGCGGGTACAGTTTACCCTTGGAATGTACGGCGACGGCGATTTCTTCACCATGAAGGGCGTTGTGGAGGAATTTTTGGAAAAGGTTGGACTGAGCGGACGTAAAACGTACTCGCCGGAAAGCAAAAAGCCGTATCTGCACCCGGGACGCCAGGCAGATATTCTTTATGGAGATACTGTCCTTGGTTATCTTGGAGAGGTACATCCTCTGGTGGCGGCGAATTACGGTATCGGCGAGAAAGCGTACATTGCAGTGCTCGATATGCCGGAGGTGACAAAACTGGCCACCTTCGACCGCAAATACATGGGTATTGCCCGGTATCCGGCAGTGACCCGTGACATCAGCATGGTAGTGCCGAAGCATGTACTGGCAGGTCAGATTGAGACGATGATTCTTCAGCGCGGCGGCAAGATTCTGGAGGGCTGCCAGCTCTTTGACATTTATGAAGGCGCGCAGATCAGGCCGGGCTTTAAGTCCATGGCGTATTCCATCGTCTTCCGGGCAAAGGACCGTACCCTGGAGGAAAGCGATATCACTGCGGCAATGAAGAAAATCTGGAACGGGCTGGAGTCCCTGGGTATCGAGATCCGGTCATAATGGGATGATCACGATGAGACTATATATTATTCGCCACGGCGAGACTCCGTGGAACACACAGCTCCGCCTGCAGGGACAGACGGATATAGAATTAAATGAAAAGGGGCGTGCGCTGGCGAGAGAGACGGCGCACGCTATGCGGGAGATTCCCTTTGATCTGGTCATCACAAGCCCGCTTAGCCGGGCCAGGGAGACTGCAGACATTGTTCTGGGGCACCGGGAGGTTCCTGTGATTACGGAGAACCGCATCCGGGAGATCAGCTTTGGCGCTATGGAGGGACGGCAGATTTCAAAAGAAGAGCGGGAAGACCCGGCTTCGGAATTTTACTGCTTTTTCCATGATCCGGGGTGCTACGTACCCGCCGAGGGCGGTGAGACTATCGCGTCTTTGATGGAACGGGCGGCGGGATTTCTGGAGGAATTAAAGCAGAAGCAGGAATGGTACGGAAAAACTATTCTGATTTCGACCCACGGCGCGGCGTCGAGAGCTCTCCTGGCTGCGATCAAAAGGACGCCGCAGAAGGGCTTCTGGGAAAATGGCGTGCCGAAAAACTGTGCGGTCACGATCGTAGATCTGGAACAGGGAGAATGGCTGATAAAGGAACAGGATAAGGTGTATTATGAAAACGTCTGATTTTTATTTTGATCTTCCCCAGGAGCTGATTGCTCAGGATCCGCTGGAGGATCGTTCTTCTTCCAGGCTTCTGGTGCTGGATAAGCTGTCCGGGGAAATGCAGCACCGCCATTTTTATGAGATTGTCGATTATCTGAACGAAGGAGACTGTCTCGTAATAAATAACACAAAGGTAATTCCGGCAAGGCTTTACGGTGTGCGTGAGGGGACCGGGGCCATGATCGAGATTCTTCTTTTGAAGCGCCGGGAGAACAATATCTGGGAAACACTGGTAAAGCCCGGAAAAAAGGCAAAACCGGGAACAAGGATTATCTTCGGAGACGGAATCCTCATCGGAGAGGTGCTGGAAATCGTGGAGGAAGGAAACCGTCTGATCCAGTTCACCTATGAGGGCGTGTTTGAGGAAATTCTCGACCAATTGGGACAGATGCCTCTGCCGCCGTACATCACCCATGAGCTGAAGGACAAGAACCGTTACCAGACCGTGTATGCAAAGTATGAGGGCTCGGCGGCGGCTCCTACGGCGGGGCTTCATTTTACGCCGGAGCTTCTTGAAAGGGTCCGGGAAAAAGGAATCCGAATTGCCGAGGTGACGCTTCACGTTGGATTGGGTACTTTCCGGCCGGTGAAGGTGGAGGATGTGACGCAGCACCACATGCATTCTGAATTTTACGAGGTGACGGAGGAGGCGGCGGAGATCATTCGCAGTACGAAGGCCTCCGGGGGCCGCGTAATCTGTGTCGGTACGACGAGCTGCAGAACGATAGAATCCGCGGCTGCAAGATTCGGCGGGGAGATACGGGCCTGCAGCGGCTGGACGGAGATTTTTATTTATCCGGGATACCAGTTCCGGCTGCTGGACGGACTGATCACGAACTTCCATCTGCCGGAGTCCACGCTTCTGATGCTGGTGTCCGCTCTGGCGGGCCGGGAGCATATTTTGGCGGCATACGAGGAGGCTGTAAAAGAAAAATACAGATTTTTTTCCTTCGGAGACGCCATGGCGATTTTGTAATATCATTTAGAATGCAAAACTTGCATGATCCAGAATATAAAAATCGTCTTGACGTTGACTGGCGAAGATGATACTATAAAAAGACCTGCACACAATATTGTAGTTGCAGGTCTTTATTAACACATGGTATTGTATGGAGGCAGTTATAATGCGTTATCATAATATTACAAAGGACGATATGCTCAACGGCGACGGGCTGCGGGTCGTGCTGTGGGTCGCAGGGTGCGGGCACCACTGCGAGGAGTGCCAGAATCCTGTGACCTGGAATCCAAACGGCGGGATTCCCTTTGAGGCCCAGGACAAGGCGGAGCTTTTTGAGGAGCTGGGGAAATCCTACGTATCCGGTATCACCTTCAGCGGCGGAGACCCGCTTTTTGAGACGAACGAAAAAGACATTGTTGCATTGGCAAAGGAGATCCGCAGGGAGTTCCCGGGCAAGACGATCTGGCTGTACACGGGTTATCTCTGGGAGTACGTAAAGAGCCGGGAGATCGCCAGGTACATTGACGTGCTGGTGGACGGGCCGTACGTAAGGCAGCTTAGGGACACGAAGCTGTTCTGGAGAGGCAGCGCCAACCAGAGAGTGATTGATGTGAAGGAATCCCTTGCATCCGGCAAGGTGGTACTGCACTGTGAATGAGACATAATGGCTAAGGATGGAGGACATATGAAAAAAGTTCGTATACAGTATTTGAATGATGAGGTAAAACGTCTGGAATACATTGACGGAAAGTCGGATTGGATTGATCTACGGGCCGCAGAGGATGTGGTGCTGAAGAAGGGAGAGTTCCGGCTGATTCATCTTGGAGTGGCCATGCAGCTTCCCCAGGGATATGAGGCTCACATCGTTCCACGCAGTTCCAGCTTCAAGAATTACGGGATTATCCAGACGAACCATATGGGTGTGATCGACGAGACGTATGCCGGGCCGAATGACTGGTGGCGTATGCCGGTGCTGGCGATGCGGGATACGGAAATTCACAAAAACGACCGTATCTGTCAGTTCCGCATCATGGAGCATCAGCCCCGGATACAGTTTG
The DNA here is from genome assembly GCA_030524705.1 of Lachnospiraceae bacterium. GTDB lineage: Bacteria > Bacillota > Clostridia > Lachnospirales > Lachnospiraceae > Choladousia. The sequence goes on along the minus strand of JAUNGD010000009.1, from coordinate 59,572 downwards.
AGGAGTGCGGACAGCTGGAGGCCCCGGACCGCGGAGGATTCGGAAGCACGGGGAAAAATTAAGGTTCATGTAAATCTAGGGGGGACACAGGATGAATAAAAAAGCAATCGTAGCCGGTCATATTTGTATTGATATTACACCGGTTTTCCCGGAAGGAAAGGTTCGGAAGCTGTCTGAGGTAATGATTCCGGGTAAGACAATAAACATGGAACAGGCCGTTGTAAATACGGGAGGCGCCGTGGCGAACACAGGCCTGGCGATGAAAATTTTCGGCGCGGAGGTGAAGCTGATCGGCAAGATCGGCCCGGATGAGATCGGCGGTATGATACGCAATGTCATGAAAAAATACGAGGCGGATCAGGACATAGTCGTTTCGGATGAAGCGGGAAGTTCCTATACCATCGTGCTGGCGCCTCCTGGAATCGACCGCATGTTTCTGCATTCCCCGGGGCTGAATGATACCTTCGGCAGTGCGGACGTCAGTGACGAGGCTCTTGACGGGGTGTCCCTGATGCATTTTGGTTATCCGTCCCTGATGCGGAAAATGTACCTGAACGGCGGAGAAGAGCTGGTTTCCCTGTACCGCAGGGCAAAGGAAAGGGGAGTGGTCACATCCCTGGATTTCAGCGCCATTGATGCGGGATCGGAGGCCGGAAGCATAGACTGGAAGCACATTTTGCAGGAAGTGATTCCGTATGTGGATTTCTTTGTGCCGAGCCTGGAGGAGCTGGGCTATATGATGGACCCGGAGCTTTATTATGAATGGCAGAGAAAGGCAGACGGAGGCAGCATTGAAAGTGTGATCACAGTGGAGCACGACGTAAGACCTCTGGCGGATACGCTGCTTTCCTGGGGAGCCAGGGGAATTCTGATCAAATGCGGCGCTCCCGGCATGTATTACCGCACGGCGGATCAGGAAAAAATGCAGCCTGTCTGCGATGCGCTGGGACTTTCCGCAGGAGAATGGTCTGATATGGAGGGCTTTGAGCAAAGCTTTGTACCGGAGCAGGTCAAGTCGGGCACCGGCGCCGGAGACACGAGTATCGCGGCGTTCCTGACCTCCATTTTGCGGGGATACAGCCTGGAAAAGAGCGTGCGTATGGCAACGGCGGCGGGGGCTGCCTGCGTGGAGGCGTATGACGCGCTGTCCGGCCTGACTTCCTTTGAAGCACTGGAAGAACGGATTGCCCGGGGCTGGAAAAAACAGAAATAAAAATGGCAGGAGAGCGTTTGTTCTCCTGCCATTTTTTAGGAAATAACCGTTCCTGTCTTTCCAAGATATGCATCCCTGGCCTTGTCTGCGGAGGTGATGATGGCCTTGCGTCCCGGCCGCTGGGTGACGAAATGGACAGATGCCTCGATCTTCGGCAGCATTTTGTTTTTGCCGAATTCGTTGTGCTCAATGTGCTTCAGCGCCTCTGCCGGAGTGAGCTGCTTCAGCGGCACTGGATTCTCTGTGCCGTAGCCTACGATGACGAATTCCTCGTTGGTGAGCAGCATCAATACGTCTGCATCCGTCAGGTCGGCAAGACGTCCGCTGACCAGATCCTTTTCGATGACGGCGCTGGCACCCTTGAGGTTGCTTCCCTGCTTCAGCACCGGGATACCGCCGCCGCCTCCTGCGATGACAATATGTCCGGCATCCACCAGGGCGTTGATGGCGTCGATTTCTACGATATCCAGAGGCTTCGGTGACGCTACGATACGCCGGAAGCCTTTGCCGGGCTCTTCGATGACGTAGTTGCCCTTTTTCTCTTCCGCGGCTGCCTCCTCGGCGGTGAGATAACGGCCGATCACCTTCACCGGATGATAGAAGGCTTCGTCGTAGGGATCCACTGTGACCTGAGTGAGCACGGTAGCCACCGTCTTGTAAATGCCCCTCTTTAAAAGCTCTGAGCGAAGGGCGTTCTGGATATCATAGCCGATATATCCCTGGCTCATGGCAGAGCAAACGGACATGGGAGCCCCATATGTATCATGGAATTTTGCAAACTCGTTCATGGCCGTATGGATCATGCCCACCTGGGGCGCGTTGCTGTGGGTGATGATTAATTGCGCGCCTTCCTCCACAAGATCCGCAAGAATGGGGACGGAGGCTTTCAGCGCAGTCTGCTGTTCCGGAAAGGTCGTTCCGAGGGCTTTGTGCCCCAGGGCAACCACAACTTTTTTCTTCATATTTAAGACCTCGTGCTTTCGTAAGATTATTTTATAAGAAGCTATTACAAAACATTATAGTATTACCACCAGGAAAAAGCAAATCTTTTTCATAGAATAAGAGATTTTATCAGAAGTATCCGAGAATTAACTGATAATAATTGAAATAAAGAAATAAAAGCAAAAAATAAAAAATAATACAAAAAAAGAGTTGACAAAATAAAAATAGTAATATATAATACAGACATAAACAAAAAGAAAACAAAAAAGAAACACAATAAGGAGGAGATTCCAGTGAGAAGGTAAGAAAGTCATTAAAGTAAAACTTAATGACAGACAGATGGGATCAAATTTAAGAGAAAGAGAGGTACGGACCACCGAAAAAGTAAAGCAACATCTTCAAAAACAAAAGAAAGAGAGGATAAATCCATTGGAAATCTTTAGGTAGAGGAAGATATCAGTGTAGCAATTGATATCTTCCTTTTTTGGTGCGAAAAAATAAAATGCAGGAATATTGAAGAGGGATGTCCCATATATTGAAAGCAGGAATAGAACTGTTGATAAGATTGTGATGGGGAAAGGAATGCAGGGAGATACCATATATGGCCTGCTGGCCGTACGGATTCGAAGGCTGCTGGAAATGAGCCGGATACAGCTTGAGAGTTTACAGGAGATCAGGATGCGTGCGGGGAATCCGCTGCTGCTTAAGTACAGGGGAACAGAGTACATACTGACAGAACATGGAGAAATATCCCGGGACATACAGAATGCCTGTATTGTCACAAAAGAAGAGGTGGAGGAGACTCTTGAATATATATCCGGATATTCTCTTTACGCATTTTCGGAGGAGATAAAACAGGGATTTATCACGGTTCCGGGGGGACACCGGGTAGGACTGGCGGGCAAAATTGTGACGGAGGGCAGCAGAATATCTTGCATCCGTCATATTTCTTTTATCAATATACGGCTGGCACATCAGATACCAGGCTGTGCGGATCGTGTGATGCCCTATTTGATTTCGAAGGAAGGGCTGTGTAATACTTTGATCCTTTCCCCGCCGGGATGCGGAAAGACAACGCTTCTGCGGGATATCATACGGCAGATTTCAGACGGGACAGAGAAGCTTCCGGGAATGACGGTGGGAGTTGTGGACGAACGTTCAGAGCTTGCAGGTTCATATCTCGGTATTCCGCAAAATGATCTTGGGATCAGAACCGATGTACTGGACTGCTGTCCGAAGTATCAGGGGATGATGATGCTTCTGCGTTCTATGTCGCCGCAGGTGATAGCTGTGGATGAGATCGGAGGACAGGAGGATATGGGTGCGTTGCAGAGAGTCCGGAACTGTGGCTGCCAGATGATTGCTTCCATGCATGGAGACTCATTTGGAGAAGTTGTAAATAAATCATACGGTGAAGGTGTAAAAATAGAGCAGATATTTCAGCGGTTTATTATTCTGGGAGGCAGGCCGGTGGGAACAGTTCGGGAGATCGTCAGCTCGGACGGTGAAATTCTGTATCAGGGTACAGGAGGTGACGTATGTGGTTTTCGATGAAACTGGCAGGTACAATTTGTATTTTGGCCGCAAGTATCATGATGGGAATACAAGTGGACAGAGGAATGAAAAAGAAATGTACACTCCTGAATGAAATATATGAGCTGCTTGTATTTCTGGAAAAAGAGATGACGTATCACAGAGCACCGATACAGGAAGCCTTTCGATGTGCAGCAGAGAAATGTACGACAGAGCTTGGACTGGCTTTGAAGGAAGCCGCACTGCAGATCGACAGAAGGGAGGGAAAATCTTTTCAAAAGATATGGAGTGAAGCGGTGGACACCTGCATCCCGACTGCGCTGCTGGATGGAGAAGAGCGAAACGCACTTCTGGATGCCGCGGAGGCACTTTGCAATGTGGATACGGTGACGCAGCAGACGCTTTTGCGTAAGCATTCAGACAGATTTGACGGGATGAGCAGAAAAGAAGAGGAAATTTATCAGGAAAAGAGCCTGCTGTATCGAAGATTGAGCGCTGCTGCAGGGGCATTTCTTGTGATCGTGCTGATATGAGTGTGATAGAAAAAAGAGCGGATGGCAGAGGATAGACGATAACACAAGAGCCATAGGAAGGAAAAGTGAGATATGAGCGTAAATCTGATATTCAAAATAGCAGCTGTCGGAATTCTGGTTTCTGTTTTGAACCAGATTCTGAAACAGAGCGGAAGAGAGGAGCATGCTTTTCTCACCGGGATCGCCGGGCTTGTGCTGGTACTATTCTGGCTGGTTCCGTATATCAGCCAGCTTTTTGAAACAATCAAATCCCTGTTTGCGCTGTGAGGAAGAAAATGAATATGATAAAGATTGTATGCCTTGGGCTTTCAGGCGTGATGCTGGGGTTGCTTCTGAGGCAGGTGAAATCCCCTTTCGCAGAAGTAATCAGCCTGGCTACCTGCCTGCTGATTATTTTTTACAGTCTGACAAAACTTTCGGCTGTATTTGGGATGATCAACACGTTGGGCTCTTACTTTTCGGGACAAAAGGAGTATTTCAGAATTTTGCTGAAAATAATAGGCATTACGTATCTTGCAGATTTTTCATCCAACATTTGCCGGGACGCAGGATACAGTGCGATTGCCGGCCAGATTGAAATATTCGGGAAGATATCGATCCTGGCGGTCAGTTCTCCAATCATTCTGGCTCTGTTGGAAGCGGTGTATGATTTTCTGTGAGGGAGAAAAATGAAGCTGATCTTTTTTCTGATAATAGAGGCTATGCTGCTGGGGCTGTGCGGTGGACACGCCTGTGCGGAGGAAATGACGGAAACCGCGGATACCCTGGAAAAAATCGAGGATTTTCTCAACCTTGATGAAATTGACAAAGAATTTCCGGAACTGTTGTCAGGGAGCGGGGACTTTTCGTTTTCAGATACATTCAGAAAGCTGGTGAAAGGAGAAATGCCTGTTGATATCCAGCGCATCCCTTCCTTTTTGTCCGATATGTTTCTGTCAGAACTGAAGCAGCAAAAACAGATGGCCCTGCAGATACTGATCATTGTTCTGGCCTCTGCGGTTTTTTCAAACTTTATAAAGGTATTTGACAGCAGTCAGATTGCGGATATCAGTTTTTATATGATGTATCTTCTGATTTCGGGGCTGCTGATCAAGTCCTTTATGACAATGAATCAGATCGTTGTTTATACATGCAATTCCGTGAATTTATTTATGAAGATCCTGCTGCCCGCCTATCTGGTAACAGTGGTGCTCTGTTCCGGATCAGTGTCGGCTCTGGGATTTTATGAGATAACAGTACTGGGCATCAGCATGACGCAGACAATGATTGTACGTATTATCCTGCCGATAATCAATTTTTATCTCATGCTGCTTATTCTGAATCAGATGTCGGAAGAGGATTATTTTTCAAAATTTGCTGAGCTTTTGGAAACAGTGACAGACTGGATTCTGAAGACAGTTACCGGGCTCATCGTCGGCCTGCAGGCAGTACAATGTCTGATCGCCCCTTCTGTGGATTCACTGAAAAATACGGCAGCGCAAAGACTGGCAAAGGCGATTCCGGGGATAGGAAACATACTGGATTCTGCCGCGGAGACGGTTGCGGCTTCTGCACTTGTGATAAAAAATGCGGCAGGAATAGCCGGGATTTTGGCTCTCGTCTTTATCTGCCTTCTGCCCGTCATTAAGCTGGCAGTATGTATCCTGATCTTCCGGCTCCTCTGTGCGGTGATACAGCCGGTCAGTGAAAAAAGGATGGTAGAGGGAATTGAAAGTATTTCCCGCGGTACGGTACTTTTGTTGAAGATCCTGGTGATGAGCGTGTCGGTTTTTATTATTTCAATCGCAATGATTACGGCTGCAGTAAAGGGAGGATAACGGATGGGGCAATGGCTGAAAACTCTGACGGGGAGTATGTGTGTCATAACGATCCTGATGCATCTTTTACCTGGGGGGAAATTTACAAAATATATCCGATTTTATGCGGGGCTTCTGTTTTTTCTGATGGCGATCCGGCCGATCATGAATTTTTTTACAGGGGAAGGGGAATTTGAACGGCTGCTTCAGCTTGAATTTTTAAAGGAAGAATACTATGACATGGAAACATCCATCGCCGGAATGGAGGAACTGAAAAGCGACCAAGTAGCAGAAGCGTACCGCAGTGAACTGTATCGGCAGATTCAGGCAATGGCGGATTCTTACGGCATATCTGTGACGGAGATGGAACTGAAATTTGACGGTGGCGATGGGTATTTGCTGGAGAAAATAGAAATCGTGACAGAGGCAGGGGCCGGAGAGCAGGATTGCGAAGCATTGAAGGATGAGCTTTCCGGATTATATATGGTGGAGAAAAGAGATATCCTGATAAAGAATCGGAGGGGACAGAGATGAAACAGTGGCTGGAGAAAATAAAGGATTTGAAGCGGGATCAGATCATGATTATACTTCTGGCGGGCGTATTGCTGCTTGTGATTGCACTGCCGGCAGAGTCGACAGAGGAACCGGTGACAGCGGTGGAGGACGGTGAAACAGAGTCCCCCGCGGATTCTTATTCAGAAGCAGTGGTGCTGGAAAATAAACTGAAAAATATTTTGGGGCAGGTGGAGGGAATCGGCCGTACAGAGGTCATGCTGACACTGAAATCAGAGGGTAAAAGTATTGTGGAAAAAGATCTGGAGCAATCGCAGAGAAAGGAGGAGAACGGAGAAGAAGAAAATGCGGTAAGCTCCAGTGAGATAAGCAGCAGCGAGAGCACGGTAGTACAAAAGGATATGCACGGCAACGAAATTCCCTACGTGACGGAAAAGCTGAAGCCGGAAATTGACGGGGTACTGGTAATAGCCCAGGGAGCAGGAAGCAGCTCTGTGGCAGCAGAGATAACAGAAGCAGTAATGGCATTATTTGGTGTCCCGGCGCATAAAATCAAAGTAATGAAGATGAAATGAGGAGGATTAAGTGAAACGTATCTTTAAGAAAAACCAAATCATCATTACAACGCTGGCAATCATGATCGCAATTGCCGGATATCTGAATTACTCAGGGAGGATTCTGGGTGAAAAGGCGGACACGGTAAGCTCTGACGACAGTACGGTTCTGCTTACAGATGAAAGTGTTTCCAGTGCGTCTGGAGATACATATGCAGATACTTATTCAGATATTCTGAGTCTTGATGGAGACGGTACAGAAGCTGCTTCTCTGAATGGCGGAGAGGCAGATCAGAGCAATGTCGGTGAAGCGGTGCTGGCAAGCTCATCAGCCGGAGATAATGTACTGGCGGCGGCAAAGCTGAACCGCGAACAGATAAGGGCAAAAAGCAAAGAGACACTGTTGGAGATCATCAATAATGCGGATATTGCGGAAGATCAGAAACAGAATGCAATCTCCACGATGACGGAAATGACTCAGATTGCAGAGAAGGAAGCAGCGGCAGAGCTTCTGCTAGAGTCAAAAGGGTTTGCCGGCTGTGTGGTGAGCATAACAGACGGAAGCTGTGACGTCGTTGTAAATGAGGCCGAGCTGAGTGAGGCCCAGAGAGCGCAGATTGAGGATGTCGTAAAGCGAAAGACAGAGATCCCGGGAGAAAACATTATCATTACTCCAAAGGACTATGTGACTGCTGATACGATGGAGAAATAGAAACGAAAATCCCGGGATATTTCAGAAGATACTGCCGTCGCAAGGCAGATCAGAAAATCCCGGGATATTTTATTTCAGAGACGAATTCAGAAAGATAAGGGGATCGGAGCTGCAAGATGGTTTGAAATAAATAGAGGTAGCTTTTTTTTTGTTACTATGATATGATACATTCATACATAATTGACAAATAAGAATTGTCATTTGTCAAGTCTGATAAAATAAAAAGATACAGGGAGATTGTGATGAAGAATACGACACTGGTCATTATGGCAGCAGGCATCGGCAGGCGTTTTGGCGGAGGAGGCGTAAAACAGCTGACTTCCTTTGGGCCATCCGGAGAGATTATTATGGATTACTCCATCTACGATGCAATAGAAGCCGGATTTAACAAGGTTGTGTTTGTGATACGGAAAAGCATGCTCGAGGATTTCCGTCAGGTGATCGGCAACCGCATCGAAGAACGGATACCGGTAGAATATGCCTTTCAGGAAATGGAAGATTTGCCGGAAGGATTTATTGTCCCAGAAGGACGGGAGAAGCCCTGGGGGACGGGACAGGCGATTCTGGCGTGCAGGGGAATCGTGAAGGAGCCTTTTGCAGTGATCAATGCGGATGATTATTATGGAAAAGATGCGTTCCGCAAAGTACATGATTATCTGGAAAATGTTGAAAATAAAGAGGATGGCGGCTTTCAGTTTTGCATGGCCGGTTTTGTGCTGAAGAATACGCTTTCGGAGCATGGCGGTGTTACGAGAGGCATATGCCAGCTATCGGATGGCGGGGAGCTCTCGGAGATCAAAGAGACAAAGAATATCGTAAAAACGGAGCAGGGTGCTGCGGTTGTGCAGGAAGATGGTTCCATGATCCCCTTAGATGCAGACAGTCTGGTATCCATGAATTTCTGGGGGTTCACACCGGACTTTATTGATGAACTGGAGAGCGGATTTAAGAAATTTCTGTCCGGTCTCGAAGGGAATGCTTTGACTGCCGAGTATCTTCTGCCGACAATTGTAGATGGACTGATCAAAGAAAAGAGAGTAGATCTGACAGTCCTTCCTTCAGGGGATAAATGGTTTGGCGTGACCTTTAAGGAGGATGTTCCGTATGTGAAAGAAGCTTTTGCAGATCTGGTAGAAAAGGGGATTTATCCCAAAAAGTTGTTCTAAGCTGCAAAAAAGTTATTCCAAACTGCAACTTTTGCTTTACAACAAACGACATTTCTAGTATAATAGAAATGTTCGCGGGGTATGGCGTAGCTTGGTAGCGCGCTCGGCTGGGGGCCGAGAGGTCGCAGGTTCAAATCCTGTTGCCCCGATTTTTTTATAAAATAAGGGATTTCGAGAACTTCAAGAACGAATGTTTTGATTACTTTTGATTACCTTGGTAATAAAAATTACGAAATACGCAAGAAAGGAGATTCTTGCACGTATGATTTAAAAGCCGTATTTGCCTTAAATTTGAGCTAAATACGGAGAATATAGAAGAGAATATGAGTATAAGTAAACCGCAGGGGAGGAATCCAATGCGGTTTTAATTTACTTATTAGGCTATATTATTTTTTGACCTATTTGTAATTTCGCAGGTTCTGATAAATTTGCCGGGAGAATGCCATGGCTTGCATTTCCTGTATTTACATCCTCGGTGGTAAATGATAAAATTAAAAGAAGGGTCATACTGAAAGAGGAATCAGATATGAAGCGTAAAATTTTTATCGTAGTTATGGTTATAGTTACAGTTATGATAGCCGTCAACCTGTTTATATCGCTGATATGTGGCGCGCCGATGGATGGCGATGGAACAGGGAGATACGTTTTTTGCGCGATTGGTACATCTGTCCTGTTACCTGCCGGTTTTACCCTATTTTTTATTATGGTGCTCGATCTGAGTGAACAGCTGGAGGAATACAAAGAGAACGCAGAGAAAGAACATAAATGTACAGAGAAGGAAGCAGATAAAAGGAGTCCGGAAATTCCGGATAATGTCTCAATACCTGCATTGGTAAATGCTCTGGCAGAAAAGGGAAATCTGACTCCGGCAGAAAAGGAACGGTTACTGGCATATCTGGAGGATATGTAAATGGTGCTTTATATTTGTGTTTCAATTGCCGGTTCGATTCCTGTCATAGTATGTTTTATTCTGTGGATTCTCCAGAAACAGTCATACGATTTTTATCTAGGCAGGAAACTTTTGCTGATTGGTATGTTCTTTTACCTGTTTCCATTTCAGCTGGTAAAGCATGTACTGCCGAAGCAGACGGCCCCGACATTAAATCTGCCTCTGGATGTTAATGTTAAACAGGACTTTTTCAAGATCGTTTCAGTTAAAAATATTTTGTTTCCGGGAGAGTCTGTCTGGATTCCCAAGTGGTTATTGGTGATACTGATAGTATGGATGTGCTGTGTCCTGATATTTGCCGTTTATCAGATTGTGAAATACCGGATGGATATAAGGGAACTGTTAGCGCACTCAGAAAAAGTGATGATAGATGTGGATGGAGAGCCGGTGGAAGTGCTGATAAACGGATCAATCCGGACGCCGTATGCGGTTGGCTTTATCAGACAGGTGATTCTTGTACCAAAGGACAGTCTTGGGCATCTATGCTTTGCTATGTTTTACCGGCATGAGGATCAGCACAGAAAAAATCATGACAGCCTGATGAAGCTGGTATGCGTGCTTATTATCTGTATTCACTGGATAAATCCTGCCGCGCTGCTGCTTCTGTTTCTATACAGTATGACAGCTGAATATATTTGTGATGCACGGGCAACGGAAGGCTGTACGGAGGATAAGAAAAAGAAATATGCCCGGCTTCTGGTCAGTCTGTCTGGAGAAGATGAGCCGTTTTCCGTCGTATGGAGAAATCATTTGTCCGGGTCTGAAAAATTAATGAGAAGGAGGATAAACTACATGATGAAGAGAAGAGGAATGGTGAGAAGAGGAGTTGCGGCTGTCGTATCGGCGCTTACGGTACTGGCCTGCACGAGTACCATATTTGCGTACGAGCCGATGCTGTCGACGGACGAGGAGACGACCGGAATCTTTAGAGAGGGCGATGCTGGAGATTTTTCAGATGTGGAAAAGATGGACAAAGTCTATTTTGGGGATTCAGATGGAGTTTTTGTATATGAGGATGGCACACAGGTTGCCGTCAGGGAAGGAGCTTCCCCATATGCATTTTGTAATCATATTTTTTCAGATGGGTATTATTATCTTCATAAGGCAAATAACTCGGGAGGATGTACCGTTACCGTATATAATGCGCAGAGATGTACGAGGTGCGGTTTCCTAAAGCTTGGAAGTGTGCATAATACAATAACGTATGCTGTATGTATACATTGATGTACAGGCGTGGATCACAATGTTTTTGTGCCAGATTGCTTCGATGAATAAATAGCAGTGCAAGGGCCGGTGACAGGATACCGGCTCTTTTATTGCTGCGCAATACGCAGTCTTCACTCCGCTCCGGTCGTTGCTAAACGAGTGCCGCTGGCACTCAGCAACGGCGCGGCAAAAGTGTGCTTCCTGAAAGAAAATGAAGGCGCGAGGGTGTGCGAAGCACACTTTTGTTCGTGTACTGCCGTGAGCAGGCCGGACGGATTTTAAAGTAAGAAAATTTTGAGATTGGCGGGAGAAATAAATTAATTCTTTGTAGTACTGGAAAAAAAAGAACAGATATGGTATGATTACCGGGTAATTTGCAGAAGAAGTAGAGATGGAAGGTGTTTTATGGCAACCAGATCAGATCATCTGCGTCCTGTTCAGAAGAAAAGTTCTTCCGCGAAGACAGGAACAGCAAAAAATAAAAGATATGTACGGAAGGTGATCAGCACAGAGCGGGATTATTTTGACTATAACCTGCTGGCTATCGTGATCCTGCTTACCTGCTTCGGGCTTGTTATGCTCTACAGCACCAGCGCTTATGAAGCCATGCTGGAGGCCAACGGAGATGACATGTCCTATTTCCGTAAGCAGGCGGTCATCAGTGTCGGGGCCCTTTTGCTGGCGCTGGTGGGCTCGCAGATCGACTACCATTTTCTGGCAAGATTTGCGATGCCGATTTACTGGATATCCATCGGTTTTCTGGTCATTACCAAATTTATCGGCCGGGAGGTCAACGGTGCGAAGCGGTGGATCTATTTCGGGCCGATTTCGTTCCAGCCGGCGGAGCTTGCCAAGCTGGCCATCATCCTGTTCCTTCCGGTGCTGATCGTGAAGATGGGGCATAAGCTGAAGGGGTGGAAGGCCCCGGCCATCGTGTTTGGCTTTGGTATGCTGTCCGCAGGCTGTACGTATATTTTCACAGAGAACCTCAGTACCGCGATCATCATTGCCGGTATCACCGTGATCCTTGTTTTTATCGCGCATCCGAAGACGGCCCCCTTTGTGCTGGCGGCCTGTGTCGGTGCGGTGCTGATTGCGATTATCGTGCTTCTCCTGGTGAACGGTGCGACCAATTCGGACAGCTTCCGTATCCAGCGAATCAAGGTCTGGCTTGACCCCGAAGCCCATTCCAGCCTTGGAGGCTATCAGGTTATGCAGGCGCTGTACGCCATCGGCTCCGGCGGATTTTTCGGAAAGGGCCTGGGCAACAGTGCTCAGAAGCTGGGGGCGCTTCCAGAGGCCCAGAACGACATGATTTTCTCAATCATCTGTGAGGAGCTGGGAGTATTCGGAGCGGTGCTGGTGATTCTGATGTTTGTCATGATGCTGTACCGGCTGTTCTTTATCGCGCAGAATGCGCCGGATCTTCTGGGATCGCTGATTGCCTCCGGGATTTTTGTACACATTGCGCTGCAGGTGGTTTTGAACATCGCGGTTGTGACAAACATGATTCCCACCACCGGTATCACGCTTCCCTTTGTCAGCTACGGAGGCACGTCGATTTTGTTTTTGATGGCGGAAATGGCATTGGCCCTCAGTGTGTCGCGCCAGATTCGTTTTAAATAAAAGCCTGCGGACCGGCACAGTCCGGGAAGCAGAGGTTTTACAGTAAATATGAGGAGTGAAAGAGATTATGAGTAAAGTGAAGACGAGATTTGCACCGAGTCCCACCGGAAGAATGCATGTGGGAAATCTGAGAACTGCTTTGTATGCGTATCTGATCGCAAAGCATGAGGACGGTACGTTTATGCTGCGTATCGAGGATACGGACCAGGAGCGCTATGTGGAGGGAGCGGTGGAGATCATCAACCGCACGCTGGAAAAGACGGGGCTGATCCACGATGAGGGACCGGACAAGGACGGAGGCTGCGGCCCCTACGTGCAGAGTGAGCGTCAGAAGGCCGGCATTTATATGGAATATGCAAAGCAGCTCATCGAAAAGGGTGAGGCTTATTACTGCTTCTGCGACAAGGAGCGTCTGGAGTCCCTGAAGCAGGAGGTCGCGGGCAAGGAGATCGTCGTGTATGATAAGCATTGTCTGCATCTTTCCAAAGAGGAGATCGAGGAAAAGCTGGCGGCAGGTGTGCCCTACGTCATCCGCCAGAACGTGCCCCAGGAGGGTACGACAAGATTTGTCGATGAGATTTACGGAACGATTGAGGTGCCGAACGCCGAGCTGGACGACATGATCCTGATCAAGTCGGACGGATACCCGACCTACAATTTTGCCAACGTGGTGGATGACCATTTGATGGGAATTACCCACGTAGTAAGAGGAAATGAATATTTGTCCTCTGCGCCGAAGTACAACCGCCTTTACGAGGCCTTCGGCTGGGAGGTTCCCGTATATGTACATTGCCCGCTGATTACCAACGAAGAGCACAAGAAGCTTTCCAAGCGTTCCGGTCATTCCTCCTACGAGGATCTTCTGGATCAGGGCTTTGTCTCTGAGGCTATTGTAAATTATGTGGCTCTGTTGGGCTGGTGCCCGGAGGACAACCGGGAGATTTTCTCCCTGCAGGAGCTGGTGGAGGCCTTTGACTACCACCATATGAGCAAGTCTCCGGCGGTATTTGACGTGCAGAAGCTGCGCTGGATGAACGGAGAGTACCTAAAGGCAATGGATGAGGAGACCTTCTATGAGGCCGCGCTGCCGTATCTGAAAAAGGCGATCTCCAAAGAGCTGGATTTCCGCAAGATTGCCCGGATGGTGAAGACAAGAATTGAGATTTACCCGGACATTGCAGAGATGGTGGATTTCTTTGAAGCGCTTCCGCAGTACGATACGGCAATGTACACCCACAAGAAGTCAAAGACTACGGAGCAGACCAGCTATGAGGTTCTGCAGGAGCTTCTTCCAAGGCTCGAGAGTCAGGAGGACTTCTCCAATGATGCGCTGTTTGAAATGCTGAAGGCTTACGTGGATGAAAAGGGCTGTAAGGTGAACTATGTGATGTGGCCGGTCCGCGTAGCGGTTTCCGGCAAGCAGATGACGCCGGCAGGAGCTACGGAGATCATGGAGGTTCTGGGAAAAGAAGAGTCTGTTTCACGTATTAAAAAAGCAATTGAAATGTTAGGTGAGGCATGCAGATAAGCAATGCACAGTCAAGGGCGATCGCCCATGGGACAGGTCCTGCCATGGTACTGGCGGGGCCTGGTTCCGGAAAAACCCTCGTTATTACGCAGAGAACAAAATATTTGATAGAGGAATATCACGTGGATCCCAGGGAAATTCTGGTCATCACCTTTACAAAGGCCACCGCCGGGGAAATGCGGCAGCGTTTTGCGGCCGTTTCCAGGGCGTCCGGCGTGACCTTCGGGACGTTTCACGCTGTTTTTTTCGCGATATTGAAGGCGGCCTACCGTTTTACATCAGCGAATATCCTCAGTGAGGAGAAAAAGTATCAGATCCTGCAGCAGCTTCTGCGGGAGGCCCGGGTCAGTCCGGGGGAGGAGAAGGAGATCCTGCCGGAGCTGGCAGCGGAGATCAGCCTTGTCAAAAATGAGCAGATTGACCTGTCCCATTACTATTCCAGATCCTGCCCGGAGGAGGTATTTCGCAGCCTCTACAGCCGTTACGAGCAGATACATAAAGAGATGGGAATGCTGGATTTTGATGATATGCTGGTCTATACATACGAGCTTTTGAAGAAAAGGCCGGATATTCTGGAGGGCTGGCAGAAGCGTTTCCGGTACATTCTGGTGGACGAATTTCAGGATATCAATCTGCTGCAGTATGAGATCCTGAAGCTTTTGGCAAAGCCGGAGGACAATCTGTTCATCGTGGGAGACGACGACCAGTCAATCTATCGCTTCCGGGGGGCGAAGCCGGAGATTATGCTGAATTTTCCGAAGGATTATCCCGGAGCGCCGGAGATTCTTCTGGATCAGAATTTCCGGTCGGTTTCTCCGGTGATAAAAAGCGCGCTGCAGGTCATTGAGGAAAACACAAAGCGTTTCAAAAAAGAAATACGCCATGTGCGTCCGGGAGGGACGGGAATTGATGTGCGGGAATTTGACAATCAGGAGCATGAAAGCCTTTATCTGGTCAAATGCATTCAGAAGAGCCTGGAGGCCGGAACGCCTCTGACGGAAATTGCCGTTCTGTTCCGCACCAACCAGGGGGCGGGCCCCTTTGCTCAGCGCTTGATGGAGTTCAACCTGCCCTTTGAGATGCGGGACGCGCTTCCGAACATCTACGAGCATTGGATTGCAAAGGATATATTTGCATATCTGCACCTTGCCAGATGCGGGCTGGACCGGGCGGAATTTCTGCAGGTGATGAACCGCCCGAAACGGTATATCAGCAGGGACAGTGTTGATGCAAAGATGGTTTCCTTTGAGACGCTGCGTACCTATTATGAGGAGAAGGAATGGATGCTTGACCGGATTGACCGGATGGAGCTGGATCTGAAGCTGCTGAGGGGTATGACGCCCTACGCTGCGGTGAATTATATCCGGTACGGGATGCAGTACGAGGAGTATCTCATCGAATACGCCAAGGCCAGACGCATGAAACCGGAGGAGCTGACGGAGCTTCTGGACGAGATTCAGCAGTGCGCCAGACCCTTCCAGACGTATGAGGACTGGTTCGCTCACCTGGAGGAATACAAAAGGACGCTGGAAGAAAAGAGGGTAAACGGAAATAAGAAAAAGGAGGAGGCCATCACTCTGGCGACGCTGCACAGCTCCAAGGGGCTGGAATTTACGGAGGTGTTTCTGGTGGATGTGAACGACGGCATTATCCCGCACCGGAAGGCTTCGGTGGAGGCCGACATTGAAGAGGAGCGGCGGCTGCTCTACGTCGGAATGACGAGGGCAATGGACCGGCTGCATTTGTTTTATGTGAAGGAGCGTTATGGGAAGGTCATGGATCCGTCGCCTTTTATCACAGGACTGATCGAGGCGGATGAAATACGGAGGATGTAAAAGTAAATACCGTAGCATGAAAAGAGGCTGCCGAAGAATGTGTGAGACGGGAGCTCCAGTCAGGTGTACCCGTGTCTGAGACAACGGATACGGAAATCCCAGGGAAACATTCTGCGACAGCCCCTTACCTTCTTCCAGGCTGATTTTATTCTTCATCCTTTGCAGAGTCTTCCAGGTTGATTTTATTCCTCATCCTCTGCAGAGACAAGCTCGTCGTACTCCATGGAATCGACCCATTCGTCGAAGCCGTCGGAGGCTGCCTCGTATTCGTCGTCGTCCTCAATGTTTTCGAGAACCGGGACGCCGTTTTCTTCTCTGAAGCGGTAAATAAATACCTCACCGTCCTCGTTTACGCCCTGCTCGTTCAGCGGAAGCAATGCGATGTAATTGTTTCCGGCTGCTTCATAGACTGTGAGAATAGAGCATTCAATCGTTTCGTCGTTGTCAAGCGTCAGCGTGATGGTAGCTCCGCCTTCGCCGCATTCCTCTTCGCAGCCGGCGCAGTTTCCGCTGCATGTTTCAAAATCACTCATATCTGTACCTCTCTTATTTGTAATTGCGTGCAGTTATCTGCTCATTCCACTTTACCAGAAACTGTATGAAATGGCAAGAATATCTTGCGCTGCTGCAGAAAATAAGGATGAACCAGGAAAAACTCTTGCGCTGCTGCAGAAAATAAGATTGAATCAGAAAAAATGGAAGATAAGACTGGGAAAATGACAAAAGAGATGATATACTGGATTAATCATAGATACAGGAGAGATGAAATGAAATTAATATCGTGGAACGTAAACGGCCTGCGGGCCTGTGTGCAAAAAGGATTTCTTGATTTTTTTCGTGAGATAGATGCGGATATTTTCTGTATTCAGGAGAGCAAGCTGCAGGAAGGTCAGATTGAGCTGGATACGGAGGGATACCATCAGTACTGGAACTATGCAAAGAAAAAGGGTTATTCCGGCACCGCTGTGTTTTCAAAGCAGGAGCCCCTCAGCGTATCCTACGGCATCGGCAAAGAGGAGCACGACCAGGAGGGCCGGGTGATTACCCTGGAGTTTGACACGTTTTATCTCGTGACGGTCTATACGCCGAATTCCCAGAACGAGCTGGCCCGGCTGGACTACCGTATGCAGTGGGAGGATGATTTTCTGGCGTATCTGAAGAAGCTGGAGGAAAACAAGCCGGTGATCTTCTGCGGCGACCTGAATGTGGCGCATAAGGAGATCGACCTGAAAAATCCGAAGACGAACCGCCGCAACGCGGGCTTTACCGATGAAGAGCGGGCAAAATTTACCGTCTTGACCGAGAACGGTTTTATTGATACGTACCGGTATTTTTATCCCGATACGGAGGGGGTCTACAGCTGGTGGTCCTACCGCTTTAAAGCCCGGGAGAAAAATGCAGGGTGGCGTATTGACTATTTTTGTGTTTCAGAGGCGCTTCGGGAGCGTCTGGAGGATGCAAAGATCCATACGGAAGTATTCGGGTCAGATCACTGCCCGGTGGAGCTGGATATTTCCTTATAAAGGCAGATTCCAGGAGAAAAAGGACATGCAGTATGTCCGCTGGCCCGTTGTTTGCAGGAATAAACAGAAAGCAGAGGCATAAAATTGAGTGAACTAAAATACAGAGTGATCGAAGATGACAGCAGAACGGCAGGAGCGGTTCTACAAAGAGACGGAGTCCATTTCGGATATTATGCTTCCGGTGAGGAGAGGCCGGTGCTGCTGCTTTACAAAAAAGGTACGGAGGAAATTGCTGCGGAAATTCCGTTCCCGGAGTCAGCTCTGGGAGATGGTTATTTTTCCATGAAGGTAAAATTCCCGTATTCCGGGTATGAATACAATTTCCGGGAGGGAGAGAACGTCGTTACGGACCCGTATGCCAGAAGGATATGCGGCAGGGAGCAGTTCGGCGTGCTGCCCTCTGAGTCTCCTCATGCGCTGAGGGGCGGATTCCCCCAGCGCTATCACTGGGGATCGGACCGGCTTCCCGGCCTGCCCTTTGAGGATGCCGTAATGTACCATCTGCATGTACGGGGGTTTACGATGCAGAAAAATTCCGGCGTCAGGAAAAAGGGAACCTTTGCCGGGATCAGAGAAAAAATTCCCTACCTGAAAAGGCTCGGCATCAATCAGGTCAAGCTAATGCCGGTTTATGAGTTTGCGGAGCTGGCGCCCCGGCTTCCGAAGCGGAGCCTGCCTGCAAAGACCCAAGTGGAGGCGGCTGCCCGGGCTCTGGAGGATGAGAAGCGCCCGGAGCAGTACAAAATGAACTTCTGGGGCTACGGGGACGGCTATTACTTTGCTCCGAAGAGCGCATATGCCGCGGGCAAAAGCCCGGACACTGAGATGAAGGATATGGTGAAGGCGCTGCATGCAGAGGGGATCGAGGTGATCCTGGAGTTTGCATTTTCTGACGATGTCCATATCGGCATGATCGAGGAATGTCTTTCCTGCTGGGCGATGGATTATCACATTGACGGCTTTTCTGTCATTGCCCGGGAAAGCGTTGTGGAGGAGCTGGCCAGGCTGCCGCTTTTCCGCAGGAGAAAGCTGATCTGCAACTGGTATCCTGACGGACTGAAGAGCTGGAATGCAGAGAAGAATCACGGTATGCTGGCGGAATCAAACGACGGATTTATGAACGATTGCCGCAGGCTGCTCAAGGGAGATGAGTCCTGTCTCGGGGCCTTCAGCTTCCAGATACGGAATCATCCCGAGGGCTGTGCAAGGATCAATTATATGACGAACCATGACGGATTTACGATGATGGATCTCGTTTCCTATGACCGGAAATATAATCTGGACAACGGGGAGCAGGACCGGGACGGTACGGATTACAACCTGAGCTGGAACTGCGGCGCGGAGGGACCCTCCCGCAAAAAGGATATTGCGGCGCTTCGCATGCGCCAGCGCAAAAATGCCTATGCGATGATGCTGTTTGCCCAGGGGACGCCGATGCTGCTCGCCGGAGACGAGTTCGGCAATTCCCAGAACGGCAACAACAATCCCTACTGCCACGACAGTGAGCTTTCCTGGCTGGATTGGAGCGGGTGCCGGAGGAACCGGGAGCTGACGGAATTCGTGGAGAAGGCGGTTGCCTACCGGAAGGCGCACAGGGTATTGCATCAGCCCCGGGCGCTGAAGCTTTCCGATCAGCTTTCCAGCGGCTTCCCGGATCTTTCTTTCCACGGCGAGCAGGCCTGGTACGGAGATATGGAGAGGGGAAGACGACATCTGGGCTGTATGTATTCCGGGCGTTATACGGGGGAAGAGGGATTTGTATATATTGCGTACAATTTCCACTGGAATCCCCAGGAATTTGCTTTGCCGCTGCTTCCGAAGGGAGAGGTCTGGCAAAGGGTGATGGACACCTCCCGGAAGGAAAGCTTTTTGGAAGAAGAAGCCCGGGAGCAGATGAAGGACGCGAAGTCCTTTACCGTTCCGGCGAGAACGATCGTGATTTTGGAAGGAAAATAACATGGAACTGTCAAAACAAGAAAACAAGATTACCTGGAGAAAGGTCCGGGGACATTTAAAAACCATTAATGAACATAAAATGCTGGTCATGCGGCACTGCTTTCGGATTGGCCTGTACAGGCAGGGACTGCTGCATGATTTGTCAAAATACATGCCTTCAGAGCTTTTGATGGGGTTCCGGTATTATGACGACGGAAAAAGCAGCCCCAACAACGGAGAGCGGAGGGATAAGGGCTACTCCAACGCGTGGATGCACCACAAGGGAAGGAATAAGCACCATTTTGAATACTGGTCCGACTATTCCCTGCACCCCTCAGACGGTAAATATCCGCTTCAGGCGGTGCAGATGCCCCGGAAATATGTGGCGGAGATGCTGATGGACCGCATCAGCGCATCCAAAAACTACAACAAGGATACCTACACCCAGCACCACCCGCTTCAGTATTTTGAGCGGGGAAAGAGTCATTATCTGCTGCACCCGCAGACTGAGAAGGAACTGCACGGCATGCTCCGTATTCTCGACCAGTGCGGGGAGGAAAGACTCATGTATTTCGTAAAAGAATATTATCTGAAGGGTTATAAGATTTAAAATCTGGCCGCTGCTTTTGAAGGGCTCTGGAGAGAGAGCCGGGCAAAGAAGCAGCGGCTGATTTTTGCACTTTTTGGGTGCGGGTTGAATGGGCTTAAGAAAATTTTAAAGAAATTCAGAGGAAAATTGATTATACTGTAAGCTATGAAGTTTTTCTGGTATGGAACCAGTTCAGGAGAGAAGGCTATGGTTGAAATATTACTTGTTGAAGATGATGAGAGCGTGAACCGCGGGATTACTTTTTCGATGGAGAAGGAGGGCTACCATGTATATTCCTGCCAGAATCTGCAGGAGGCGAAGCGGGCGATGCAGGAGCAGTACCCGGATATTCTGCTCTGCGACGTGAACCTGCCGGACGGAAGCGGCCTGGAGCTCGTCTCCATGGTGCGGGCCGGAGGAAATGCATTTATTATCTGTTTGACGGCCCGGGACCAGGAAACGGATCAGGTCATGGGCTATGGCGCAGGGGCGGACGATTACATTACGAAGCCCTTCAGTCTGTCGGTGCTCTCTCTGAAGATCCGGGCGTATCTGGAGCGCCGGGCGGGAATCAAAAAGAACCGCATTTTGTCCGGCAGGATTACGGTGGAGCTGGACACGATGAAGGTGTTCCGGCAGGGACAGGAGATATCGCTGACGAGGAATGAATGGAAGCTTTTGAAGCTGTTTTTGGAAAACAGCGGACGGATCTTGTCGAAAAATCAGATTCTGGAGCAGCTTTTTGATGCGGACGGAAATTTTGTGGATGGAAATACCGTGGCGGTCAATGTAAACCGGCTGCGGGAAAAGATCGAGCCGGATAAGTCAAAGCCCGTTTATATTAAAAACATCAGGGGGCTGGGCTATATCTGGAGCCAGGAGACCCGGTATGCGTGAGAAAAGAGGAAGGCTTCTCCTGGCAGGAGCGCTTCTGTGGTTGGCCGTGAACGTGCTGCTGGGCGCTATGGCATATCGCAGCTATCAGGAAAAGGCGGAGCTTTTGTGTCTTGTGATGGAGCCCTCCGATGAAGAAAGGCTGGAACGTGTCACACAGTACCTGAAGGGAGCGTATCTTCCAGAGGCCGGGGAGGGATATGCGCAGCTGGGAGCGCTGGGCTTTACGCAGCGGTATCCTGATCTGTTGAAGCGGTGGTTTTTTCGGGATCTGTGCCAGCAGCTGGCAGTGACCTCCGTGCTTTTCGGCCTGTGCGCGGCAGGATTTGAAATCATACAGTATCGGGGTCGGCAGAGAAGAGAGCGGGAGGAGCAGGAGCTTTGCGCCGTGGTGGAGGATATCCGCAGCGGAAAGTATGAGCTGCTAAAGGAGATCGGGGACAATGCGGAGGAGTTCTGGTTTCGGGAGTCTTCCGGGGATGAGGGCCTGGTGCGCGTCTGGATGAGCATGACCTCCTTGGCAGAGCAGGTACGGCTGATGACGGAGGAGGCGGCCCGGGAGAAGGAGGAGACAAAAAAGCTGGTGACGGATTTGTCGCATCAGCTTCGGACTCCCATGATGGCTTTGAAGGCAAGCTTTGATATTTTAGTATCGAAGGAGCTGGAGGGGGAGGAGTACGACGAGTTCCTCCGGCGGTGTACAGATCAGATTCAGCGTCTGACGGAGCTTACCGATTCGCTTTTGCAGATATCCCGGATGGAGACGGGATTGATCGAGGTGAGGCCGGAGCCTGCGCCGCTGTTTGATACGATCCTGCTGGCGGTCAACCGGATCTACCCCAGGGCCAGTAAAAAGGGGATCGAGATTATCCTGGAGGAGTCCGCAGACAGGGCGGAGGATCAGCTCATAGAGCAGGACCAGAAATGGCTGGCGGAGGCCATAATCAATGTGCTGGAAAATGCAGTCAAATACAGTGACAGCGGTACGTCCATCCGCATCCGTGTGCAGAGGATGGCGGTTTCCATGCGGCTGGAGATTGAGGACGAAGGCGTCGGCGTACCGGCCGGGGAGAGAAGCAGGATTTTCCAGAGGTTTTACCGGGGAAGCGGCAGCCGGATCCGGGAGGAGAGCGGACAGGGGATCGGGCTTTATCTGACGAGGCAGATCATTGAGAAGCACGGCGGGACGATCAAGGTCATGCCGGCCCTTCCCCGGGGCAGCCGGTTCGTGATACAGCTGCCGATGCCGGAGCAGAGAAGTCTTACAGAAATGTAAGGCTTTTTCTCTTTTTTGAAAGCGGAATGAAAGAGTAGTCTGATACAGTATTGTCACAAGGATAAAAGAAAGGAATGACATCATGGGCGTAATTTTAAGGACAGAGGATTTGTGTAAATTCTATGGAAAAGGTGACAGTGAGGTACGGGCTGTTAATAAAGTAAATATCGAGATCATGCGGGGCGAGTTTGTGGCCGTCGTGGGAAAGAGCGGTTCCGGCAAGAGTACGCTTCTGCATATGCTGGGCGGGCTGGACCGTCCGACCTCCGGCCGGGTACTGATTAAGGACGTGGATATCTACAAGCCCTCCGAGGATGCGCTGGCGGTATTCCGGCGCAGAAAGATCGGCTTTGTTTTTCAGAACTTTAACCTGATTTCTTCCATCAATGTATGGGAAAATATCGTGCTGCCCCTGGGGCTGGATCACAAAAAAATTGACGAGGGCTTTGTCAATCAGATCGTAGATACGCTGGGGCTTCGGGACAGGCTGGAGCATCTGCCGGATACGCTTTCCGGCGGGCAGCAGCAGAGGGTGGCGATCGCCAGGGCGCTGGTGACACGGCCGGATATTGTTTTTGCGGATGAGCCCACGGGAAATCTGGATTCCCGGACAAGCGACGAGGTGGTGGCTCTTTTGAAGCTGTCGGCCCAGAGATTCGGGCAGACCCTGGTCATGATTACCCACGACGAGGACATTGCCCAGATGGCTGACCGTATCATTATGATCGAGGACGGAAGGGTGGTAGAGCCGTGAACGGAATGACGATTACAAAGCTGGCATGGAACAACAACCGATGCAACAGATCCCGCAGTATCCTGGTGACGGTATCCATCAGCCTCACGATGCTTCTGCTGGTGATTGTTTCCTCTTACGGATATGGGATTGTAAAATCGGAGCACGCGAACGCGGGGCTGTACAGCGGCAGCCATTACGGATATTTTCGGAATGTGGATACCCGGAAGCTCCAGAATATGCAGCTTCGAAGCGAGTTTAAGGGAATCGGCGTCATGGCCCTGGCCGCGGTGACGGAGCAGGAGGATTTGCTGTACTTTGCAGATACTGAGACGCTGGAATTAAATAATATGATGGAAAAGCTGGCAGACGGCGCGTATCCGCTGGAAAAAAATGAAATCGCAGCAAGACCTGCCTTTTTCCGAAAGTACGGCCTGGAGGAGCCGAAGCCCGGGGATACCGTGACAATTTCCAGAAGAGCCAGCCTGGAGGAGCCCTTTGAGGAGGAGACCTTTGTGATCAGCGGAGTGCTGAAGGAGGATGGCGCCGCCGGCGGGGAGGCAGGGACGGCCTTCGTCTCACAGGAGTATTATGAATTTCTGGTTCCCAAGGATCAGCGGCAGTATAATGTGTATTTTACCCTGGATCCTTCTGTCCCCATCAATTCGGACAGCAAAAAGGATGTGATCGTGGATCTGGCAAAGCGCGTCGGGGTCAGGGAAAACGAGGTAGAGGTAAATACCGCGTACCTGATGTGGGCATTGGATCCGGGGTACGAGACCCTGAGCGTGTGCGGCGCGGTCATTTTCTGTATCATCCTGTTTTCTGTCATGGTGATCTACAATATTTTTCAGGTGGGAATCACACAGAAAATACGGGAATACGGAAAGATACGGGCGCTGGGAGCCACGAGGCGGCAGATGCGCCAGCTGATCTGGCGGGAAGGAATGACACTGGCGGCGGCAGGCATTCCGCTGGGGCTGATCGCGGGCATTGATATTGCAAGGCTTTCCTTTAAATGGCTGAACCATATGGAGGGCAGCATCCGGCCAGAGGGCTATGTTGACGTCTCACCGATCTCGCCGCTGATGCTGGCAGCCTCGGCGCTGATCTGCTTCGCCACCGTATGGCTTGCACTGAAAAAGCCCATGCGTACCGTGGCGGCCCTTTCCCCAGTGGAGGCGATACGCTACCAGGAGGGGAGTGAAGGGAAGAAGGGAAAGGGTCTGCGAAAGGGGAGAAAAGAAGTAACGGTGTACGGTCTTACGATGGCAAATCTGGCCTCCCAGAAGAAGCGGACGATTGCCACTATCGTGACGATGGGGCTGTCCTGTACGCTGTTTCTTGTGCTGGCAAATCTCGCCGGAAATATGAATGCGGAGTATGACGCCAGAAAGACGGTGGAGCACGGCGATTTTCTGCTCACTCTTGATTTTGAGCTGAATGACAGGGTATATCCAGAAAACAATCTGAAAACGATCCTGCAGGATAATCCGCTGAGTCAGGAGCTTCTGGATCAGATACGCCTTATTGACGGCGTGGAGGACGTAAAAATACGGCGGATCCTCTCTATGGAGCAGGAGCATGCGGAGGCGGAAAAGGAAAATAAATACGAGGCGGTGGCCGTACTGAGCCGGGAGGATTTTGAACGGATGCAGAGGCAGGGCGGCGTCCTGGGGGATTTTTCCTATGACAGCGTGACCGAGAACGGTGAAATCCTGTTTGGGTGGAGCTATTTTATGGAAGAAAAGGGTGTTCACGAGGGAGATCTCCGAAGCATGTCCCTGGAGGACGGCAGAACGCAGAAGGAATTCAAAGCGGCGGTGGCCGGCTCCTTTGGAAATATTGATGATGCGGACTGGGCGATCACGGAGGATACGTATGAAAGTCTGGGCTTTACAGGAGAGCCTGTCTTTAAGGTGTGGGTAGACTGTGCCAAGGGCAGGGAAAAGGAGGTGGAGAAATCACTGCGGCAGCTCCTGCAGGATAAGACCCATGTGGAGCTGGAACGGTACGAGGATGCGCTTCAGATGGCAAAGAACAGCGTGAAGCTGATGAAGGTATTCTGCTATGTGCTGAGCGCTATGATCGCCGTGATCAGCTTTATGAATATGGCGAATACCCTTGTGGTGAGTGTGATTACCCGCAGGCATGAGTTCGGTATGCTGCAGGCGATCGGAATGACGAATGCCCAGCTGAACAGAAGCCTGCAGGGGGAGGGACTGCTGTTTACCGTCGGTACCGTTCTTGTAACGATGCTGGCCGGGGTTCCCTGCGGATACGGCCTGTTCCGGTACGGCAAGGCAAATTCCTGGTTCGGACTGAATGAATATCATTTCCCGGCGGCAGAGCTGACAGTCATGGTGGCCTTCCTTGCCCTGTTCCAGATACTGCTTTCCCTGGTGCTGACCCGGAACGTAAAAAAGGAATCTGTGATCGACCGTATCCGGTATCAGGGTTGAGGCTGGAATTTTTTTGAAAAGTCTGGTAGAATGGCGATGAAGCAAAACGACATCATAAGGAAAGGACAGATAAGCTATGGACAAAGAAAAACTCATAAAGAATATTGCTGACCAGGTCAAGGAAGCGCAGATCAAGCTGGGCTACGCGAAGGAAACGGTTCGCCTGTATTATACGGTGCCCTCTCTGAACGCATTGCTGGGCACGGAATTTGCCGATGCGGAGACCATGAAAGGGGTGCTGCAGGAGCTGTTTGCATCGGAGGATGAGAGGCTTGGACAGCTTAGCTTCAAGATCCATCAGGGGAGGATCGAGGTCAGCGTGCCGCCGGAG
Source organism: Lachnospiraceae bacterium (assembly GCA_030524705.1). Classification (GTDB taxonomy): domain Bacteria; phylum Bacillota; class Clostridia; order Lachnospirales; family Lachnospiraceae; genus Choladousia. The sequence goes on along the minus strand of JAUNGD010000009.1, from coordinate 33,723 downwards.
GGAGTCACGTACGTACATGAGCAGGTGGAGGCCGAGCCGTTTCTCGTTGACCTGATTGATTTTTTCCGGCAGCACCATCACTGCCGCATAAAGGATATCTGCAGCGTGTTTGAGCGTCACAGCCCGGAATACGTATGCGAGAAAATGGCGGAGGGAATGGATTTTGATTATGTGATTTATTTCCGGGACCGGTCAATTGATGCATATTATTACTGCATCAAGGCCGAGATGGGACATACGATCTATCACCGGTTCACGAGAGAGGATTATATGGCGCTGATCCGCTGAGCGGGGAGAAGTTGGTTTGAGGGCTCCTTCGTTTAGGCGGAGGCGCAGGCAGAAATATCCCGGACAGGGGCCCTTGAAGGCTCCGCCGGGATATTTTGGTTTGCTTCCGTCGGAGACGCTGCGGCTTACTCTGGATAAATCAGCCGTTCCTCGGTAATGTCTGTCAGAACCTCCCGCAGGTATTTATCTGCGAGGTAATTTGCCATGGGGAGATTCATGTCGAGGTAGTTGCCGCAGTCCTTTGCGCTGGCTCCGGGAACGTCGCCCCGGAAATCCCGGATGAAGGTGAACATTTCGGTCATAAGCGGCACAATATCCTTTGACTCATAGTCGCCGGCCAGCAGAAGATAAAAGCCGGTGCGGCAGCCCATAGGGCCGAAATAGATCGTCCTGGAAGCGTATTCCGGGTGATTCCTTAGATAGGTGGCGGCCAGATGCTCGATGGTATGCATCTCTGCGGTATTCATCACCGGTTCGCCGTTGGGCTTTGTCATGCGGATATCGAAGGTGGTGATCACCTCGCTGCCGGCGTAATCCTTCCGGGAAACGTACAGCCCCGGAAGAAGCTTGATATGGTCAATGGTAAAGCTTGCTATTTTTTTCATGATGGTTTCCTTTCTGTGTGATTAAGATAGCTCTATCATAACAGCTTTCCGTCTATCATACAACCTTGACTTTACTATATGAAAGTGGTAGAATTTGTACAGTTTAGCTATGTAAAAAAGAAGAGACAGATTTTTTGCAGAAACGAAATTCGAAAGACATGAATATCCAGGAGGAGTAAGGAATGATTAACGATAAAAAGGTGCTGTTCAGCGGCATGCAGGCGACTGGTTCTCTGACACTTGGAAATTATCTCGGCGCACTGAAGAACTGGGTGACGCTGAGTGATGAATATGAGTGTTTTTATTCTGTGGTGGATATGCATTCGATCACGGTAAGACAGGATCCGGCTACGCTGCGCAAGCGTGCCAGAGCGCTTCTGACGCTGTACATAGCGGCAGGACTTGACCCGGAGAAAAACTGTATTTATTACCAGTCCCACGTTTCGGGACATGCAGAGCTGGCCTGGATCCTGAACTGCTTTACTTATATGGGAGAGCTGAGCCGGATGACCCAGTTCAAGGACAAGTCCGCGAAGCATGCGGACAATATCAACGCCGGATTGTTCACCTACCCGGTGCTGATGGCAGCGGACATTCTGCTGTATCAGGCGGACGTGGTGCCGGTGGGAATCGACCAGATGCAGCATCTGGAGCTGACAAGAGATATTGCTCAGAGATTCAACGGTATATACGGGGATGTGTTTACTGTTCCAGAGGCGTATATCGGCAAGACGGGAGCCAAGATTATGAGTCTTCAGGATCCCTCCAAGAAGATGAGCAAATCCGATGAAAACCCGAACGGAAGTATTTACCTGATGGACGATCCAGATACCATCCGCAGAAAATGCAAGAGGGCGGTGACGGATTCCGTCGGAGAGATTCGCTACTGCGAGGAGCAGCCGGGCCTGCACAACCTGATCGACATTTACTGCGCATGTCTGAATAAGACTCCCGAGGAGGCTGTGAAGGAGTTTGACGGCTGCGGCTACGGACAGTTTAAGGAAGCCGTGGGAGAAGCAGTCGTATCCGTGCTGGAGCCGCTTCAGGCGCGGGTAAGGGAACTGGATAAGGACAAGGCCTACATCGACGGCGTGATCAAGAACAACGCAGAAAAGGCAGGCTATTACGCACAGAAGACGCTTCGGAAGGTTCAGAAGAAGGTTGGATTCCCGGAGAAGGTTCGCTAAAAAAGAGCTTTATAAGAAAGAACTTGAAAAGAAGGATTCAAAAAAGAAGGCTTTAACAAAAGAATTCCATGGAAAGACCGGAGGGCGGCTGCTTTACCGGTCCTTCTTTTTGTGTAGAATGGATAAAAAATGGAAAAAATGATTGAAAAACGGATGGGATAATGGTACCCTATAAAAAGAAACGGAAAGAATAAGATGATCTGCAGAAGGAGATGATAGGATGACAATAGAAGAGATGAAGCAGAAAAAGAAGGAATACGGCTATACCTATGAGAAGATAGCGGAGCTTTCCGGCGTTCCCCTGGGGACTGTCCAGAAAATTTTCTGCGGCGTCACGGAATCGCCGCGGTACGATACGCTTCAGGCGCTGGAACATATTTTTAGAGAATCTGCATCCGGTTCCGACAGCAGAGTGAGCGAGGCGGTACAGTTTTACCGCCCGAAAGAGCAGGAGGGATATACGCTGGAGGATTATTATGCTTTGCCGGAGGAACGCCGCGCGGAATTGATCGACGGCGTATTTTATGATATGAGCTCTCCAAGGACGATCCATCAGCTTATTTGCAGTGAGATTCATGTGCGGCTTCGGCGCTATATCAGCGAAAAAAAGGGATCCTGCATTCCTTTTACGGCGCCGATGGACGTGCAGCTTGATTGCGACGACAGGACGATGGTGCAGCCGGACGTCATGGTGATCTGCGATAGGAGAAAGATTATTGACCGCTGTATTTACGGTGCTCCTGATTTTATTGCGGAGGTTCTGTCTCAGGCGACCAAGAGGCGTGATACGGTAACGAAGCTCGGAAAGTATATGGAGGCCGGAGTCCGCGAATATTGGGTCATAGATCCCTATATGAAAAAGGTCATTGTATATGATTTTGAGCACGACGAGTACCCGATGATCTATGGCTTTGACTCAGTGATTCCGGTGGGGATTTTTGAAGGGGACTGCAGGATTGATTTCAATGAAATTTTTGACTATGTGAGGTTTCTGTACGAAGACCCGGAGCTGCTGTAGGTCTCCGGGCCTCATAGGAAAACATTCAAGCAACACATTGCTGATAGGCAGATTCTTTATGGAACAGGCCGTCTATAGAACAACCTGTTGATACAGCAGGCCGCTTATAAAACAGACTGCATATCCTCCGGCATATCGCAGGTAAAGTCCAGGACTTTTCCTGTGACAGGATGCAGGAAGCGAAGGCGGTACGAGTGAAGCGCCTGACGTGGGATAAGCGCTGCCGAGGCGGGATGATACAGGAAATCTCCGATCAGGGGATGACCGATGTAGCTCATATGGACTCGGATCTGATGCGTTCTCCCTGTTTCCAGATGGACTCTGGCCAGGGACAGGGGCGTATCGCCGGATGCGGCATGACGGATACATGTATAATGCGTCACGGCGTTTTCGCCGCGCTCATGATCCACGCACCGCATAAGGGCGGATCCCTCCATTCGGGCGATAGGAGCATCAATGGTGCCGGAGGCGGGAAGAAGGCCCTCTGCAATGGCCAGGTATTCTCTGTGGATCTGCCGTGCCGCGGACATTTGAGAGAGAACGGCCCCGCTGAACATATTTTTGGCAACGATCAGAAGGCCGCTGGTATCCCGGTCCAGCCGGTTGATGCAGCGGTAGACGAAGGGGATCTTCTGTGCGGCAAAATAATACATCACTCCGTTTGCCAGTGTATTTTCGTGGTTGTTGACAGAGGGATGTATCGGTGTGTCGCTGGGCTTGTTCAGGATCATCAGATCCTCGTCCTCATAGACAATATCCAGATTCATAGGTACGGGAAGGATATTCGGAGAGGATTCTTCCTCGGTCACACGGATCCGAAGCTCATCGCCGGACTGCAGCTTTTGATTGGTATAGGCCCATGCTCCATTCAATAAAATTCCGCACTCCGAACGCTTCAGATGTGTCAGGACATGATGAGAGCAGCCGTGAGTGCGGAGAAACTGTTTAATGGTCATAGCTTCCTGGGCCGGTTTGATGTTCCAGGAGAGTATTCGTTCCATTGCTTTACTCGTTTACCAGTACTTTTTTGATCTCACAGATATACATGGTATGGAAATCCTCATCGGGATACCACTTTTCGATGATCTCTTTATCCAGAAATGCATCCGGGGTATAGGGCTGCGCGAACAGCTTTTCACAGATCAGTACCAGCTTTGACTCCTCAAAATACGGTGTTTCACCGTCATGGGCCACGGAAAATCCGACCTTTTCTATTTTATTTTCATCGCGGCCGGAGACACGGCCAAGATAGCCGTATTCTTCCTTGTGTCCCTCCGGGAGGATGGACAGGGAGAGGGTAGAGGAGTCGTCGATGAACTCCTTTGTATAGCGCTGCGGACGGATGACGATGAATGCGACATCCTTTCCCCACATCACGCCGAGGCCGCCCCAGGAGGCAGTCATCGTATTGCATTTTCCTTCCTTCTCAGCAGTTACCAGGAGCCACTGCTTTCCGATCAGGTCAAACGTATTTTCCTTAAGCTCAGATGCTTTTATTTCCTTAAACATAATATACCTTCTTTCTGCTTAATCTGATGCTGTACGATATCCGAAGGGGTATCGTCTGTAATTATAAAAATATATGGCGGAGCCGTCAACTGGATTTTACCTTGTTCCAGTATTCGTTGTAGATATTGTCCACCTCATCTCCAAGATACTGGAAGGTCTCGCAGCGCTCCAGCTCAGAGGCGTCCGGGAATGCGATTTTGCTGTTGCGGATGTCGTCATCCTCGATCAGCTCCCGGGCTGCAGTATTCGGAGTGGAGTAGGTGATATAATCAAAATTCATCAGGGCGATTTCCGGCTTGCACATAAAGTTGATGAATGCTTCCGCATTTTCTTTGTTCTTTGCATTTTTCGGGATTACCCAGCTGTCGATCCAGATATTGGAGCCTTCCTCCGGGATCACGTATTCGAGGTTTTCATTTTCGCGCTGCGTATAAATGGCCTCGCCGGAGTAGATGACGCCGATGGCAGCCTCGTCGCCGATCATTTTATCTCTGACCTGGTCGATCACGTAGGCCTGGACCAGGGGCTTTTGCTGGATCAGGGTGTCCGCCGCCTCTGCAATTTCGGATTCCTCTGTTGTGTTCAGGGAGTATCCGAGGCGCTTCAGGGCGATGCCCAGGGCATCCCGGACGCTGTCCTGCATCAGGATGTTGTCCTTGTATTTGTCCTCCCAGAGAACGTCCCAGCTTGTGATTGGCTCCTCCACCATCGTCTTGTTGTAGAGGATACCCACAGTTCCCCAGCAGTACGGCACGGAATACTTATTTCCGGGATCAAATTCCTCGGAGGATTTCAGGTATTCCTCACCGATATTTTTGATATTCGGTACGTTGTCAAAGTTAATTTCAGCGAGAAGGTCATTTTGGATCATCTTCTGGATCATATAATCAGAGGGGCAGACCACGTCATAGGAGACGGCGCCGGTCTCGATCTTCGGATACATGATTTCATTTGTCTCAAATTCTTCGTAGACCACCTTGATTCCCGTTTCCTCGGTGAACAGATCCAGAGTATCCGGGTCAAGATATTCTCCCCAGTTGTATACGATTACCTCTCCGGCGTCGGCGGTTTTCTTGTCGCTGCCGCCGCCCCCGCAGCCGGTCAGCACCATGGCCGGGATGAGCCCGGCAAGAACCAGCAGATTCAGTTTTTTCATAACTTTTCCTCCTTCTATGTTTTAGCTTAAGCTTTTGCAGCCATATTCTTTTTTTGCTTCGGCTTATAATTAATAATAAGAAGCAGAAGCAGCACAGCCACAAAAACAAGAGTGGACAGTGCGTACATTTCCGGCTTGATTCCCTTGCGGACCTCGGAATAAATCTTGGTTGAGAGGGTATCCACGCCGGGGCCCTTGACAAAATGCGTGATAATAAAGTCATCCAGAGAAAGGGTGAATGCTAGAAGGAAGCCTGAGAGGATTCCCGGCATAATGTCAGGAAGGATCACCTTATAAAACGCGTAGATGGGCGAGGCTCCGATATCCAGCGCCGCCTCATAGGTAGACATATTGACCTGCTTCAGCTTCGGCATGACGCTAAGTATGACGTAAGGAAGATTGAAGGTAATATGTCCGATCAGTATTGTTGCAAAGCCGAAGGTAATTCCCCCGCCGAACAGGGAAAGAAAATTCCCGACGGCGATGAAAAGCATCATCAGGGAGATACCGGTCACAATCTCAGCATTCAGCATGGGAATGTTCGCCATGCTCATCCAGAAGCTGCGGGTCCGGGCCTTCATGGAATTCAGCGCGATGGCCGCCAGAGTGCCGATGACGGTGGCGATCAGCGAGGAAAGGACCGCAATCAGCAGCGTATTGTACAGCGCCTGCAGGATCTGTTCATTTTCAAAAAGCGCGGCGTACCACTTCAGGGAAAAGCCGCCCCATTTCGCCCTCGTCCTGGATGAATTGAAGGAGAGCACAATGAGGGTCAGGATCGGTGCATACAGCAGAACAAAGATGAAAAACAGATAAAGCCTTTTCAGAAAATTCCGCATTAAAATGCAACCCCCTCTCCATCCTTGTCATACTTGTGCATAATGGCCATGCTGATCAGAATAAACACCATTAGCACCAGGGAAAGGCCGCTTCCCACGTTCCAGTTATTTCCCTGCTTGAATTTCTGCTCAATAACGTTGCCAATCAGAAGAATTTTGGCGCCGCCCAGAAGGTCGCTGATGACGAAGGTCGTCATGGCCGGGACAAACACCATGGTGATACCGCTGATCACTCCGGGAAGGCTCAGCGGGAAGGTAATGCGCCAGAAGGTTTGCAATTCGCTGGCACCCAGGTCTCTGGCAGCATTGAGTACGCTCTTGTCGATCTTAACCAGGCTGTTGTAGATCGGCAGAAGCATAAACGGAAGAAAATTGTAAACCATGCCGAGGATGATGGCGTAGGGCGTATTGATGATATTCAGTGCAGGCAGGTGAAGCGCCTTTAATATCATATTGATGACGCCGGTTTTTTCCAGCAGTGTCTGCCACGCCAGGGTCCTGAGAAGAAAATTCATCCACATGGGTACAATAAAAATCAGGACGATAAGCCCGTTGGCGTTGAACTTCAGGTTGCAGAGAATCATCGCCAGGGGATAGGCCATCACAAGGCAGATGACGGTGCTGGCCAGGGAAAGAAGCAGGGCGAGAATAAGCGCCTTGACATTTTCGGGTGTTCCCATCTCTGCGATGTTCGCCAGGGTAAAACGGCCTTCTGTGGTCGTCAGGCCGTAGTATACGATAATTGCCAGTGGAATCATGATAAAGGCAACCGTCCATACCAGAAAGGGGCCGGAGAGCAGCCATTTTGTTTTTCCTTTACTCATTGACTGCCGCTGCCTCCTCATCCTCCGATTCCGGTTTGTTCATAATCTGAATATCAAAGGGATCTATATGCAGGCCCACCTTTGTCCCCACCGGGAACAGGTCGGTGCTGTGTACAAGCCATTCGTAGCCGTTGGCCAGAACCTCCATTTCATAGTGGACGCCCTTGAAGATCAGATGCGTGACAATGCCCTGGATGGTGCCCTCCTCCGGCTTCAGAAGGTCAATGTCCTCCGGGCGGATGACAACGTCCACCGGCCGGTTATTGCCGAAGCCCTCATCTACGCACTGGAACCGGGCTCCGAGAATTTCCACCAGACGATCCTCGATCATGGTACCGTTCAGGATGTTGCTGTCGCCGATGAAATCCGCGACGAAGGCGTTTTTCGGCTCGTTGTAGATGTCCTCCGGCGTGCCGATCTGCTGGATATAGCCCTGGTTCATGACCACAATCGTATCGGACATGGTCAGCGCCTCCTCCTGGTCATGGGTGACATAGATGAAGGTAATCCCCAGCTCATTTTTCAGCCGGATAAGCTCGTACTGCATATCCTGGCGGAGCTTCAGATCCAGCGCCCCCAGAGGCTCGTCCAGCAGGAGCACCTTCGGCTCATTGACGATGGCCCGGGCGATGGCGATACGCTGCTGCTGGCCGCCGCTTAAGGAGTCCGGCATACGGTTTTCATATCCCTGCAGGTTGACCAGCTTCAGGGCGTATTTGATTTTGTCGTCAATGTAAGCCTTGCTTTTTTTCTTGATTTTAAGGCCGAAGGCAATGTTTTCTGCAATCGTCATATGAGTAAAAAGCGCGTATTTCTGAAATACGGTGTTGAGCTGCCGTTTGTTCGGGGGGAGGGTTGTGATATCCTGCCCGTTGAAAATGACGGAGCCCTTATCCGGGCTTTCAAAGCCGCCGAGAATACGCAGCGTCGTGGTTTTGCCGCAGCCGCTGGGACCGAGGAGAGTAAGAAATTCGTTTTCTCTGATATAAAGATTCAGGTCATCCAGAACCATTTCGCCGTCGAATGATTTTGTAATGCCCACCAGATCAATCAATTTGTTGCTCATTTGTGCCTCCTGTCAGAAACTGGGCGGAGTGCTGACCCAGATCAGCTCGGCGCCTGTTTTTCCGTTTGCTGTAATATAATGCTGTGTATTTGGTGTGAAATAGAAGGATTCCCCCTTTTTGGCCTTGTAGACGCGCTTACCGAGATGGATCGTGATGCTGCCGTGCAGCACGTAGCCGAATTCCTCTCCTTCATGAGGAATATCAGGGTAAGTGGAGCCGCCGGGCTCCAGCGTCAGGCGTATGGGCTCCATCATGTTTTTCTGGGCGTTGGGGATGATCCATTCAATCTTGTTTTTCAGCTCCGTATCAATTTTTTCGAAGTAATCCTGATCGTGGAACACGATCTGCTCATCCGGGGGAGTGCTGAAAAACTCCTGCAGGTCTGTGCCGAGGCACTGCAGGATATCAACCAGGGTAGCAATCGACGGGGATGTGAGATCCCGTTCCAGCTGGGAGATGAAGCCCTTTGAAAGCTCCGCCCGGTCCGCCAGCTCCTCCTGGGTGAGATTCTTGGCAATACGCAGATCCTTTAATTTTGTACCGATGTTCATTGCTGTTCTCCTGTCTTATGTAAACGCAGTAAAAATAAACAAAAAGTTTAGCTTTACTAAACGCGCATTAATGATGATTATACTCTTCCTTTGTTCTGTGTCAATATATTTTTCAAAAGTTTTTCATCTATTTTACTTAACAAAGAACTGCATCTGTGTTATGATAACGGAAATAGTGCGCTGAACCTGAGAAGACGGGTTCAAAAAGTTTTACAGGAGGTTTTACGATGGAAAGACACGAGAAATACGTGGCATACGTGGGAACATACACGCACGGAAGCAGCATCGGCATTCATGTTTATGATATTGATCTCGAAGCAGGGTACATGACGGAGCGTGAGGTGATCCCCGTAAACAATGCTTCGCATATGGTTAAATCCTACAACGGCAAATACCTTTATTCGATCGCGGATGAGGGCGTAGAGGTGCTTAAGATACTGTCGAACGGAAGCCTGGAGCCGATCAACAAGGTCGGCATCGACGGGATGCGAGGATGCTATCTTTCAACGGATAAGAATGGAAAGTTTTTGTACGTGGGAGGTTACCATGACGGAAAGGTGACGGTGGTTCATACGCATCGCGACGGACGTCTTGGCTCCATCATGGCGGGTATTTTCCACAAGGGACTGGGAAGTGTGGCAGAGCGGAATTTCCGTCCCCATGTAAGCTGTGTGATCCCGACGCCGGACGACAAATATCTCTGTGCGGTGGATAACGGCATCGACCAGGTAAAGCTTTATCGGATCAATGAAAATACGGGCAAGCTGAATCTCTACGATATTCTTCGCTGCAAGCTGGATTCCGGCCCGCGCCTTCTGACCTTCAGCAAGGACGGACGCTTTGCCTATATCAATGCAGAGCTCACGAACGAGATCTGTGTGTACAAGTATGACGGATCCGGAAAGTCACCTGAGTTTGAAAAGATTCAGGAAATTTCCGTGCTGCGGGATCCGGAGACGAAAGGAAGCGCCTGCTGCGGCATGAAGCTTTCGCCCAGCGGCAAATATCTGTATGCGTCAACGGCAGGAGAGAATACGGTGGCCGTGTTTGCGGTGGATCAGGAGACGGGGCTGCTGGAGCGTCTCTGCTGTCTGCCGATCAGCGGCGATTATCCGAAGGATATTGATGTGCTGCCCGGTGAAAAGACGCTGGTGGTCCTGAATCACGAGACGAATGAGATCCGCTTCTTTACAATAGATTATGAAAAGAAGCTGCTGGTGATGAAGGGACGGCCAATCAAGGTTGATACGCCGAACTGCATCCTGATCTCACAGTATGAGTGATCTGCAGCCGTATTTGCAGAGGATCTATTGAGAGGAAAGAAAGATAAAAGGGCTAAAAGAAGAATGAAATAGATGAAAAGAAAGCCAAAAGGTTAAAAGAAGGATGAAATAAAGTTAAGAGAGAGCTGAAATAAAGTTAAAGAAAGCCGAAACGTGCGTTTGTGAAGCTGGTTTCTTTCAAGGTTCTGAGAGAATGCTTCATAAACGCACGTTTCATTTCATGAGATAGGAAAGCTCCTTTGGTTTGATTTATATTTTCTTCTCCAGGCACATCAGACGTACATTGGGGATGCCGTTGAACACACAGAATACTACACCGGCTTCTCTGTAGCCCAGCTTTTTATACAGGCTCTGCGCCGTTTTGTTGATTTCTTGGGTGTCCATCCGCAGATAATGACAGTTGTGCTCCAGGGCGTACTGTTCATAAAAACGGACGAAAGTCTTTCCGTAGCTGCAGCGGGAGGCGGCGGGATCCACGGCCAGAGCGTGCAGAACCATGATTTCATGATCGGGGGCGTCATATTTCCAGGACGCATCCCTGTATTCGGGCACCTGGGTCTGGTCGATTTTGGCGGAGGCTACGATCCTTCCGCCGTCCTCGCAGACAAACAGGGTCCCTTTGCCGAGAGAGTCCAGCGCCGTCTGCTCGGTGGGGTAGACGCCTCGGGCCCAGCCGATATGGAGCTTGCCGGCTTCCTCATAATCAAGTATTGCATCGTAAATTTTTACGATGGATGGGATGTCTTCTTTTGTTGCTTTACGGATCATTTTATTTTCAGCCTCCTAAGTCAGTCAGTTTGTTTGTCTTATTGATCAGTGCCATTATCAGCGCCGTATACTTTTTTGATGTTTTCCATTTTAGAGGACATTGCCATCAGCAGGTGGTCCGCGATGGTCAGAGCGGTCATGGCTTCGACTACGACGACAGCCCGGGTGACAATGAGAGGATCATGTCTGCCGTGGATGGACTCGTCATGGCATTTGCCGTCCCGGCCCAGCATGGTCTGTACCTGGGCGATGGAGGCCGTCGGCTTGAAGGAGGCCCGGAGAAAGAGCGGCGCGCCGTCGCTGATTCCGCCCAGAATACCGCCGCTGTGATTGGAGGCCTTAACGGGCTTACCCTCTGCATCTGTGGTATAGCCGTCGTTGTTCTGGGAGCCTCTGCGGGAGGATACCAGTGTGCCGTCTCCGATCTCTACGGCCTTTACTGCGCCTATGGACATGACAGCCCTTGCGAGGTTGGCGTCCAGCTTGTCAAATACCGGTTCTCCCAGGCCGGCGGGAAGATGCTCTGCGACGCATTCAACGACGCCGCCGCTGGAATCCAGCGCCCTCATACATTCCTCAAGGTACTGCTGTGCCCGTTCGGTGGCATCGAGATCCGGCATGCGGAGCGGACTTTCTTCCGTGAGCGACAGATCCATGCGGGAACGGTCGATGGACACGGGGCCGATGGCGCTGACGTATGCCTTTACCGTGATTCCCAGCTCGGAGAGCATTTTCATAGCGATGGCTCCGGCAGCCACGCGGCCAATGGTTTCCCGGCCGGAGGAGCGGCCGCCGCCGCGGTAATCCCGGAAGCCGTATTTCATATCGTAGGGATAATCTGCGTGACCGGGGCGGTACAGCTCTGAGATCGAGCCGTAATCCCGGGAGCGCTGATCCTTATTTAAAACGATCAGAGAGATGGGAGTGCCCGTGGTTTTGCCCTCAAAGACTCCCGACATGATCTCCACAGCGTCCGCCTCGGACCGGGCCGTCGTATATCGGTTCTGCCCCGGCCTGCGGCGGTTGAGATAAACCTGAATGTCCTCTTCGCAAAGAGGGATGCCTGCGGGACAGCCGTCCACCACAACGCCGATGCCCTTCCCGTGGGATTCGCCCCAGGTGCTTATTTTAAACATTGTTCCAAATACTGAGCCTGCCATATTAAAACCTTCCTTTCAAGCCGAAGTTTCCTTCGGGATTTTTTATCGTAAAATCAAATCCGTTTTCCAGTATAGTATAAGAAATCCTACTTTGGCAAGCAATTCCTTTTGAAATGCATATCATATATTAAATAAAAGCAGAGGTGATTTTATGGCATCCTCGTGTAAATGCATTGGATTTACACATACGATTGAGAAGGGAGATACCCTGTATCTGCTGGGGAAAAAATATCAGGTGAGAGTTTCCGCATTGATTTTTGCCAATCCCTACGTAGATATTTACAATTTGCAGGTGGGGGATCAGATCTGCATTCCGAAGTTCCGTCAGCTTTCTTAAAAAAATCTAAAGAAGAGGAAATACGGGGCGGCGCTGATTGACAAACGTTTCTCATAAATTTATAATAAACGAGATGAATTTGTATAAGAAAGAGGCTTGATTATGAATTTTCTGGATAAGATGGAGCGTAAGTACGGTAAATACGCGATACGGAATCTGCCGGCTATCATCATTGCACTGTATGCGGCGGGTTATCTGATCTCGGCGCTGATGCCGGAGCTTTTGATGTATCTGACGCTGAATCCGTATCTGATCCTGCACGGACAGGTTTGGCGTGTCATTTCCTGGATCCTTGTGCCGCCCAGCCGGCTGGATCTGTTTACGATTATTATGCTGTATTTTTATTTTTCCATCGGGCGTACGCTGGAGTATACCTGGGGAGCGTTCCGGTTCAATGTTTATATTTTTTCCGGTATCATATTTACAGTGATTGGAGCTTTCATCCTGTATTTCATGGGCGGCGGCGGATATTTCAGCACGTATTATATCAATATGTCGATTTTCCTGGCCTTTGCCCTTACGTATCCAGATATGGAGGTAATGCTGTATTTCCTGATTCCGATTAAGATGAAGTGGATGGGGCTTGTTTACGGATTTTTTATTGTGCTCTCCATATTCGAAGGGGGCTGGGCGGACCGTATTTCCATTATAATGTCGCTGCTGAACTTTGTGATCTTCTTCCTGATGTCAAGAAATATGAGAAGATTTTCACCCAAAGAGGTACACCGCCGCAATGAGTTCAAGCGGAATGTACAGAAGGCGCAGCCCAGGAGCGCCACGAGACATAAGTGCGCGGTCTGCGGACGGACTGAGAAGGACGGGGATCATCTGGAGTTCCGGTTCTGTTCCAAATGCGACGGAAATTATGAGTACTGTCAGGATCATCTTTTCACGCATCAGCATATAAAGAAATAAGGGGAAGATGATGGAAAAATGATAGAAAAGAAGAAAACATTTTCAAGACCGGATAAGAAAAAAGCTGCGGTAGCGATTGCTGTGACCGCAGCTATGCTTATTATTACAGCTCTTGCGGCGGCGGGAGAGGGCGTTGACGCTCCTTTTCTGGTGCTGGCGCTTTTGCTGGCCTTCGGGGCAGGGGCGTTTGTCCTGTGCCCTTTCTCTTACGGGCGCATCCTGTCGGGGATTTTTTATATTCTGCTTCCCTTTGCAGCCTTTGCGGCCCTGGAAAATTACACCCATGTCCTGACGGATCTGGATATTCCCATCGTCGTTTTGAATCTGGCCTTCTTTTATCTGCTGTATGGGCTGGCAGTTTTTTTGCTGGGGAGCGTGCGGCTGGGATTTGAAATAGCTACCCTGGTGCCGATGATCTTCGGCCTGGCGAATTACTATGTGGTCAGCTTCCGTTCCTCACCCATTGTTCCCTGGGATTTTCTGTCTCTGGGGACGGCGATGTCTGTGGCTGACAATTATACCTTTACTCTTACCTGGAAGGCGGCCTTCGTGGTGATGAGCTTTGTGTGGATCATCCTGCTCGCTTCCAAGTCGTCCGTGAAAATCAAAAGGATGAAGCTGCGTATTCCGACGGCTTTCCTTTGTGCGCTTTTGCTGTGCGTCTATATATCGGGGATCCAGAAAAGCAGCGTGCAGAGCTTTTTCGGCATGGACACGACGCTGTTTACCCTGAACGTCCCGTACCGCAACAACGGGATCGCGGCGGCCTTTCTGGGCAACCTGCGTTTTCTGAACGTAGAGGAGCCGGTGGGATATTCTGCTGAAAGGGCGCAGGAGATTGCTGAGCAGGTCAAAACGGAGGGTGCAAAGGGGAAGAACGGCGGCCCGGAAAGCACGTCAGAGGCAGGAAACACTGATTCGGAAAACAGTACAGCAAACAGTACGGCAAACAGCGCTTCGTCAGGGGCTGCCGCGGAATATCCGAATATCGTGGTAATCATGGATGAGGCGTTCTCAGACCTTTCTGTCTGGGGGGATTTTGAGACCAGCGAGGATGTGATTCCGTTTTTTAAAAGCCTGCAGGAGGAGGCAGTCGGCGGAGAGGTGTATGTTTCGGTGAAGGGCGGGAACACGGCCAACACGGAATTTGAATTTCTGACCGGGGATACGATGGGCTTTCTTCCGGTGGGAAGCGTGCCGTACCAGCAGTATATTCACGGTGAAACGCCTTCCCTGGCATGGTACCTGAAGTCCATGGGCTATGACACGACGGCGATTCATCCCTACAATGCCTCCGGCTGGGACCGGGATGAGGTGTACGAGGATTTTGGATTTGATGAGTTTTTAAGCGTCAAGGACTTTGATGATCCGCTGAGGATGCGGGGATATGTCAGCGACCGTGCGGCCTTTGGCAGGATTATAGAAGAATTTGAACAGAAGGATGAGCAGCAGAGGGCATTTATTTTTGAAGTGACGATGCAGAACCACGGCGGCTACAGCAAGCCGTCGCCGGATTTTGATTCCTATTTGAAGCTGACCGAAGTATCCTCGAAGACGACCAGCGTGCTGGCGACAGAAAAGTATCTGACCCTTATGAATGAGACGGACCGGGCGCTGCAGGATCTGATTCTTTATTTCCAGGAGCAGGACGAGCCGGTCATTGTCCTGATGTTCGGGGACCATCAGCCGTCGGATTATATTACGAATGTGATCCAGCGCATTTGCGGTGTGCAGAGCCAGGAGACGCTGGACTATGTGCAGCAGGGCTACCGGGTTCCCTTTATGATGTGGAGCAATTACGGGCTGGAGCATGAATATTACGACGGGATTAGCGTCAATTACCTCGGCGGCATCCTGATGCAGAACGCCGGTATACCTCTGACAGGCTATCAGCAGTTCCTGAGCAATCTGATGGAGACTCTTCCGGTGGTGAACGGAAATGTCTACCGGGACAGCGAGGGTACATTTTACAGCTATGGCGGAGACGAGTATGCTGATATTCTGAATGAATACAAAATATTGCAGTACAATCATCTTGTGGACGGAAAGCACCGGATACCGTCGTTTTTTGGCCAATAAGTATTGACAATTCCTTTTGGGACAGAGTATATTATTACAAGCATATGTATACGAAGATGTATACCTCCGGCGGTCTTGCTGTGCTTCTTTGAGGGCTTTGCCATGTCTCATTGAGGGCATAGGAGCTGCAGCCCGGAGGTATTTCTGTGTACCTTGCGAAATTTTGTGAGGAGTGTACCTGATATGAAAAAGACATTTGTATCAAAAGAAAAGCTTGAGGAGATCACACAGCAGTTCCCGACCCCGTTCCACCTGTATGACGAAAAGGGAATCCGGGAAAACGTAAAGGAGCTGTACGAGGCATTTTCCTGGAATAAAGGGTATAAAGAATTCTTTGCAGTGAAAGCTACACCGAATCCGTTTCTGATCAATATTCTGCATGAGTACGGATGCGGGACAGACTGCTCTTCCATGACGGAGCTGATGCTGTCAGAGGCCATCGGGATCAAGGGTCATGACGTGATGTTTTCTTCAAACGATACGCCGCTGGATGAATTTAAGAAGGCGGCAGAGATCGACGGCATCATCAATCTGGATGATATTACACATATTGCAAAGGTAGAAGAGGCTCTCGGCGCTCTTCCGAAAACGATGTCCTGCCGTTACAATCCGGGCGGACTGTTCAAGATCAGCAATGATATTATGGACAACCCGGGAGATGCAAAATACGGAATGACGACAGAGCAGATCGAAGAGGCCTTCCGCATTATGAAGGCAAAGGGCGTGGAGGAATTCGGTATTCATGCGTTCCTGGCCAGCAATACCGTGACAAACGACTATTATCCGATGCTTGCGAAGGTACTGTTTGAGCTGGCGGTAAACCTTCAGGAGAAGACCGGCGCAAAGATCAAATTCATCAATCTTTCCGGAGGTATCGGTATCCCGTACCGCCCGGATCAGGAGAAAAATGACATTCATAAGATCGGTGCAGGCGTAAGAAGGGTTTACGAGGAGGTCCTCGTACCGGCAGGTATGGGCGACGTGGCGCTTTACACCGAGCTGGGCAGATATATGCTGGGGCCGTACGGCTGCCTTGTGACGAAAGCCATCAATGAGAAGCATACCCACAAGGAGTATATTGGAGTGGACGCCTGCGCGGTAAATCTGATGCGTCCGGCGATGTACGGCGCGTACCATCATATTACCGTTATGGGAAAGGAAAATGAGCCCTGCGATCACGTATACGACGTGACCGGCTCCCTCTGCGAAAACAATGACAAATTTGCCATCGACCGTCAGCTTCCGAAGATTGATATGGGAGATCTTCTGGTGATCCATGACGCGGGAGCCCACGGATATTCCATGGGTTACAATTACAATGGAAAGCTCCGCTCCTCCGAGATCCTTTTGAAAGAGGACGGCAGTTTTCAGATGATCCGCCGGGCTGAGACGCCGAAGGATTACTTTGCTACCTTTGATTTCTGCGATATATTAAAGGATATGAAATACTAAAGAATTCGGAGATACGGAACATGAAAGGATCTAAGGATAGGAGTATGAAAAAATCCTGGGATATGGAAGCTTAAAAGATCCGCGGAAAAATGTTATAAGCAAAATGTGTAAGGCCGGAAATCATGAAGCACATGGTTTCCGGTCTTATTTGATTGTAAAAAAATGATATGGAAAAGTTTTTCTTGACAAAAGAAATAATATAACATATTATATATAATATAATCTATAAAATATGAAGAGGGCGGTTTTGTGGGAAAAAATGATGTGTCTGTGAAGCGGTGGCTGTCGGATAAGGAGCGCTTTGCGGATTTGTTTAACGGAGTGCTGTTCCAGGGAGCGGGGATCATTTCTGCCGCTGATTTAGAGGAAGCGGACAGCGAGGTCGATGTTATGATTCGGGATAAAAACGGAAAGGACAGGGCTTATCAGCGCTACAGAGATATTGTAATGCGCTGGAAGCAAAGCGTGGATTTTGTCGTTTTAGCATGCGAAAGCCAGGACAGCGTACACTATGCCATGCCTGTTCGCGGAATGGTGTATGACGGCCTGACATATACAAGGCAGATAGAGTATCTGTGGACGAAACAGAAGGAGCATAAAAATATAAGCGCTGCAGAATTTTTATCGCATTTTAGGAAAACTGACGCCATCTCCCCGGTCATTACGCTGGTCTTTTACTATAGCCAGGAGCCATGGGATGGAAATGCCGACCTTTACGGAATGTTTCCGCAGGAATTGATGAGCTGGGGCAGGGATGTTGTAGAGAGGTATGTTCCCAATTACAGGATCAATCTCATTGACATTGCAAGGATAGAGGATGTGAATGTCTTCCAGGGAGATTTACAAATTATCTTTCAGATGATAAAATATATGAGTAATAAGCCGAAGCTCATAGCATATATCAATGAAAACAAAGATTATTTCAGCAGCGTGGATTTTGACACCTACCAGGTGATCCGTACGTTTTTAAATTCAGAGAAGCAGCTGAAGGAATGGAAGGAAAAAGAGACGGAAGGGGGAATTAATATGTGTCAGGCCCTGGAAGAGCTATATCAGGATGGAGTAAAAGAAGGGGAAGCACGTGGAGAGGCCCGCGGAGAAGCAAAGGTGTGGAAGCTCAATCAGCATCTTCTGCAGGATAAAAGATACCAGGATTTGGAAAAGGCATCAGAGGATAATGAGTTTCGAAGGCAGCTATATCGGGAGTATAGGATCTGATCTCAGGAATTTCAGAAGAGCTTTACCGTGATTTCACAGCAGAAAAAATTTCTTGCATTTCTGGAAAATGTGTGTTAATATAAACATTGCGTTGATTACCGCATTTGCCGCTGTGGCGGAATTGGCAGACGCACTTGACTCAAAATCAAGCGGGTAACACCGTGCCGGTTCGAGTCCGGCCAGCGGCATAAAAGAACTGTCGGGTTATACCGATTTTTAGTTTCTGATATTTCAAAAGAAGATAATCCTGTGAGATTCAAGTTTTTTAAGCCTTGGATTTTCACAGGATTATTTTATTATCTTTGATCGTATTTATATTTCGGCCTATTGTATACGGCATAAACTTTTTGTAAATTTTTTCACTGCTGCGGGTTATGAAAGCAGGTACGAAAAAACGTACTAGATATGAAAATTCTGCGTACTTGATTGTGTTTTTATACCAGGTATAATAAAAATATAAAATAAATAGAACAGGAGCCTGATATGCCTTTTTCATGCTATTCAATATATTATTGATTTTCATGTTGCCAGTTAATTCGGAAAGCATTAAAATAGAAGGCATATATAAGGAGGGGCTGCGGATGAACTGTATGGAAGCCCGGAGAATGGTAACTCCGTTTATAAAAAGAGAATTGACCGATAAAGAATCAGAGCAGTTTTTGAAGCATATCGAGCACTGCAGTGACTGTATGGACGAGCTGGATATTTATTTTACGGTGTACAAGGCGCTGGATTCCCTGGACTCCGGGGCGCATCATGAAAGTGATTTTCGAAAGCTTATGGAAGAGGATATACGTTCGGTAAAACGTGGCATACTTAGGAGAAGGGTTTTCCGAATTATGCGGGGAGTTACCCTGGTGCTGGCCGAGCTTCTTCTGCTTCTGAGTGTTTATACAGGATTTGAGGTACAAAGAGACGAGACGCAGCAGAGTACCTTCCACAAAGCAATTCATAGGCTGCAAAATGGAGACGGTTCAAGAATTGAAGCGCCGCATGCGGAGACAGGAACAGAAAAATCTGCATCGCCGGGCGCGGGGACAGAAATAGAGAAATCTACATCGCCGGATACAGCAGGAGCAGAGACTCCGGTATCCCCGGCGCATGTGACGGAGCATGAAAAGAAATAATCATTGCGAGAGGTATAAAATGGCAGAAAAAGAAAAGATTGTTTTGATAGATGGACACAGCATTTTGAATCGGGCGTTTTACGGATTGCCGGTGTTGACAAACAGTGAAGGACTGCACACAAATGCGGTTTACGGATTTTTGAATATTTTATTTAAGGTACTGGAGGAGGAGCACGCTGCGTATGCGGCGGTGGCCTTTGACCTGAAGGCGCCGACCTTCCGGCACAAAATGTTTGATGGATATAAGGGGACGCGCAAGCCGATGCCCCAGGAGCTTCATGAGCAGGTACCCCTGATGAAGGAAATGTTGCAGGCAATGCAGATTCCGGTGATGCAGCTGGAGGGCTATGAGGCGGACGATATTTTAGGAACGGTTTCTGCACAGATGGAGAAAAAAGGGCTGGAGGTATGCATTGTTTCCGGCGACCGGGATCTGCTGCAGCTTGCCCGGGAGGATGTGCGGATCCTGATTCCGAAGACGAAGGCGACGGGCACGGAGATTGAGGAATATTATGCGAAGGATGTGCTGGAGCGGTATCAGGTGACGCCGGTTCAGTTTATTGACGTAAAGGCGCTCATGGGAGATACCTCGGACAATATTCCGGGGGTGCCGGGAATTGGCGAAAAGACGGCTACAAAGCTGATCGTGCAGTATGGCTCCATCGAGGAGGCCTTTGCACATGTGGATGAGATTACCCCGGCGAAGGCCAGGGAAGCGCTGCGAAATCATTATGACATGGCGCAGATGAGCAAGGTGCTGGCTACGATTGAGCTGGCGGCCCCCATTGAGCTGAGGCCGGAGGAGGCCAGAATTGAAAATTTGTATACAAGGGAAGCCCTGGAGCTTTGCCGGAGACTGGAATTTAAAAATCTTCTGAAGCGTTTTCAGGTGGAGGAAGAGGAGAAGACGGAGGCGTTGGAGGTACATCTCATCTGTGATTTTTCCGAGGCGGAAGAATTATTTCGACAGGCGGAGGGCAGAAAAACGGCATTTTTGCTTTTGGAGGAGCAGGGCAGGATATTGGGTGCGGCTCTCTGCCTTTCAGAAAAAGAGGCGTATTATCTGGAGCCGGAGGGCTTTTTGACGCAGCAGTATCTGTGCGGGAAGCTGTCAGACATGGTGAAGGCTGCGGCAGCGGCGGTTACGATGCACTTGAAGGAACAGCTTCCGTATCTGCAGATACCGGAGGAGAGCAGAAAAGGATTGTCGGATGCGGCGATTGCGGCGTATCTGATGAATCCTTTGAAGGACAGCTATGAGCCGGAGGACATTGCCAGAGAGTATCTTGGGCGCATGATCCCGTCCCGGGCAGAGCTGTTTGGAAAGGATGCGCTTTCAAAGGCACGGCAGGAAAAGCAGGAGGCGTTTCTTGCGTATGTGGGAAGAAATGTGACGGTGCTGTATGAAGCCTTTCCGATTATGGAGGAGCGCCTTGATCAGGCCGGTATGAAACAGCTTTACGAAGCGGTAGAGATGCCTCTCGTTTATACCTTGGCGGATATGGAGCGGGAGGGTATTCGGGTAAAGGCGGAGGAGCTGAAGGTATACGGGGAACAGCTTTTGGGCCGTATAGCCGAGCTGGAACAGAACATTTATGAGGCTGCAGGGGAGAGCTTTAACATCAATTCACCGAAGCAGCTTGGGGTGATCCTTTTTGAAAAGCTGCAGCTTCCCCATGGCAAAAAAACGAAGACTGGATATTCTACGGCAGCGGAGGTGCTGGAGAAGCTGGCGGCGGAGTATCCCATTGTTTCGGATATTCTGGAATACCGCCAGATGACAAAGCTGAAGTCCACGTACGCGGACGGCCTGGCGAACTTCATTTCAGAAGATGGACGGATTCACGGAAAATTCCATCAGACCATCACGGCCACCGGAAGGATCAGCAGCACAGATCCGAATCTGCAGAACATTCCGATCCGTATGGAGCTGGGACGGTTGATTAGGAAGGTCTTTGTACCGGAGGAGGGCTTTGTATTTCTGGATGCGGATTATTCGCAGATCGAGCTGCGGGTGCTGGCCCATCTTTCGAATGACGACAAGCTGATCCAGGCATATCAGGACGCCCAGGACATTCACACGATCACGGCCTCTCAGGTATTTCACGTAGCGCCGGAGGAGGTTACGCCGCTGCTGCGGCGAAATGCAAAGGCGGTCAATTTCGGCATTGTCTATGGCATCAGCTCCTTCGGGCTGAGCCAGGATCTCAGTATCACCCGGAAAGAGGCCCAGGAATATATCGAACAGTATTTTAAAACGTATCCTGGCATCAAGCAGTTCCTGGATCGGGCTGTTGAGGACGCGAAGAAAAACGGCTATGTGACGACGATGTTCGGCCGGAGAAGACCTGTGCCGGAGCTTCAGTCATCGAATTTCATGCAGCGTTCTTTTGGAGAGCGGGTGGCAATGAACGCCCCGATCCAGGGAACGGCTGCCGATATTATCAAGATCGCCATGAACCGCGTGAATGAGTGGCTGCGTTCTCACCATATGAGGTCCCGCCTGATCCTTCAGGTACATGATGAGCTTCTGGTGGAGACGGCGAAGGAAGAGCTGGAAGAGGTCAGGGAGATGATGGTAAGAGAAATGCAGAACGCGGCGCAGATGAAGGTGCGTCTGGAGGTGGACATCCACGACGGAGAAAACTGGTACGAGGCGAAATGACGGAAGATTACCGTTGCATTAGGAGGAGTTGTTTTTTTGAAGATACTTGGAATTACCGGCGGAGTAGGCGCGGGAAAAAGCACGATTCTTGCTTATTTAGAGGAGCGGTATCGCGCCCGGGTGATACAGGCGGATGAGGTCGGGAAAATGCTTCAGGAGCCGGGGCAGCCATGTTATCTAAGGATAGCACAGGAATTTGGGCAGGAGATCCTGAAGCCGGCGGGAAGCATCGACCGGAAAAAGCTGGCGGCTGCAGTTTTTACCGATGAAAAGAAGCTGGAGCTTTTGAACCGTATCGTGCATCCGGCGGTAAAGGCTTATATAATGGAAGAGCTTGAAAATGAGAAGAGAAAAGGAGAGGTGCCGTTTTGTGTCATCGAAGCGGCGCTTCTTCTGGAGGACCGCTACGACCTGATCTGCGATGAAATCTGGTACGTTTATACAGAGATTCCGGTGCGGATGAGGCGGCTTGCAAGGAGCCGGGGATACAGTGAGGAGAAGAGCCGGCAGATTATGGAAAACCAGCTGAAGGATGAAGAATACCGCGCAAAATGTCAGTTTGTGATTGACAACAGCAGTGATTTTGTGGAACATACGTATGAGCAGATAGACAAAGGCTTGACGGAGCACGGATTATTATAAGTTATCCTGCTTTCCGGCAGCGTCAGCGGACGAGGTACTGCACGCCTCTTGTTTACTGACAAAAGCAATCAAAAAGGAGGGATGGGCAGTGCAGGTATATGCGGATTATTTTGCAAACCACTGGAAGGATTACCTGCTATTGTTCTGGCAGCATATTTATATCAGCCTGATTGCAGTGGCCCTGGCGTCTGTGATCGGTATTTCCTGCGGTATTCTCTGCCTAAAGGCGCCACGGGTTAAAAGGTTCCTGAATACGTTTTTCAGTACTCTGCGTATTATACCGAGTCTCGCGATCCTGGTGATCTTGATTCCGATTATGGGGATCGGCCTGAAGCCTGCGCTGACGGCTCTGGTTGTGCTTGCTGTTCCGCCGATTCTGATTCAGACGACTCTTGGATTTTCCAAGGTTCCAGAATTTATGATGGAGGTTGCGGACGCCATGGGAATGGATGAAAGGCGGACCTTTTACCAGGTACAGCTTCCTCTGGCGCTTCCTTATATCGCAGGCGGCATCAAAATGGCAATGTCCGAGGTGATAGCCAGCGCTGCGCTGGCAGCCTATATCGGCAGCGGAGGGCTGGGCGTGATTATTTATAACGGAATCAGCCTGATGAAGACGGAATATCTGGTGATCGGCGGTGTATCCGTGGCTGCTTTGACTCTGGCAAGTAATCTGCTTCTGGGTAAAATCGAGAAGAAAATTTTGAAATACACATTATAAAATGAGGAGAATACAAAATGAAGAAAAAAGCTGCATTGCTGCTGACATTGGCTGTATCAATGGGATTAACAGGATGCCAGAGCGTATCGGAAGGAAAAAATGACGCGGACAGCGTTCAGGAAAAGGGCAGTATAATCGTGGGCTCCAAGGGATTTACAGAAAATTTGATTTTAAGCGAGCTGTATGCACTGGCGCTTGAGGACGCCGGATACAAGGTGGAACGAAGATTTGAGGTTTCAAATGCAGTCATTCACCAATCCCTTTGCGAGGGTGAAATCGACCTGTATCCAGAGTATACGGGCACAGCGCTGATGACGATTCTGGAGCAGCCCATGGAGACCGATCCGCAGGCGGTATATGAAAAAGTAAAGGAAATGTATGCCTCGGAATATGAGCTGGATGTATTGGAAATGTGTGAGGCGAACGACGGGAACGGGCTTGCTATCCGTGCGGATGTTGCAGAGAAATACGGCATTAAAAATATTTCAGATCTGCAGGACAAGGCTTCGGAAATTCGTTTTGGCTGCACCTCCGATTTTTATGAAAGAGAGGACGGCCTTCTGGGTCTGGAAAAGGTATACGGTTCCTTTGATTTTAAAGATGAGAACAGCTTTGATAACTCTTTGAAATATGAGGTTATGGCCAGCGACGAGGTGGACTGTGTGCCCGGATATACTACGGATGCACAGCTGAGCAGCGATGAATTTATCCTTCTTGAGGATGACAAACAGCTCTGGCCGCCGTACAATGTGATCCCGGTGGTACGTCATGAAATAACGGAGAAATATTCCGATGTGGCGGATATTATCAACGGCGTCAGCGCTGAAATTGATACAAAGACCATGACGGAATTAAACTCAAAGGTGGATCTTGAGAAAGAAGAGTATGACGATGTCGCGGAGGAGTTTTTTGAGACATTAAAATAAAGAGAATGAAGCGAAGAGAGTGAAAAAAGAGAGGACAGAGAACGCTTGGATAAGGATGCTTTGATTGCAAGGTTTGAAATTCCGAAAGAGGGATATGAGATTATAGGTTTAATTCTAAGACCGGAGGAACAGGAAATTCTGCTGGCGCTGACTCCCGGAAAATGTTATGGCAAAGAGGAGCTTTGCAGGATAGTGACAGAGCTTGGAATCCGGGAGAATGCTGCGGAGGCAGAGGGCTTCCTGGAGGAGTTGTTTCACCGGGGCGTCGTGAATCACGGAGAAGACGGGATTTCTTACGTGACAGGAACCTTCTACGGCAGGCTGGATATTTTTGCGACGGAGGAAACAGAGACTTATGACAGTCTTTCACGGGAGACAAAGGAACGGCTGGATCAGTGGTATTTTAAGGCGTACCTGGATTCTCTGGGGCCGGCGGAGGATCCAGGGCCCACGGAGGACGAGGTGCTTCCTTTGGAGGAGGTACTGGCTTTTATAGATGGCAGAGAGGATACTCCTTATCTTGCAAAATGCGACTGCCGCAGGCTGATACAGAACTGTGCTCAGCCCACGGACACCTGCATTACCTATCGGACGGCGCCGAATTCCTTCGTCAGGCGAGGGCAGGCGAGGCCGATCACCCGGGAAGAGGCCAGGGAAATCGTAAAAAGGGCAGACCGCCGGGGGCTGATCCACACGGTAAATCCCGGCGGAATATGCAGCTGCTGTACGGACTGCTGCTATCTGTTCCGGGCAGCGAAGGCCCGGAGCAGTCTGGGAGTATGGCCGAAGGTAAGCTATGCGGTCAAGCTGGATCAGGCAAAATGTATTAACTGCGGCGCATGCAGAAAAAGATGCCGGTTTTCTGTGTTTACAGCCGGGCAGGAGCTGCAGATCAGCAGGCCGGATCAATGCCAGGGCTGCGGTCTGTGCGTAACAGGATGCCCTTCCAGGGCGCTGAGTCTTGAGAAAAGGAATGGATGAGTATGAGAACTGCGGTGGAGTTTTGTGATGTTACGAAACGTTTTTCCGGCGCTTCTGAAGATGCAGTGGAACATGTGAGCTTTCAGGTGATGGAGGGAGAGCTGATTACGATTCTCGGCACCTCCGGCTGCGGGAAGACAACCCTGATGAAAATGGTGAACCGGCTTTATGAGCCTACCTCCGGTGTGATAAAGGTGTTCGGCGAAAATGTAATGGAGGCCGACCCGGTGCAGCTAAGGCGCAAAATTGGTTATGTGATTCAGCAGGTGGGGCTTTTTCCACATATGACAGTAGAAAAAAATATTGCGGTTGTTCCTGAAATACTGGGCTGGGACAAAGAAAGGATCCACAGCCGGGTGGAGGAGCTTCTTTCTCTGGTAAATCTGGACCCGGACGTTTACTGCACCAGATATCCGTCGCAGCTTTCCGGCGGGCAGCAGCAGAGGGTGGGACTTGCTCGGGCCCTGGCGGCATATCCGTCGATCATGCTGCTGGATGAGCCCTTCGGCGCCATTGACGCCATCAACCGCACCAAGCTTCAGGATGAGCTTTTGGCGATCCACAGGAGGGGCGGGCTTACCTGTCTGTTCGTCACCCACGACGTAACGGAGGCGCTGAAGCTGGGAGACAGGATATTGATCATGAATCAGGGAGAAATACAGCAGTTTGATACGCCGGAGAATATTCTGCACAGCCCTGCCAATGCGTATGTGGAATCACTGCTGAAATCCGTCATGGAAGGATTGAGTTTTTTCAAATGACAAGGTTTATAGAATATACATGCAAGCATTATGACAAATTGATCCGGGCTCTTCTGGAGCACCTGCAGATGGTGGGGCTGACGCTTCTGATCTCCATAGCCCTGGCCTTCGTGATTTCTGTGCTGATCATGGACAGGAAGTGTGCTGCGGATTGGGTCATGCGGATTTGCAGTATGATTTATGCGATTCCGAGCCTGGCGCTGTTTGCCCTTTTGATTCCCCTGACGGGTCTCGGGATGAAAACGGCGGTGATCGTACTGGTTATTTACAATCAGTATATTCTTGTCAGAAGCTTTACGGAGGGATTTTGCAGGATTGAAGCTGGCGTTCTGGAGGCCGCCTCCGGGATGGGGATGACGCGGTGGCAGATCTTTAAAAAGGTTCGTTTTCCGCTGGCACTGGATTCTATGACCGCTGGCATTCATATTGCGATCATTTCTACGATCGGTATTGCGACGATTGGAGCGACGATCGGCGCAGGAGGACTCGGCTCTGTCCTTTTTGACGGGATGCGTACACAGAATGCAGTGAAGATCGTCTGGGGAACGATTTTATCCGCTGCGCTGGTATTGCTGGCGAACGCTGTTTTGAAGGCGGTGGAGAAACGAGTAAAAAAAGCGGTCTATCATGTTTAGGCCGCAGGGCAGTAAAGAACGGCGGGAAACCGCTATTCTTTTTCAATGCAGGTTAGTATATACTAACTAAAATGGAATAGAGTTTCCCTTCCCGGAGCGGCCTGAAAACGTTAAGGGAGAAAAAGAAATAAGCCCTAAAACAGCAGATTGACAGGAAAGAAGGATTTATAACGAAGAATAAAAGAATGGGAAATAAAGGAAGGATGAGCAAAAAAATGGAGAATAAAGATTTGAAAAATAGAGATCTGAAGAATAAAGATATGAAGAGTAAAGGAATAAAGCGAAAGAAAATGACTGCTGCGCTGCTTTGCGGACTGGCAGGATGTATTTGCATGTGCGCAGGGGACTGGCTGATGCTCTACGGCGATACAGCATACTCCGGCAGCGTGTCCTGGCTGACAGAGGGCGCGTCCGGGATTGCACCCTGGAGGAATTCTCTGGCGATGCTGCTGGCTTTTCCGGGAATCATTTTGTACGGAATAGCCCTGTTTTACATAGAACGGTTTTTGAGCGATGAAAGGCAGAAAAAGCGTTATCATTACCTGACGGCATTCGGACTGACCCCATGGCTTTGCCTGCATTTATTTTATATCATGATCCTGTATGTGTTTGCGTGGATGCGTACCAATGGCTATGAGGCGGCCGCACTTCCGGCCGCAGAAGCGTTGTTCGGACATCTGTCGTGGATTGTGATTCTCAGTGAAGCCATGATGCTCCCGCCATTTATCTATTGGTTTTATTTGCTTATCCGCGGCCGAAGTGTCTTTCCGCGGTGGATGGCCCTTTCCAATCCGCTGATTTTCTATGGGATTTTGAAAGCGATTACAGGGCTGATGCCGGACTGTGCGTTTCGGCTGGGCTTCACCAATGGCCTGATGAGTGAAAGTATGTTTATCTGGTTTACAGTTATGATCGTGTGGGGGCTGTCCGCGCCTTTGACGCAGGATAATTAAGTGATACTCCGGTATTGATTTTGACGATAAAATAATGTATATTCAAAGAGCACTTAAATATTTGAGACAAAGGATTGGTGAAGCATGGATTTTTGTAGTATCGCCAGCGGCAGCAGCGGCAACTGTATCTATGTTGGGACAGAGCATACAGGTGTGTTGATTGACGCCGGGATCAGCGGGAAAAAAGTGGTAGCAGGTCTGAATTCCATAGACCGCAGACCGGAGGAGCTGGATGGGATTTTGATTACCCATGAGCACTCGGACCATATCAAGGGGCTGGGGGTGCTGGCGAGAAAATACGGGATTCCGGTTTTCTGTTCGGCGGGCACAAAAAGGGCGATGTTGGGACAGAAGATGTTGGGAAAGGTAGACGAATCATTGTTTCACGAGATCATTCCAGATGAGTCCTTTCACATCAAGGAAATGGAGATCCAGCCCTTCCGCGTCTCCCACGATGCGGCGGAGCCTGTGGCGTACCGGCTTTCGCAGGAGGACAAATCCGTGGCGGTGGCGACCGACCTTGGATATTATGACGATTACATAGTAGACCATCTGAGAAATCTGGACGCGGTGCTGATCGAGTCCAATCATGACGTAAATATGCTGCAGGTGGGAACGTATCCGTACTATCTGAAGCAGAGAATTCTTGGATTTAAAGGCCATCTGTCAAATGACAATGCAGGGCGCCTGCTGGGGG
This sequence comes from Lachnospiraceae bacterium, assembly GCA_030524705.1. GTDB lineage: Bacteria > Bacillota > Clostridia > Lachnospirales > Lachnospiraceae > Choladousia. The sequence continues at coordinate 5,359 of JAUNGD010000009.1, read as the reverse complement.
AGATCCTGCATGATAAAATGAAGAGCGTTATGCTGGGGCATCTGAGTAAGGAAAACAATTATGAGGCCCTGGCGCTGGCAACGGTCTGTGCGGAGATCACCATGGGGGACAATCCTTTTAAGGCGGATGATTTTCCGATACAGATTGCCAAAAGGGACGAACCAACACAGATGATTGCCGTATAAGGAAAGGAAAAAGGGATGAAAAAGACGATTATTACAGTAGTAGGAAAAGATACCGTGGGTATTATTGCAAAGGTGTGTACGTATCTGGCGGAGAATAATGTAAATATTCTGGATATTTCTCAGACCATCGTGCAGGGATTTTTCAATATGATGATGGTGACGGACGCGACGCAGTCCCCGAAGGACGGAGGTCAGATCGCCGAGGAGCTGGAGGCTGTGGGAAAAGAGATCGGCGTGGTAATCCGCTGCCAGCATGAGGATATTTTCAATATGATGCATCGGATCTGAGCCGTGGCTCAAGCAATCTGAGGAAAAGACGGTTGTGCATATAAGGAGAAATCATGATAAATATATTCGAAGTAAATGAGACAAACAAGATGATTACCCAGGAAAATCTCGATGTCCGCACGATTACGCTGGGGATCAGTCTTATGGACTGCATTGACAACGATCTGGATACGCTGAATGAGAAAATCTACCGCAAGATCACTACGGTGGCAAAGAATCTTGTGTCCACGGGAGAAGAAATCGAAAAGGAATACGGGATTCCGATTGTCAATAAGCGTATTTCTGTGACCCCCATCGCTCTGGTGGGGGGCAGCGCCTGCAAATCATCGGAGGATTTTGTAAGCATTGCGAAGACATTGGACCGGGCGGCGAAGGAAGTCGGCGTGAATTTCCTGGGCGGATATTCTGCGCTGGTCTCCAAGGGGATGACAAAGGCCGACGAGTATTTGATCCGCTCCATTCCAGAGGCCTTGTCCCAGACGGAGCGTGTCTGCAGCTCGGTTAATGTCGGATCGACAAAATGCGGAATCGACATGGACGCTGTGCGGCTGCTGGGCGAGATGATTCTTGAGACGGCGGAGCTTACGAAGGAGCAGGATTCCCTGGGCTGTGCAAAGTTCGTAGTGTTCTGCAACGCGCCGGATGACAATCCCTTTATGGCAGGGGCGTTTCACGGCGTGACGGAGGCGGACGCCGTGATCAATGTCGGCGTCAGCGGCCCAGGCGTTGTGAAGCATGCGCTTTCCCATGTGCGGGGCGCAGATTTTGAAACCCTCTGCGAGACCATCAAAAAGACGGCGTTTAAGGTGACGAGGGTCGGACAGCTTGTAGCCCAGGAGGCTTCCAGACGGCTGGGGATTCCCTTTGGAATCATCGACCTTTCTCTTGCACCGACTCCGGCGATCGGCGACAGCGTGGCGGATATTCTCTGCGAGATCGGTTTGGAATATGCGGGAGCTCCGGGAACCACGGCGGCTCTGGCGCTGTTGAATGACCAGGTAAAGAAGGGCGGCGTGATGGCCTCTTCTTACGTGGGCGGACTGAGCGGCGCGTTTATTCCGGTCAGCGAGGACCAGGGCATGATCGACGCGGTGCAGGCGGGAGCGCTTACCATAGAAAAGCTGGAGGCCATGACCTGCGTATGCTCCGTTGGTCTTGATATGATCGCGATTCCGGGAGATACAAAGGCTTCCACCATTTCCGGCATCATTGCTGACGAAATGGCCATCGGTATGGTCAACCAAAAGACTACGGCGGTCCGGGTCATTCCAGTCATCGGAAAAGGCGTGGGTGAAATGGTGGAATTCGGCGGGCTTTTGGGCTACGCACCGATCATGCCGGTGAACCAATATTCCTGCGAGGCGTTTGTGAGCCGCAGGGGACGGATTCCGGCTCCGATCCACAGCTTTAAAAATTAGAGAAATTTGCAGGCAGGCGGGACAGAAAAGTGTTCCGCCATTTTTTATTTATTTCCAAGAGACCATTTCCCCTCCCCTGTCATCTAATTTATGTAAGACAAAAAGCTGGCCGGCAGAAAGGAAAAAGCTTATGACGAAAGAACAACTGGGAGAATTGATCCTGGACTCCTCCGACAGCATGTATCATGTGGCAAAGACGCTGCTGCGAAATGATGCGGACTGTTCGGATGCGATTTCAGAGACGATTGTGAAAGCCTTTGCAAAATTACATACGCTGCAGAATGACAGGTATGGAAAAACGTGGCTGATACGGATTTTGATTAATGAATGCTATATGACGATGCGCAGGGAGAAGCGGATCGTGTCCATCGAGGATTACCCGCCGGAGGAAAAAACGGCGGAGCGGGAGGATTATTCGGACCTGTATCAGGCAATCATCAGACTGCCCCAGGACATCCGCATCTGTGTGACCTTGTATTATATGGAGGGATACAGTGTGAAGGAAATTGCGGCTTTGCTGGAAGTGACAGAGAGCACGGTGAAAAACAGGCTGGCAAGGGCGCGGAGAAGACTTAGAAATGACTTGGAACCGGAGGTGGCAAAGGGATGAAAATAGAAAATATCAGACATGAATTTCCGGAGATGCCGGAAGAAATGCGTGCAATGATCAGAGATAAAGTGGCGGAGCAGTTAGCTGACGGCGAGGCTATGGCGGATGAGTGCAGGGACGCTGTGAAGAAATCAGCGGCAGGCCGCAGAGGCCGGAAAAATCAAAGACATCCGAAACGGCTGGCAGTTCTGGTGCTGGCAGCGACCGTCGTGCTGGGGACCACTGCCTTTGCAGGGGCGAGGCTGTATCAGATGTATTCGGAACGTGTCGGACAGTATGGAATGAGGACTACTGTTGAGATGGGCGGCAGCCAGATGGATGCGGATGAATATACGAACACTGAAAATACGAATGCTGCCATGCTCTCTGGCGGGGAAGCGGCAGGCACGGAGAGTACTGTGCAGCAGGGGGCAGATGCGAAGGCCGCCGGTGAAACGGAAGCCGTGAAGAAATATGAAAATGCTACAATAAAAGCGGGGTATTTGCCGGAGGGCATGGTGGAAGCTCCCGGGGGATATAGCTGGTATTACGAGGACACGCCCAGGGTGGGTATCAGTGCGATCCTGTATGAATTGGAGGAGGGCGATACCTTCGAAGTGGTGGATACGGATGTGATCAGCAGCGAGTCCATTGATGTGAATGGGCATGAGGGCGTGTATCTGACCCGCCAGGTCTACAGTACGGGAACTGCTTTTGACCGTATTATTTATGTGACATATCCAGAGGCAGACCTTGTCCTGCAGCTGTATGTAGCAGAAAATGTCAGCCAGGAGGAGGCGCTCAAATTTGCGGAAGGGATTGAGCTGGTGGAGCTGGACAGTCCAGATGAAAAACCGGAGAAGAAGATGAGCTGGATAGACTATGTGAAGCTTACTCTGTTTCCGGAAACGGAGGTTTATGAGCCAAAACTGAGCGTTACGCAGGAGGAAATGAAAAATATCCGGTCTGTTGGCGAAGCCTTTGCCTTGGAGAGCTATGCATGTGATGAGAATGGTGAGTCGATGCATACGGAGGCTGTCACGGCAAGGGTCGCAGAGGTGCAGATCCTGGACAATCTCAGTTTGCTGGATCCGAAATATATAGACTACTATCTGGCGGATCAGGTGGATGAGCAGGGAAATCTGCTTCCGAATGAGATTCAGTATGTGAAAACGGGAGACGGAATTGATACTACAAATGAGATTCTCGGGTCAGAGACGGTGCCCCAGAAGCTGGTCTACGTATCGGTGGAATACACGAATACAGGGGATATTCCTCTCTATAATATTCTGTTCATAGGCAATATGATGAAAATACAGGAGACGGAAAACGGATATGAGATATTTGACCGGGAAAAAGACCGTGGAGGCGAAGACTGTGACAAGCTGGAATGCAGCGGTTTGGCTTCCTCCCCGGAGATGCGGTATTACGATACGGAACGTATCGGGGATAATAACGGTTCCAACTATATAGAAGCGCTGCAGCCGGGCGAGAGTACGACGATCCATATGGGCTTTATCGTAAATGAGGATGAGCTGGGATACCTTTACCTGAACCTCTGTGGAAGCAGCGGTGGATATGAATTCTCACAGAGGGCTCTGGAGACAGGGTACGTGGATCTTCGGCAGTAATATCACATTTGCATCACCGTGTTATCACACTTTTGTCACAAGACCATCGTATTTCCATCACAAGTCTTAAAAGAATATAAAAAAAGCCCGGCTTTCATTGACAGAAAAAGCCACCATTGATATGATGCATTTGTAACATGAAGTAATAACTTTGTAACAAGTTGGCAATGATTATGGAGGCGAGTATTGAAAATGAAAAAAAGGGTGATGAAGCTTTCCATGTGCTGCCTGGCGTCAGGGATGATGCTTGTCGGAGCAGGTGCGATGACAGCAGGAGCTGCTGAGGCCGGGCAGACGCAGGAGGCTCAGACTGCTGCCGCCGCGGAGAGTGCAGATGCACAGACAGTTCAGAGTGAAGAGACAGTCCAGAACGAAGAGACCGCGAAGTCTGCAGATGCACAGACGGCTCAGGATGAGGAGGCAGTGCAGACTGCTGATACAGATCTGAGCGGCCAGATGGCTTTCGCGCAGTGCGAGGAGTACATCAATATCCGCAGCGGAGCCGACACAGACAGCGAGGTGGTAGCGAAAATTTACAACAACGGTTCTGCGACGATTCTGGAGCAGACCGGAGACTGGTACAAGATACAGTCAGGAAACGCAGTAGGGTACGTGAAGGCGGAGTATTTTGTCACAGGCGCAGAGGCGGAGGCGATCGCACAGGAAGCAGCCTACAATGTGGCTGTGGTACATCCCGATGAGCTGAATGTCCGTACAGAGCCTGCGGAGGACACTGAGGTGCTCGATGTGGCGCATCATATGGACGAGCTGGAGGTGGTCGCATATGACGGCGACTGGATGAAGGTGGCTCTGGGAGACGATGTTTACGGATATGTCAATGCGTATTACGTAGATTATAAGACATATTACCCGCATGCAGAGACTCTTGAAGAGGAGCAGGCCCGTCTTGCGGCTGAGCAGGGGGCAGAGGAAGCTCCTGCTTACGATGCAGAAGAGCCGTCGGAAACACAGCCGGAGAACGTATCGGAAGATACTGCTTCAGAACCGGTTTATGCGGAGACGGAGGCAGCTTACACCGAGCCGGAAGCTGCGTATACAGAGCCTGAGACCGTACAGACAGAGGCGGCTTACACCGAGTCTCAGTATACGGAGACAGAGGCAGCTTATACAGAGACAGAGACATCCGTGCAGACAGAGGCGGCTTACACCGAGCCTCAGTATACGGAGACAGAGGTATCCATCAGCGAAACCGCTTCCTACGCAGAGATCCGTGAGGTTTTCCACAAC
>JAUNGD010000068.1 GCA_030524705.1 Lachnospiraceae bacterium | reverse complement strand
ACGCCATAAAAGAATTTTCCGTCATAGCTTCGGTCATTTGTTATTACGGCATTCCACCGTTCAGAATCAGTCACTCAAAATCACCTCTCTTGCAAAAAGTATACCAGAATACGAGACCAAATGCTTTTCCATTTGTAGGCTTCAATTTCATGATGGAATAGTCTGCTATACATATTTCCATGACGCGGTCTTTAGCTTTTGGGCCCGGAACAGCATGGTGCCGGCGGTCTGTCTGCTGTGTTCGGTTTCTGCTTCTTTACCGCACATGAGCATTGGTGCAGAGACGAGAAGCATCAAAAAGGACGGCAGCATTTTATGATATGCTGTCGCCCCTGGCTGGATTTGCTATTGCTCCCCAAAATAGAATTTATATTCTTTCCCTGCTGGCAGATATTACAGCCCTCACTCCAGCTCCATCAGGCTGAGCCACAGCCCGAAATCCTTTTCCATTTCTTCGTACAGCTCCTCCGGGCAGATAAGAGAAACGGCGCCGTATGATTCCGTTCCCTTTTTCAGCACCTGATACATGGTCATTGTGCGGCCGTTCCCCGCATCCGCCTCCGGCTCTTCCTCATACGTGATAACCACGCCGAGATTTCCGAATTCATCCCGTTCAAAATCCTCTCCCTCCGGAAGGCTCTTTCTGGTGCCTTCTCTCTGGGAATATTCCTCCAGATCTGCGGGCATCTCAATTCCCGCCGCTTCATATGCATCCGGGCCGAAGCGGCTGGCGCTTATCTCAATTTCTTCGCTGGTCAGCACCGCATACGTTGACGGCAGTCCTTCCTCACTCTCTCCTGATTCTACCTCAAAACCCTCCGGCAGATAAAAAACACCCACTCCGTCCACATCGTATTCTGATAAATCTGCGGGGATTTCCACTGTCTCCGTCTGAATTTCCGTCTCCTGCGCTGCTGCCCCGAAGCTCGTCACCGCGGCAACGCTCATTGCCAGTAAAAAAATGCTTATTACCTTTCTTTTCTTCATCCGACTTCCTCCTGTCTGCTGATGACGTCTCGACGCGAGTCCTGCTCTCTCAAGCAAGCCCTTCCGAAACATATTTAGGTTCTCAGAATATTTTATCACAGCATGCCAAATACGGTCAATCAAAGAAAGCGCTTCTCTGCTTCAGGTATCCGATATATTTATATTTTATAAAATGAACTTTACAAACTCTACTTTTTAATCCAAATATGTTAATCTGATTTTACATATTTTTAAATGTGGGGTGAGTGCATTGATAGAACGCAGAGAATTTCTGAAAACCCTGATGAGTCTTAAAGACAAAAAACTGATTAAGGTTGTTACCGGCATACGCAGATGCGGTAAATCCACATTGTTCGAGCTGTATCAGGACATGCTTTTAGAAAACGGGGTCAGCCGTGAGCAGATTATCAACGTCAATTTAGAAGACGGGGATTTTCGGCACATACGTAACGCAGAAAGCTTATACGAATACGTTTCCTGCCGTCTTCTAAAAAATAAAACAAATTATATAAGAGTATACCTCTGCCTTTCCGCAGCAGCCGAACACTGCACAGCTTTTTACAAATTATCTCACAAACAGCTCTTTTCCCGGAACGCTGGAGCTGGAAAGGAAGCAGGATATCCGTGCCTACCTTGAGGGCATATATAATACGATACTGATGAAGGATATTGGGCTCCAGTCAGACAGACCTGGGCCACATCCTGGAAAATATTGTATACCTTGAGCTGCTTCGCCGTGGATATGAGGTCTATATCGGAAAAGTCGGGGATGCAGAGGTTGATTTTATTGCGTTTAACAGTGAAGGCCAGGAATACTATCAGGTTTCCTGGTCGGTTCTGGATGAACCGACATTAAAACGGGAGCTTTCTTCCCTGGAAGCAATCAAAGACCACAACCCCAAATATCTTCTGACGATGGACTATACGCCCTTCACCTCCCATAACGAAATCAAACAGATAAATGTCCTGGAATGGCTGACCGGAAAATAGTTTTTTGCCCTTTTTCACTCTTTTACAAATTCCAGCCCGACGATGCGGATCCCCGGCTTTATGTCCTCGCTGCGTACCACATAGTTGCCGGATTCCAGCTCTGCCCGTACCAGAAGCTTGCGGACGGTTCGGCCCTCCGTACCGTTTGTCTGCGCCTGGGCCACCAGACGGTCATTCAGAAAGATGTTTGCTGCGCCCTGGGCCTCCGGCTTCTGGTCCATTACCATAGAAATGTACAGGGTGTAAATTCCCGCCTCGTGGTAATCACCCATTGCCCCCGCCGGAATTTTCTCCACGCTGTGCAGGTCTCCCTGCCTGCGCTCCATCACCGGAGCATCCATAAGAAACCGACAGATATTCATGGCGCATCTTTGCAGCTCTCCTCTGGTCAGCCATCCCTCCCTCAATCGTTCCAGCGTATTGTCCCGGTTCCCGTTTTTGCAGGCTTCATAATTATTTACTACCATATAAAGATCATTCTGGGCTTTTATCATGGATGCGGTATCCTGGATGCTCCCCGGCCCGCCTTCCTCCGCATTGTTCATCTTAGCCCACCAGTCGGTCATAACAATTCCATCATATCCCCACTCTCCCCGCAGAATCGTGGTCAGCATATCGTAGCTGGAGGCAGACCAGCGACCGTTGACGGGATTGTAGGAGGTCATGATCGCTTTTGCTCCGCCTTCCTTCACGGACAGCTCAAAGCCCTTCAGATAGATTTCCCGCAAAGCCCGCTCAGAAACCACCGCATTGACCTGATTCCTGTTTGCTTCCTGGCTATTGCAGGCCATATGCTTTACCGTTGCCCGGGCGCCGGCCCTTTGGATCCCTCTCACCATGGCGGAGGCAAACTTCCCCGTCACCAGGGGATCCTCCGAAAAATACTCAAAATTCCGTCCGTTCATCGGATGCCTGTGGATATTGATTCCCGGGCCAAGCAGGAGGTCGATCTCATTTCTCATCATCTCCCGGCCCTCCAGCTCATAGAGGTGTTCCATCATATCCAGATCCCAGGAGCATGCAAGGAGCGTGCCGATGGGAACCTGGGTAGCCTTTGCTCCGGTGTCCATTCGAATACCGGAGGGGCCGTCCGCCGCCGCTGCCACCGGAATTCCATAGCTCCCCACCAGAGTATCGCTTACCCCGCCGAAGGCCGAAGCCGTCCCCGGCGTGACCTTTGGGCTGCACATTCCCTCGCCCCGCACGATCACGGCCAGCTCTTCGTCGCTTAACTGGGCGATAAATTCCTCCATAGACGCTTTCTTTTCCTTTACATCCTGCAGCCGGATCCCCCGGTTCCCCTGCTGCGCTATGCTCTTCGGAAGGTTTTTCCTGATTCTTTCCTTCAATGAGGTGCTTCTTACCGGCACATCCTCATAAGCCAGCTCATACGCCCCATCCGCTTTCCGTACCCCCGGACGCATTCTCCGAAAGCTTTCCTCCGGAGCTGCCGCCTCCTCCAGCGCTTCCGCAACCCTCAGCGCCGGAAGGCAATATCCCTCCGCTCCGTTTACCTGCACCGCTTCCAGATCTCTCACGCTGCTGCCCGCCCAGATACGGTACAGCCCCTCCTCCAGAACATAACAGGATTTTTTCCCGGCTGCCCCGGTGTCATCATAGGCCGCCATACTGCTGACCGGAAACGTCACTGTCACCTCCTGCTTCTCTCCCGGAGCCAGAATCCGCGTCTTTGCAAAGCCTGCCAGTTCTCTGGCCGGGCGTCCCAGCCGTCCCTGGGGAGCCTCAAAATAGACCTGCACCACTTCTCTTCCGCTGTAGCTTGTTCCGGTATTTTCCACCTCCACTGTCACGGCAACCTGTTCTCCATCACACACAGCGCCTCTGGAGCTTATGGAAAATTCAGTGTAGGAAAGGCCGAAGCCAAAGGGGAACCGCACCCGGTCCGGGCCGAAGGTCTCAAAGTAGCGATATCCCACGTAAATATCTTCCTCATAGATATTTTTCACCGCATCCCCATAATTTTTATAGGCCGGATAATCCTCGATCCGCCGGGCGATCGTGTCCGTCAGCTTACCGCTGGGCGTCACCTTTCCTGTCAAAACATCCGCAGCGGCGTTTCCTCCCTCGATTCCGCCCTGCCAAACATACAGAACTGAACTAACCGGATGCACGTATTCTTCATCCAGCCAGCTCATATCCATGATGCCTGACACATTCAGCACCACCGCCGTTTTATCAAAATATTTCGTAACCCTTCGAAGCATCTCCCGCTCCTTTGCCGTCAGCAGGTAGCCTCCCTCTTCGTTTGAATAGTCCTTATCCTCCCCGGCGGTCCTTCCCAGCACAATCACGGCCTTCTGCGAGCGGCCGGCTGCTTTCTGTACGATCTCCTCCGACAGCTCCATCTCCTCCTGATGCCACGGCTCCGCTCCCCACAGGCCTTCGCCGTCGTCATAGGGATGCTCCCGGATCCATGCCTCGTAGATTCCTGCCAGCTCCTCATCTATCTCTGCCACAGAGCTGTTTCGAAGACCATCCAGCAAATTTGTGGTATATTCCACATTAACCGAGCCCCCGGAGCCTGTGCCGCTTCTATAATAATTGATCTGCGTTCTTCCGAAAACCGCTGCCCGTTCTCCCTTCAGAAGCGGCAGAACCTGGCCGTCATTTTTTAAGAGAACGGCTCCCTGCGCCGCGGCTTCTCTTACGTACTCCGCAAATCCTTCTAATGGTTTTCCTGTCAGTAAATGATTCATTCTGTTTCTTTTCCTCCGTCCGATTCGAAATATTTACACAATACGCCTCTTTTTCCACTTGCCTGTCCGGTACCACGCATAGGAAATCAAATAGTTGGCAGCCCATCCCACCGGAACGCTGTACCAGATAAATTCCATTCCGAATACCGGCGAGAGAAACCACGCAGACGATACCCGGATCGCCAGATTGACGAGATTTGCCAGCATGTATACGTTCACGTCGCCGGAGCCCCTCAAAATTCCATCTGTAATAGCCTTAAATCCAAGAAAATAAAAGAACATACCTACGAACCGGAAGTATGCGTTTCCGACTTCAAAGGCCACCGGGGAGCTGTCTGCCTCTACAAAAAAGGACAGGATCGGATCATGAAACAGCTGTGATACGGCAATCAGCACCACGCCGAAACAAATAACGATCACATAAGCTGCCCGGTACCCTTCCTTTATTCTCTCATCCTTTTTCGCTCCAAGGTTCTGCGCCGTGAATGTGGACATAGCATTCCCGGTAGCGATCATAGGAACAATACACAGTGATTCCAGCCTCATTCCGGCGGAATAGCCCGCCAGCGCCGACGAACCGAAGCTGTTGACCGTAGACTGGGTCAGCAGCATACCGATACTGACAATGGACTGCTGGATCACAGAGGGAACCGCGATCTTCGTCCCGGCCTTCAGCATTTCAAAATCAAAAAGCTTCGGCTTTTCCTCCGTTTCGTACTGCCTCAGAAGACGGAGCAGGATAAAAAGAGAGATGGCCGCCGAAATACCCTGAGCAATCACCGTAGCTATCGCCACACCGGCGACTCCCAGGTGCAGCCCTATTACCATCCAAAGGTCAAGAACAATATTCAGAAGCGATGAAAAAATCAGCAGCACCAGGGGAATGTTTGACTTTCCCAGAGCGTTAAAATTGGCGGACAGCACATTATACATAAACATAAAAATCAGCCCGAAAAAATAAATCTGCAGATACAAAACAGCATCTGAAAAAATATTCTCAGGAGTCTTCAGCGCCCGCAGGATCGCCGGGTTGAACCAGAATCCAAACAAGGACAGAAGAACAGAAAGCACCGCAAAGCTGATCAAAAAAGTATAAATCGAAGTCTTCATCTGCCGGTACCTTTTTGCTCCGAAATACTGGCTGGTGAGAACCGAGGCGCCGATACCGCCTCCGATGGCTACCATGATAAAAATCGTCGTAAAGGAATAAGATGCACCAACCGCCGCCAATGCATCCTCCCCTACGAATTTTCCTACAATAATGGAATCCGCCATATTATAAAACTGCTGAAACAGGTTCCCGATGATCATGGGAAGCGCAAAGAAAAAAAGGGCCTTTCCCGGTCTGTCATTCAGTAAATCCACATTACGTCTCATGGTTTTTTCCTCCTTCACATCGTTATATTATAACCATTTTTTTCAAACTGCTCAAGTATTCTCTGCCTCCGGCGTCAGAAAAGAAGGCCTGGTTTCACGTTTTGGATCTTACTGCATACGATAAGCAAAAAGGCTTTCTATGGATTATACAATGCTTGTGCCCGTGACCGGCACGATTCTAAATATTACCCGGGGAAATGACTGCTGCGGCCAGATGTTATCATTTGGAACAGAAAATGGAATTGTAAACTTTACTGCCGGACCGGATACTCTGATCATAGACAACCGGCAGCTCAGAGCAGGGATGCGTGCGACTGCCTTCTACGACAGCAGCCTGCCCGTGCCTATGATCTATCCTCCGCAGTACCGCGCACAGCTCATTGCCGTGCCAAACAGAAATGAACAGATCGCATTAAACTTTTTCAACCGCAATCTGGTTGCAGCGGATCGCTCTCTGCAGCTCAACATTGCAGGAAGCACTGATATAGAAACGATTAACGGTCAGCGATTTACCTGCAATCCGGCCAACCGATCGCTTCTGGTCTTTTATACTGTTACCACCAGAAGCATCCCGCCCCAGACGACCCCGAGACGAATTGTTGTTCTGTGCTGAGGATTATGAAACGGGATTTCTTACTCTCTTGCAGCTTTAACCTTGAAAGCTCACCCGGCGTCCTGGGCCTGGTGAGCTTTTGACTTGTTTATGAAATTCATCGTAAAATATTCACTATGAAGCTCCTGAATGCCCGGAAACGGAAAGCCGTCCGATCATCGGATTCAATTCTGTCTCCGTATCTGCTGCCCCTGTATCAGCGGATAGCTCACGGACCTGACGCCATTCAGATTTTCCCGGTGCATATCCACTGCAGTTATCTGGCTGTTTTCATAGGTTGTGTAATAATAAATTCCCCTGTCCGTATTACAGCAGGACGTATATCTAGTAATCTCATACCGGCCTTCTCCCATATGCACACAGCCCCGCTGCTGCGCCACAGAACCCAGGATATGAAAAAATTGGCTGATACTCTCAGACTCCGACTCCCCGGAAACGGAATTCATTTTCGTGAAAACTGCTTTTACAAAACGTGACGATGACGACAAATCTCCGGGCAGCCCTATAGCCCCCATCCCGCGGCTGTATGCAGTCAGTGTTACTTCGTCCGAAAAACGGTTTTCGGGCTCTTCCCTGGATACATTCATAAAATTGTTCAGGTGAAACATCTGATAGTCAAAGGGCGGATTGTTCGTCAAAACTCCCACTAGATTCTCGTAGACCTTAAGTCCTTCTTTCACAGACTCCACCGTGATAGCTTCCTTCTGATCCGCAATGATCCAGTGCAGCGTCGCCAGCGGCATGTCATCACGAAAGCTGAGGTTCACCAGATTCATGCGCTCCAAAAGCTCCCGGGCTTCCCGCACCGAGCCGCACTGGCCCAGAATCCAGGGAATAAATTCAAAGGGCGCCACGTTGTCCTTCCCCTGCACTTCCGCCTTGTAATCCGCATTCCCCGGGAAATTCAGCCCCGCCATGCTGAGGCCCTTCTCATTTGTCGCATCGTAATAGAGCGGATAATCACCTGCCATGCTTGCCATCCCTATCATAGCATAGTGATCATCCAGGCTTCTCACTTTCCGAAAGCAAAACGGATAATTTCTCGGCGTTACCGCCACCCTCTCCTGATATGAAATATCATAATCCAGGGTACGCCCGAAATAATGATCTTTTGTTTTATAGGTTACCGCTGTACACATACACAAACACCTCCGTCCGCGATATATGACCTTCCCTCCGTCTGCCCCGTTTTGCTGCGCCAAAGCGGTCCGTATCCGCCGCAAGTCCTCTTATCCTCTCGTCTGCTGCCAGTAATCCCCCATACTTGATCCGGGCTTTCCGGTGCATTCATCCCTCAGATATTCTCCAAGGCCGGCGTCCACCGCCTTCCAGCTCCGGGCCTCCTCCTCTGTTTTAAACTCAATCTCCGCATACCAGAAGGCGGAGGGCATTCCCTCATCCACGCTGTTCACCTCCAGATGATTGCCATCCGGCAGAAGATACGTCCGCCTCTCCTTCTGGATCAGAGGCTTACCGATCAGATTTTCCAGCTTTCCGAACAATTCCGCGTCAATCCTCGTCTCTATTTCCTGTCGGCTCAGTCCGTCCGCGCTGGGCGCGCCCTTAAAACACAGGATCAGCTCAGTCTCACCGCCCTGCAGCGCTTCCCTGCGGATCCGCACTGTGGGTCTCACACTGATATATCCCTGATCCATCTGATACGTCTCGATCAGAGGCAGCTTTTCCGGCCAGCCCTCTACCATCCATTTCCGTTCAATTTCCATATTGTAAGACTCCTGTTCTCTCTTCTGATATTTTGCCGCTTCATTATTTAAAATAAAGCGCCTGCGTCATCAGTATACCAAAAGACGGATAAAACTTCCAGCCGTATGGCCTGCAGGATTTCAAATCGGAAGCTGTGCCCGAACCGGTCAATCTGCGATCATTTCCAACGCCTCATAATCCTCCGGCATTTCCAATCCCAGCTTTTCGCAGATTTCCCTGTTATATTTTTTTGTAAATGCAGGCGCGTATTCGATGGGCATAGCTGAAATATCCTCTCCCTGCGCCAACACGCGGACCGCCATTTCCCCCGTGGTATACCCGAGACTGTAATAATCAATGGACAACGTCGCCACTCCGCAGCCCCGGCATGCTCCCTCTTCTCCCGCGATCACAGGAATCCCGGCCGGGACGCATATGTTCGCGATCAATTCAGCATTGGAGGCCGCCGTATTATCCGTTGGGACGTAGAGCACATCGCACTCCGAAGCAGCTCTGGTCACCACGGCAGAAATATCATTGGAATCCGAAAATCCATACGCCTTGCAGGTATATCCCCGCTTCTCCAGCTCCCCGGTCATGGCCTTCACCTGATACAGTGAATTCGGTTCTGAAGAGCAATAAATCAGACCCACATTTTCGGCATCGGGAAACAGCTCCTGCACCATGGCCGCCTGTTCATCCAGCGGAGCCAGATCAGAGGTTCCCGAAACATTTCTGCCCGCAGTGCCGTCAAATTCGTCCACATCCAGCGCCGCCGCATAGTCCGTGACAGAAGTCCCCAGGATCGGTATTTCATCCGTAGCCGTGGCCGCCGCCTGCAGCGCCGGCGTGGCATTCGCCAGAATCAGATCGACACCGCCGGAAACAAAGCTGTTAATAATAATCGGACAGGTATGCGCATCTCCCTGGGCATTCTGCTCGTTGAATTCCACCTTGTCTCCCAGCCCTTCCGTCACTGCATCCTTGAAGCCCCGGGCCGCCGCGTCCAGTGCTTCATGCCGGACGTACTGGCAGATTCCCACCGTATAGACCGGAGCCTCCTTTGCATCAGCCGCCGTTCCCGCGCCGCCCGCAGTCAGAGCCAGCGCCATCGCTGCCGTCAAAAACCGTTTTTTCATAGCCATTCCCCCTTCTCCTATCATCATTGCTTTCCTGCATGACAGCCGTCATGGATTGCATTTCTTTGTATAAGATAGTATAATTCTGTTTGATAGATTTGTAAAATTGATAGCAATAATATATTCCATCTAATTTTTAAATGTCAGGAGAACAATATGGACATTAAATATCTGAACACCTTCATTTATACCGCCGAGCTGAACAGCTTCACAAAGGCCGCCGAAAAGCTGGGCTATTCCCAGTCGACGGTCTCCTTCCAGATCAAGCAGCTGGAGGCTGAGCTGGGCGTTTCGCTGTTTGAGCGCATCAATCACACCGTAACGCTCACGGAAAAAGGCGCCGAAATTCTGCGCTGCGCTCACGAAATGAACCGCCTTCTTTTGAAAATGAAAGAATCCACCCAGCCAAAGCAGGAAGTTCACGGACATATCCGTCTGGCAATGGCTGATTCCCTCTGCGGCGTCATCGCCGGAAAGCTTTTTGAAAATCTGCGGCAGCAGTATCCCGGTATTACCATCAAAGTAACGACGGCGGGTACAAAGGAGATGTTTCGCCTTCTGGATCAGAATGAGGTGGACTTTGTATACACCCTGGACAGCCATATTTACAACACGGATTACATCATCGTCAGAGAAGCAAAGGAGGGCGCACATTTCGTAACAGGCGCAGGCCATCCGCTGTGCGGCGTTTCCGGCCTTTCCATCACAGAGCTGACAAAGCAGCCCTTCATTTTAACAGAAAAGGGCATGAGCTACCGGCATCTTATGGATGAGCACCTGGCCAGCCTGTCCCTGGAAGTAAAACCGATTTTCGAAATAGGAAGCACTGAGCTGATCTGCCATATGCTGGAGCACAACTCTTCCGCCGTTTCCTTCCTTCCGGATTATGCCACGGAAGAGGCGATACGCTCCAAAAAACTGGCCTATCTGGATGTGAAGGATTTTGAGGTCGATCTGTGGACCCAGCTTTTATACCACCGCGACAAATGGCTTTCCCCGCAGATGGAGGCAGTGATAAGCATTTTCAAAAATCTGGATACCGCCAAAGCACAGCTTTAATTGCAGGACAGATTTTTGTATGCTTCCTTACGCTTTTTTGCCGCATTATCTCCACACTGCCTCAAACACCCGGCAGATATTCCCGGACCACATCGCATCCAGCTCCGTACTGGTCAGACCTGCTTTCAAAAGCGCATCGGCAAGCTGCGGCATTTTCGCAGGAGAATCAATTTCAAGCTCCCCTGTGATGCCGTCAAAATCACTGCCCAGCGCCAGCACTCCGCTGCCGCCCACGTCCCTGATATGCAGGACATGGCGCACCATATCGTCGATGCGACTCTCCTTTCCCTGCTCCGTCAGAAATGCAGGGGCAAAGTTCAGGCCCATGACGCCTCCCTTTTCGGCCAGCGCCCGGATCATCTCATCCGTCATATTTCTGGGATGACCCGTCATCGCCCTGCTGTTGGAATGAGAGGCAATAAAAGGCTTCCTGCAAATCCTGGCCACGTCCCAGAAGCCCCCGTCAGATAGATGGGAGACATCCACCGCCATCCCCAGCTCATTCATTTTTTCTACCATTTCCAGACCAAAGGGCTTCAGCCCCTTCTTCATAACATCCTTTTTCGGTGAATTTGGATAACCCAGCGTATTTTCATGGTTCCAGGTCAGGCTCGCTATACGGACGCCCCGGCGGTACGCCTCCTCCAGCCGTTCCGGCCGGTTCCCCACCACGCCTGCATCCTCAATCGTAAACAAAGCGCCGACCTTTCCGCTTTCCCGGCATTTTCGTATGTCCTCCACCGACAGCACCGGAAACAGCTCCCCCGAATGCAGCTCTAGCAGACGGTCCTTTTTGTCCGCAATACGGCTGAATGTTCTCCAGGTCAGAAAATTCCGAACAGGTTTTGGATAAAGCCCCGTGGGGACAAACGCAGAAAAGCTCTGCACCAGAGCATTTCCCTCCTGCAAAGCCGATATACTTACCATGCGCCTGTTATGCTTCAAATCTTCCTTCCGCTCATGCAGCATTGTGATCGTGTCACAATGCAGATCAATATATGAATTCATACGTTTTCCTTTCTTCGAAATTCCGTGGGTGCGCATCCATAAACTGACCGGAATGCTTTTGCGAAATAGCTCATGTCCTGAAAGCCGCACTGCACTCCAATATCCACAATCCTCTCTGCAGTATTCTTCAGAAGCTCCGCCGCCCTCTGGAGCCGGTACAGCTTCAGATACTGGATCGGCGTCGTGCCGATCGTACTGCGGAAGCACCGCAGACACTCGCTCTCACTCACCGCCGCGCTTTCTGCAATCTGTTCAAGGCTTATCTCTTCCGAATAATGTGCCTGAATGTACTGCAGCATTTGTTTAATCCTGGTATCATCCCGCAAAGCCCGCGGGGAAGCAGGACCGGCCGGACCTCCTGCATGGGCTGCGATCTGAAATATTATCTGAGACAATGCATTGCGGACAGCAAATTCATAGCCCGGCGCCTCCCGGACACAGCTCTGCCAGCATGCCTCCACAGAATTCAGAATATCCCTGTGCCATGGAAGCTCCGGCTTTAGAATTATGCTTTTCAGAGAGGTGTTTTCCAAAATCGGCCGCAGGTAATGGTCCCAGAAAATACTGTCCATATTCCCGCCCACCAGCCGCGGATGAAATACCACGGAATGAAAGCGGCACGCAGAAGCGTCCACGTTCCAGCAGCCATGCAGCACACCCGAGTTAATAAAAAAGCCTTCTCCGGCCTTTGCTCTGCAGCGCTCGAAATCTACGGCAATCACTGCCTCCCCCTCTGTCACCACCACCGCCTCAAGCTCCGTGTGCCAGTGCCAGGGCACGGATTCCTTCGCCAGGTCATCATAATAGCAGGCCACGGGAAACGCAGTCCTTCCGTGCTCCGCCAGCTCCCGTCCTGTCACATCCACCTGCGTGCTGCACACTGATAATGACATTTTCCGTCACCTCCTCCAAATTCCCGCCTGCCCCGGGCAAAACAGCCCGTATGCAAATACAAGACGATTTTGTCATATGTTTCTGCGGATTTTATCTTATCAATCGGTTTTATTTGATGATATAATCCTATCAGTTTTTAAGGAGGATTACAATATGTTTCATTTACTCTTAGCCGTTATTTATCTTTCATTCATCAGCCTCGGGCTGCCGGATTCTCTGCTCGGCTCAGCCTGGCCCAGTATTTATCAGGAATTTCAGGTCCCAGTCTCCTATGCCGGCGCTGTATCCATGACCATCGCCGCAGGCACGATCATTTCCAGTCTGCAAAGCGACCGGCTTACCAAAAAGCTGGGGACCGGAAAGGTCACGGCCATTAGTGTCGGATTGACTGCTCTGGCTCTCTTCGGCTTTTCTTGCAGCCATTCCTTCTGGATGCTGCTTCTGTGGGCGATCCCGTACGGTCTTGGCGCCGGAAGCGTCGACGCCTCCCTCAACAACTACGTAGCCCTTCATTACGCCAGCCGTCATATGAGCTGGCTGCATTGTATGTGGGGAGTCGGCGCTTCTCTTGGGCCCTATATCATGGGATACGCTCTGTCCGGCGGCCAGGGCTGGCATATGGGATACCGGTATATCGCGCTTCTGCAGATCGTCCTGACCGTAATCCTGTTTTTCAGCCTTCCTCTGTGGAAAAATCCCTCTTCCAGAATGCCGGGATCTTCTTCCAAAGCGGCGGGCGAAGCTTCCGGTGCGGTCAAATCTGCCCCTTCAAATTCAGAAACGAAAGACCCTCTTTCTCTGAAGGAAATTCTTCAGATTCCCGGGGCAAAATCCGTCATGACTGCCTTTTTCTGTTACTGCGCCCTGGAACAGACCGCCGGACTGTGGGCCAGCAGCTATTTTGTACTTCACCTGGGTATTGACGCGAAAACCGCCGCCGGCTTTGCAAGCCTGTTTTATATCGGAATCACCGCCGGCCGGGCGGTCAGCGGCTTTCTCACTCTGAAGCTTACCGATACCAAGATGATCCGCCTGGGACAGAGCCTTGTGCTTCTGGGCCTGTTTCTTTTGCTTCTGCCTCTGGGAAAAGCGACGGCTATCGCCGGCCTTGTAGTCATCGGACTGGGCTGCGCGCCGATCTTTCCCTGTATTATCCACTCAACTCCGGAGCATTTCGGGGCAGAAAGATCCCAGGCCATTATCGGAGTGCAAATGGCCTCCTCCTATATGGGTCTCTGCATCATGCCTCCGATCTTCGGGCTGATCGCAAACCACATTAGCGCAGCGTTATTTCCAATCTATCTCTTCATTATATTAATACTTATGATTTTCATGCACGAAAAACTTGTAAAGGAGACGAATTCCGGGGATTGATCTGCACCTGCACGGCTGTTACTGCGGCGACGGCGAATTTCCCCGCAGCCTTGCCCTGAGCCTCAGAAACTGCGGCAAGGCTGTATTATGAGGTCACCTGCTGCCGGTGAAGAAGCACATATGCTGCCGCCAGCCCTGCCGCGCTTGCAGCGAGCATACAGGGAAGCCAGGCAGTTCCAGGAACGGCCTTCACCGCCGCGCCCACAGCGTTTCCAAGCCTTCCCAACACGGAATCCGGCGCATCGCTCATCGCGTCTGTGATCTTGGGGAGGCCCAGCACTGCAGCCATCCAGATTGCCCACAGGATCCAGTATGCTTTTCTGCCGAAACGGATCATCAGGGCTCCGCAAAGGAGGGAAAATACCGTCAGCACCACCGCCGCCGGAACGCTCCATTTCAGCAGATACGGCAGAAAATCTATCTCATTTTTCATACCCGGATGTAAAATTGTATTGCCCGCATTTTCTGCGGTACAGAGCAGGATCAGACATCCCATTCCCAGCAGGCATTCTATCAGACTTACGATAAAATACGAACCAAAAAAGTGTTTTCTGGCGCAGCCCATGGACACCTCTACATTAAAATAAATACCAATGGACGACATAATCATAATAACTATAAAAAAGACAGCCATTGTTCCGCCTACAATAGTCCCTAAAGTCAGATAGCTCTCCATCCCCGGATTGCGCCATAGGACGATCTGAAATGTCACAAAGCCGATCACTCCGCCTCCGAACAGCAGCGCCAGATTCCACAGCCAGTCCGACCACAGAACACGGACCTGTTTTTTTAGTGTTTCAAACATATCTACCCCTCCTATCTTCTAACCTCTGCTTTTCTCAGCGCAGCCAGTGCAAATATACCGGATGCCGCATAAAGAACGATACTGCCCGCCATCATGGGCCAGAAATTAATACCCGCCAGATCTTCCCTGGATACCTGAATCATTTCCATAAAGCTTTCCTTACCGGACATTGCAAAGAACGCACCGCAAAAGCCGCCTGCAATCATAAAGATCAAAATTGCAATGATCATTCCGATCTTTCCCCAACGGATGGTTACAAGCCCCATCACAGTCCCCAGCGCTGCAACCGCAAAAAAAATCATTGTCAAAAAGGGCAGAAGCGCAAACCCTGTCTCGGAAAGACTGCCCGGAGTCAGCTTCCAGATAACCGCCATCAGCAGAAGAATTCCCAGAATCATCCCCGCCTGGCTCAGCCAGATCCCTTTAATGGCCGAACGCCTCGTCACGTTCATGGAAACCAGCAGAGAAAAATATGTCTGAAAATATCCCATAACCGCCATCATCACCACGATCACGCCTGCGCAGGCTAGCAGATACGGATACAATGACACTGCCATTATGACGGCGCCTCCGGCATCCTCCGTATACGCGCTGTTTCCCAGCTCCCGAAACAAAAGCAGCCCCAGAGCAACAACCGCCGCCATCAGAATATTTTCCAGGCATCCTCTGCCCCAGAACTGAAAGCTGCGGAAGGCGTCGGATCTTAGCCCCTCCGTTTTTTTATCATATATAGCAGGCTTCTTTTTATTACTCACAGCGTTACTTATAGCATTACTCATATCCTTGCTTACAACATTACCCATATCCTTGCTTACAGCCTTACTCATAGCATTACCTATATCATTATTCATAGCATTGCTCATCTCATCACGTTTCCTTCCGATCCTCTCATTCATGTCCCTGTTCTGCACCGCACAAAGTTACAAACAGCTTCTGAAGACTGATTTTCTGGATAGTCACGTCATACTGTTCTGAAATCCTCTGCCCCGGCTCTAACAGCACCGTCACTCCCTTGCTTCGTCCCAGATGCTCCTCGTGGTACACATTCATCCCCTCTGCAGCCCGGTCCACCTCGTCCTCATGGCCGCTGATATGAAAGCTTCTTTCCAGCAGCTCCTGGGTGTTCTCCTTCAGGAGAATTTTTCCCTGATCCACAATAATCACCTCTTCCAGGACATCGGCAGCCTCCTCAATAATATGCGTGGATACCACAAAGGTACGGCCTGTCTCTGTGAATTCCTCCACCAAAAGCTCATAAAACCGCTCCCGGGCAACTACGTCCAGCCCCGCCACCGGCTCATCCAGAAAGGTAAACTCCGCCTTGCTGGCCAGCGCCACGATGATCGTCACCATGGAAAGCATACCCTTTGACAGCTTGCTGATCCGCTTTTTCACGTCAATATCAAATTCCTTTACAAGACGCTGTTCCATCTCCCTGTCCCAGTAAGGAAAGAAGGTCGCTGCGATTCTCAGATATTCCCTGACCTTCATGGGATTTGCATTGCTGCCTGTCATCTGGTTCAGCTCCCTGGAAAAGCAAAGATGCTCCAGCACCGCCGGATTCTCCCAGACCGGTTGTCCGTCAAAGGTAACCGTCCCGGCGCTTGCCGGGTTCTGGGCGGTCAGGATCGACAGCAACGTCGTCTTTCCTGCTCCGTTCCTTCCAATCAGTCCGTAAATCTTCCCCGACTCCAGCGTCAGATTCACATCCTGCAGCACATTTTTACTTCCATATGTTTTTACAATTCCCTTTGCGGTTAATTCACTCATTCTCCATTCCTCCGTCCTTTGACTCCTCAATCATCGCTATCAGCTCTTTCTTCGTAATTCCCAGGCTGCCGGCCTCTGCCAGCAGGCTTTTCACATAATCGTCATAAAAATGCTCTTTTCTCTTCTCCATAATCCTTTTTTTTGCCCCCTTAGTCACAAACATTCCTATCCCGCGCTTTTTATACAAAATCTCCTCATCCACCAGAAGATTTACCCCCTTCGCCGCCGTAGCCGGATTGATGGCATACAGCTTCGCCAGCTCATTCGTGCTGGGAACGCGCTCTTCCTCCAGAAGAATGTCTCGCAAAATATCGTTTTCAATCATCTCTTTAATCTGGATATAAATTGATTTTTCCTGTGTCAGGATTTCATTCACTATTTTCACTTCCTTATCTGTCTGCCGGCTCTTCTTAATTGGTTCATTACTTATGTAATTAACCATATCACTAACGCACATATTTGTCAACTGTATTTTCAAAAATAAGAAACTAAACTTTCATGCCTGCTTCCTCATATCTGTTGTCGTCTCAAAAGCATAGACGGGTGGTCTGCCAGCAGCCCATTCGTCTCTACTTTGAGACTGAATTTATACAGTAAAAAAGAGAAGCCGTTTGAAACAGCCTCTCTCCATTTGCTATTCTCTATTATTTTAATATACGGACGCAGTATCTATTTTCGATACAGCATGCCCGTAAAGACTGCCTGATACAGATCCGTTGCCGGCAGAATCCACTACCGACAATGCCGTTATTTCTCCGTTTTCATCCCGGACAACATTGATGCAGATCTCTCCGTCATTGTCTGCCCACAGGGCTCCGCCGTTTTCTTCATCATAAAAATAACTCACCGGCACTTCGTCCATATACAGCCGGTTCTCTGGAAGCCGGTAGCTGATGCCGTATTCCCCATAGGTCGCATCAAAGAAGCTCTGGCTCGCCAGGTCATCCATCATGCATTCCAGCTCCCACAGTGCTTCCTTAGCCTCCTCCTGGGCGGCCGCCTCCGCATCCCCACCGCCGTTATTCAATGCCCTCTCCTTCTCACTGATCTGAAGATTCATTTCCGTCATACGCTCCGTAAGAGAATCCCGGTCGTATTCCGTGCCTGCATTTTTGTCTGCTGATCCGTTTTCCACAGCGTCATTTGACGCAGCTCCATTTGATGCAATTCCATTTACCGCAGCGTCGTCTGCCGCCGTCTTATCTGCCGTTGTTCCATTTACTGCCGCCTCATTTGACGCCGAGGTAACAAAAACGGAAGTAATCCCGGCCACCAGCACTGCAGCCAAAAGCCCCGTCATCCTTGAAGCCTTCTTTATTTTCATAATCGCTTTTATCCTTTCCTCAATCGCATTTCTGCCAAAATTGCTGCACAGTGGAGCGAGACCGCTTTTTTTCTCCTCCATACGGATCAAGGTCATGGCATACGCAGACTTCGTATCTTCTCCGAACCTGCGGACGACGGTTTCATCACAGGACAATTCCAGATCCCGGTTGAACAGAAAATACATGATCCATACGAAGGGATTGAACCAGTGGATGCACAGCGCCGTAATCATAATCAGCTTCGCCACAGTATCCATCCGCCGGATATGCACGTACTCATGCTCCAGAATATAGCGAAGCTGGCAGCCATCCTCCCACCTGGTTCCCTTTGGCATCAGAATAACCGGATGCAGTATCCCGTATGATAAAGGCGCCGTTACCGCCTGGGTCTGCCGGACCGCGATTTTCCGTCTGGAGGGATGAGACGCATACCACTCCCGGAGCATATCGTTGTCCACCGGGAATGACATTCGAAATTCCCTGCAGCAACGAATATAGGAAAACGCGAAAAATCCAAGGCAGAGCAATGCTCCGGCCAGCCAGATCATTCCCGGTACAGGCATCTGTCCCGCCGGATGTGCCGCTGAATGCAAGGAAGAGGACTCTGCTGTCCCGGATAAAGTCTGGGGTGTCTGCAAAATACCCGGTATATTTTCTGTCCTTCCCTGGAGCGTCTGCATAGCAAACGGTATACTTCCCGGCTCCTTCTGCAGCATCTGCTCCATGGTCCGCGGCATCTGTTCCGTCCATTTCACTAACACTTCACTTCCCTGCGCCAGTGTGTACACGCTCACCGCCGAAGGAATGGAAAAAGGAACCAGCAGCCGGATAAGTGCCACCGCCCACAGGGCAAGAAATGTTTTCTTTGGAAGACGATTCATCAGCAAACTCCTGACAATCAGAATCATCAATATAAGAACCGCACCGGAAAAGCTCATCTGCACCAGACTCACTTCTGTCACCTCGCTTCGTTCTGAGTCAGACATTTTTTTGCAACTTGTGTTTTCATGTTGCTATACATACTACTGCAATAGTCTGTGTCTTTATACTACTACTGTAGTGTGTCTTTGTCAACACTTTTATTCTGCTGACAAGCTGTTTGGACTATCTATTTGCAGAATGGTGTACTAGCTCCAATATTTCTCCAGATACTGTAAAGTGGTTTCCTCATCAAGCTGAAGCTTGTCCATGATCTTCTTTTTCGCGTCATCTCTCGAAACGTGATATTCCATATAGGTCTCGATCAATGCCTGAATCATCTCTGCGACTGCGGCAGAATGGCCCTCTGCACGGCCTTCTGCAAGTCCCTCTGCACGGCCCTCTTCCTGCGCCTCCTGCTTGTCATAATATCTTTCTTCCCATGCCTGCATATACTTCACTCCAATCTCTTCACTGGCCTTTACCTTACGTACACGCTCATGGATGCGCCATATCCGGCTGCTTTCTGTCATACCTGCGGCACTGTCTGTCGTATTCTCCAGATAATGAAGGAAATCCGCAAGCTCCTTCGACACCTCACTCTCATTCGATCCGCGGGTATTCAAAAATATACGAACGGCTCCGTCATTAAGGACGCAATCTGTCACTTCCTCACACCTCGGCACAAACGTATATTTATATTTTCCATAGCCAAACAGGTCAAATGTCATAATGACAATCAAATACGTTTGATTCAGACGATTGTAGTCTGGAATCCCTGGTTCCAGGAGCGAAGTATCCATGAGGGCCTGATAATACCTGCTCCGTTTCGCCAAATCACTTTTCTTTTTGCTCTGCATCTCCGTATTGTAAACAGTCTGTTCCTCATCCACGGAAAACACATCCATCCGGATCGACCGAATCGTCGGTGAAATACGCATCTCTTTTTCTGTTTCATTGTGACTCAGCAATGAAATATCCTTTATCATAGCATATTTTTCATACATTGAACAGGCTGCACCGAAGAGAGCCAGGGTTGTTTCACGAAACATTCATTGACAGACCCGACTTATACAATCTTGTGAT
>JAUNGD010000139.1 GCA_030524705.1 Lachnospiraceae bacterium | reverse complement strand
TCACAAGATTGTATAAGTCGGGTCTGTCAATGAATGTTTCGTGAAACAACCCTGCAGAATGGGGAATGCTCCTTGCATAATACAATAAAAGGTATTATAATGTTCACGAAACAATAAGGAAATAAAGACAAGGAGGAAATATACAGTGGCAGAAAAGATTACCAAGGATATGACGATCGGTCAGATTCTTCAGATCAACCAGGGACTTGCACCGGTACTTATGGCAGGCGGAATGCACTGCGTAGGATGCCCGTCTTCTCAGATGGAGACATTGGAAGAGGCTGCTATGGTGCACGGTATCGAGCTTGAGCTGCTTCTCACAAGATTGAATGCATATCTGGAAGCACTGGAGAAATAAAATTCAGATAGAAAAGTATGAGGCTGTTGCAGGGCCGTCCGTATTGTTGCGGATGGTTTTGCGGCAGCTTTTTTCATTTTGTCTTATTTTATTTTGTTTTATATACGGGCTTGCAATTTGCCGGAAATGTGTTATAATCATGAAAGAACATATGTTCGATATGATTATGGGATGACCGGATACGTATAACCATATATCTGCCGTGCGTATTTGCGGAGCTTATGGAGGACAGGATGAATATTGCGAAGGACATGGATCTGTATCAAAAACTGAATATTTTATCAGATGCAGCCAAGTATGATGTTGCCTGTACCTCCAGCGGTGTGGATAGGAAGGGCAGCGGAAAGGGCATGGGGAACTGCACGGCGGCGGGGATTTGCCACAGCTTTTCGGCGGACGGCAGGTGTATTTCCCTGCTGAAGATCCTGTTTACCAATGAATGTGTCTTTGACTGTAAGTACTGTATCAACCGGGCGTCGAATGATGTGGAGCGGGCGTCGTTTACGCCGGAGGAGGTCTGCCGGCTGACGATGGAGTTTTACCGGCGCAATTATATAGAAGGTTTATTTTTGAGTTCAGGGATTTTGAAGAATCCTGCCTATACAATGGAGCTGCTGTACCAGACGCTTTACAAGCTGAGAAATGAATGTCATTTTGAGGGATATATTCATGTGAAAGCGATTCCCGGCGCGCCCCAGGAGCTGATTCAGAAGACCGGCTTTCTGGCGGATCGTATGAGTGTGAATCTTGAGCTGCCGACTGCAGAGAGCCTGAGGAGGCTGGCTCCCCACAAGACGAGGAAGCGGATCCTTGCGCCGATGCGCCAGGTGCAAATGACGAGGAACGAGAACAAACACGAGCTGACGGTATTTAAAAATACGCCTCAGTTCGTACCGGCAGGGCAGAGCACCCAGATGATTATCGGGGCGACCCCGGAGAACGATTACCAGATTCTCTCTGTGGCGGAGTCCTTGTACCAGAAGTTCGAGCTGAAGCGTGTATTTTATTCGGCCTTTGTGCAGGTGAATCAGGACGCTATGCTGCCGTCGCTGCCGGGAGGACCGCCGCTTTTGCGGGAGCACCGCCTTTACCAGGCGGACTGGCTGCTGCGCTTTTATGGTTTTGGCGCCCAGGAGCTGCTGAGCGAGACTCACCCGAATTTTAATGTGTTTCTCGATCCGAAGTGCGACTGGGCCCTGTCCCATCTGGAGCAGTTTCCGGTGGAGATAAACAGGGCAGACTACTATACTCTTTTGCGGGTTCCCGGGATCGGCCCGAAGTCCGCACAGCGGATCGTAAAGGCCAGAAGGATGGGACAGCTGGACTTTCCTGATCTCAAAAAGGCCGGAGTGGTGCTGAAAAGAGCGGTTTATTTTATCACCTGCTCAGGGAAGCAGATGTATCCGCTGAAGATAGAGGAAGATTTTATTTTGCGGAATCTCATGTATAGTCAGAGCAGGACGCCGGCGGAGACGGCGACCTACCGCCAGCTGTCATTGTTTGACGACGGGCAGGTGTTCGGGGCAGTACCGCAGAAGCTGCTGCAGACAGGCGTCTGAATTTACCGGGCGCATCTGAGTTTACCGGGTACGTCTGAATTTACCGGACAAAGGCTGGCGTTTAGACAGGACGGTTCGTTTCTGTCCAAATGGAATTAGAATTTTATCAGAGCAGAGGTTTTATCGTACAGGGGAGGGAGAAGGATGGTTCTTTTTCAATGTGAAGACAGTGTGGACGGGATTTTTACAGGGGTATATGACGCCTGGGACAGCAGGATCGGGCATTCCGGCGTCGGCCTTCGGATAAAAACAGGGATGAATCTTGAGCTGTTTGCCGAGTACCGGGAGGTGAGGACGGATGCCGGCAAGGCGGCGAAGGTGGCGCGTTCTATCCGAGACAAAATGGGGCCGGATGCGTATCAGACGATTTATCAGGCGGCCCTGTCGGCCGATCCTGACAAGGCGGATTGTATCTATCGGGTGGTGGTGCGGGGAATGTCCGCACATGTGACGAAAAGAGAAGCGCAGAATGTGATATGGAATCTTCAGAATAAGGATGTGTGCCGCGTCTTTGAGCTTTCCCGGACTGTGGGATATGAGGCGCACCGCTATTTTCAATTCGTCCGTTTCAGAGAGCTGAAAAATGGAGTCATGTTCTCTGAGATACAGGCGGAGCATCAGGTACTGCCGCTGATAGGCGACCATTTTGCCGACCGTTTTCCCAATGAGGATTTTATGATATACGATAACGGACACAATGACTGTCTGATTCATGGCAGGTCGAGAGCATGGTTTATTTTGCGGGACACCGAGCCGGATGCGCTGATGAAGGATCAGATCACGGATCGGGAAGAGGAGATGCAG
This sequence comes from Lachnospiraceae bacterium, assembly GCA_030524705.1. Taxonomy (GTDB): domain Bacteria; phylum Bacillota; class Clostridia; order Lachnospirales; family Lachnospiraceae; genus Choladousia. Next base: position 11 of record JAUNGD010000139.1, on the reverse strand, counting down.
CAGCTTTGGAG
>JAUNGD010000067.1 GCA_030524705.1 Lachnospiraceae bacterium | reverse complement strand
TGAAAGCAAAATTCCTTCTATTTTGCCCTCTGTTAAGAAGAAGGTTATTTATTCCTTTTCTCTGTAAAATCTGTAAAAATTCTATAGAGATCCTTACTACTTGATTCACCATCTATAATAAATTTTTCCTATTTTTAAACCATCGTGTTAATACTGTTGACACAGAATTTCAAAAAAATTTATCATTCCTTACATAAAATTTGCTTCATCATTGTTCTTCTTTTTGAAAGGAGTAGTGAAATTATGGGAGATGTAATGATACGGTCACGCAAACGCAAAACTGGAACAGTATATGAGTATTACTTTGAAATTGCTCCAGTAAATGGTACACGTAAATGGACCTCAAAAGGTGGTTTCAAAACTAAGAAAGAAGCAAAAGAAGCAGGGAAAAAAGCACAGGAATTGTACGAAAAAGCAGGACAGGTTGTTATTCCTTCTGAAATGTCTGTATCAGATTTTTTTGATCTATGGATTGAAAAAGACTGTCGAATGGATTTAAAAGAAGTAACCATCGCTGGATATGAGAAAAAAATACGATTATATATTAAACCTTCCCTTGGAAATTATCGCTTAAAAGCAATTACAAAACCGATACTCCAAGACTTTATTAAGGAATTATTTAACAAAGGGCTTTCGACAAATACTATTTCCAGTGTAAAAGGAATCCTTACAAAAGCCTTTGATTATGCAGCAGACAATCAATATATTGCCTGCTCTCCAGCCGTTAAGCTTAAAATTCCTATTAACCAGCAGCCCAAAGTACCAACCAGATCAGAACCACATATTTATATTCCTACCGATAAAATGAGCGAAATATTGAACCGATTTCCGGAAGGTACCGTAAATCATATTCATTTACAGCTCGGATACCGATGCGGTTTAAGACTTGGGGAAGCCTTTGCTCTTACACGCGCAGATATTAATTTGGACAAGCAACAGTTGGAAGTTAACCGTCAAGTGCAATGGTATCAAGATAAAACACGTTCGTCAAATCAAAAACGATTAGAAAACGGAAGTGCAAAAGCCGGTGACGGTTATTGGTATTTTTCCGAACCCAAATTTCGTTCTTATCGGATAATTGACATTGATAATGAACTGACCGATTTAATAGGACGTGAAATGGAAAAGCAAGATAAAGCTCGTGCCTATTATGGCACCTTCTATAAACACTACTATGTTGAAGTTCCATTAATATGCGGTGGTAAAAGACCAGAAAAACTTCCACCGGCGATGAATCGGCTTTCTGATAATTCGGGGATGATAGAAATTCAGCCATTGCTAGTCAGAGAAAATGGTGAATATATAGCACCGCGCACTATGCAGCATACTTCATCCGTTATTCATCATAAACTGGCCTTCACCGAATTTGACTATCACAGCCTCCGACATACCCACGCAACAATGTTGCTAGAAAAAGGCGCTGATATGGTTTACATACAGAAGAGATTGGGACATGTAAATCTTTCAACCACAAACATATATACAGACCATTTAACAGATACAATTCAAACACGTGGTTTTTCGATTTTAAATAGCATGTACAAATAAAAATATTCCTTATACCATATAGCCAAATTCTTCAAAATCAAAAAAGTCAACATATTTTTTGGTCAACATTGAAGATGAATGTTGACCAAATGTTGACTTTTTTCAATTCTAACCCGATTTTTCCTCCCAAATTCCGATTTTCAGCCGAAAAAGAAAGGAGCCTCCGGGAAACTCCCAGAGGCTCCAAACCCTTGATTTTATGGACTTTTTTAATTAAAATTTGCCTTCCTTTGCAGCTTCTTCGATGCTGACCGCAACTGCCACGGTCATTCCGACCATGGGGTTGTTTCCTGCACCGATCAGACCCATCATCTCTACGTGAGCCGGTACGGAAGAGGAACCTGCGAACTGTGCGTCGGAATGCATACGTCCCAAAGTATCTGTCATACCGTAGGAAGCCGGACCTGCTGCCATGTTGTCCGGGTGAAGTGTACGTCCTGTACCGCCGCCGGATGCTACTGAGAAGTACTTCTTGCCCTTCTCGTTGCACTCCTTCTTGTATGTACCTGCAACCGGATGCTGGAAACGTGTCGGGTTGGTGGAGTTACCTGTGATGGAAACGTCTACGCCCTCTTTCCACATGATGGCTACGCCTTCCGGAACGCTGTTAGCGCCGTAGCAGTTAACCTTTGCACGAAGTCCCTCAGAATAAGACTTGCGGGATACTTCCTTTACTTCATTTGTGTACGGATCGTACTCTGTCTCAACAAATGTGAAGCCGTTGATTCTTGCGATGATCTGAGCTGCGTCCTTTCCAAGACCGTTCAAGATAACGCGCAGCGGTTTCTGACGAACCTTGTTTGCCTTCTCTGCGATACCGATAGCGCCCTCTGCTGCTGCGAAGGACTCATGGCCTGCCAGGAATGCGAAGCACTCTGTCTCCTCTTCCAGGAGCATCTTGCCAAGGTTACCATGGCCGAGGCCAACCTTACGAGTATCCGCTACAGAACCCGGGATACAGAAAGCCTGAAGGCCTTCACCGATCGCTGCTGCTGCGTCTGCTGCTCTGCGGCAGTCCTTCTTGATCGCGATGGCAGCACCTACTGTATAAGCCCAGCATGCGTTCTCAAAGCAAATCGGCTGGATGCCCTTGATCTGGTTGTAAACGTCAAGACCTGCGTCTTTTGTAATTTTCTCTGCTTCTTCGATGGAAGCAATGCCATAACTATTCAAAACGGAATTGATTTTATCAATTCTTCTCTCGTATGATTCAAATAAAGCCATTTTTCATTACCTCCCTATCACTCTTTTCTCGGATCAATAATCTTCACTGCGTCGGCAACACGGCCATACTGTCCTTTTGCCTTTTCCCATGCGGTGTTCGGGTCGTCGCCCTTCTTGATGAAGTCTGTCATCTTTCCAAGGCTTACGAACTGGTATCCGATGATCTGATCGTCAGCGTCAAGAGCGATGCCTGTAACATAGCCTTCTGCCATCTCAAGGTAACGCGGTCCCTTCTTCAGTGTACCGTACATGGTACCTACCTGTGAACGAAGTCCCTTTCCGAGGTCCTCAAGACCTGCACCAACCGGAAGTCCTTCTTCTGAGAATGCGGACTGGCTGCGGCCGTAAACGATCTGAAGGAAGAGCTCTCTCATAGCAGTATTGATCGCATCACATACAAGGTCTGTGTTCAGAGCTTCCATAACAGTCAGACCCGGCAGAATCTCAGATGCCATAGCTGCGGAATGTGTCATACCGGAGCAGCCGATGGTCTCAACGAGAGCCTCCTGGATAATACCTTCCTTAACGTTCAGGGTCAGCTTACAGGCACCCTGCTGCGGAGCACACCAGCCAACACCGTGTGTCAGGCCGGAAATGTCCTTAACTTCCTTCACCTGTACCCATTTTGCTTCTTCCGGAATCGGAGCAGCGCCATGATGAACGCCCTGTGCAACCGGGCACATTTCTTCTACTTCGCGTGAATAAATCATTGTAATACTCCTTTCAGTTGTGAATTATTGTAATCATCCGGTGCCACCTGGATAATTGCGATTTATTTTCGTTTTATTTTCTCATAAATTGACAGATTCGTCCAGTCTTTTTTTTGACATATCAAAACATCCGCCTGTACCAGCCGGATGCTTTGGTTTTTCCACAATGCTTAGTCGTTGTAGCCGTTCGGATTTGTGGACTGCCATCTCCAGGAGTCCTCGCACATCTCCTCGATGCCGTACTCTGCTTCCCAGCCCAGCTCAGCCTTTGCCTTTGCCGGATCTGCATAGCAGGTAGCGATATCGCCTGCGCGGCGCGGCTTGATTTCATAAGGAAGCGTCTTGCCGCATGCCTTTTCAAACGCATGAAGCACCTGAAGAACGCTGTAGCCGTTTCCTGTGCCGAGATTGTAAATACGCACCTCCGGCTTTTCCTCAAATTTCTTCATAGCCTTTACATGGCCCTTTGCCAGGTCTACAACGTGGATATAATCACGCACGCCGGTGCCGTCCGGTGTATCGTAATCATCGCCGAATACGCCCAGCTTCTCCAGCTTGCCCACTGCAACCTGCGCGATATACGGAACAAGGTTGTTCGGAATCCCCTTCGGGTCCTCGCCGATGATGCCCGCCTTGTGAGCGCCGATCGGATTGAAATAACGAAGCAGCACCACATTCCATTCCGGGTCTGATACATGAAGATCTGTCAGAATCTGCTCCAGCATTCCCTTTGTCTGACCGTACGGATTCGTGATCTGGCCCTTCGGGCAATCCTCTGTGATCGGAACAAAGGCCGGATCGCCGTAAACGGTTGCTGAAGAACTGAAAATAATATTTTTTACACCATGGTTTCTCATAACGTCGCACAGATTCAGCGTGCCGGTGATATTGTTGTGATAATACTCCAAAGGCTTGCGCACGGACTCTCCCACCGCCTTGTATCCGGCAAAATGAATCACAGAATCAATGCTCTCATTCTCAAAAATCTCATTCATTGCGTCCTTGTCCAGCATGTCAACATTATAAAATTTGACCTTCTTGCCGGTAATCTGTTCTACTCTTTCCAAAGCTTTTTCATTGGAATTGTAGAGATTGTCCATCACCACGACCTCATAGCCGTTGTTCAAAAGCTCCACGCACGTATGGCTGCCGATGTAACCGGCGCCGCCAGTAACTAATACTGCCATAACAGAATCCTCCCACTTTAAATATTGACTCGAAAAAGCAGTTTCGTTGCTTTTACAGTCATATTATACGTGTAAAACCTTTATTTGTAAAGAAATATAGGAATCAGAATTTTTCATATTTTTCAAAAGCAGTTTCAGGCCCGGGGAATTTTTCTTTACATAAAAAATATTGCGTGATAAACTTTTACATAAAGTGTCGGAAGCCGGCACAAATAAAATAAATCCGGGAGTTTTTATGCTTACTTTTAAAAAAATAAATTCCAAATTGCATGAATTACGGCAGCCCAGGCGGCATCCGCGGCTCGCTGTTCTTTGTCTGCTCATGATCTGTCTGACTGTTTCCGGCTGTCAAAAAAAGGATCCTTTGAAAGAGGGAAACGAAAGCGAAGGCCAGCTGCAGACAAACAGGATGCAGGAAAGCAGTTCATCCGCCTCCGGCGCACCGCAGATCAGCGGGGAATCCATATCCGACACCGGATTTTACTTTGATACGGTGGTCACCATCAAGCTGAACGGTACCTCGGATAAGACCATCCTTCGGGACTGCTTTGACAAAATGGCCGAGTATGAAGCGCTGCTCAGCCGTACCCGGGAGGGTAGCGACATCTGGAACGTCAACCACAGCGGCGGCCAGCCTGTAGAGGTCTCCGACGAAACCGCCGCGCTGATTGAGCTTGCCATGAAATATGCAGAGCTTTCCGACGGCGCATTCGATATCACGGTGGCGCCTTATCTTACTCTCTGGGATTTCCAGAACAACTCCGGCAGCGTGCCCCCTGATGAAACCATCGCCGCTGCCCGGGAGCACGTCGGACTTTCTCTGCTTCACCTCGAAGGAAATACCGTCACCCTGGATGACCCGGAGGCGGCCATCGACCTCGGGGGCATCGCAAAAGGGTATATTGCAGACCATTTAAAGGAGCTTCTTGCCGAAAAAGGCATCCAAAGTGCCTGGATCAACCTCGGCGGAAATGTCCTCGCAATCGGCCAAAAGCCGGACGGAACCAACTGGAACATCGGCATCCGGAACCCCTTCGGCGAGGCCACGGACATCATTGCCATTGTGAAAACGGCAGATCAGTCTGTCGTAACCTCCGGTACATATGAACGGTTCTTCGAAAAGGATGGCACTATTTATCATCACATCCTAAATCCAAAGAACGGATATCCTGTACAGAACGGCCTGAAAAGCGTCACGATCCTGTCGGACTCCTCCGCGGACGGAGACGCCCTCAGCACCACCTGCTTTGTACTGGGTATGAAACGCGGCATGGAACTGGTGGAATCCCTCGACGGTATAGAAGCCATGTTTGTCACCGATGACCGTGAAATACAGTATTCCAGCGGATTCCCTGTATCGGACATTTCATAAGAAAACAAAACTACAGAAACGGAGCATCCTATGATAACCTTCACAGAATCAGTACCTGCCTTTGACACCTGCCATGAAATACTGGGCTACATTCCCGGGAACAGCCTCTTTTTTGATATCGAAACCACCGGATTTTCCCCGGCATCCTCGATGGTATTTCTGATCGGCATGCTCTTTTGCGAAAACGGCGGCTGGAAGCTGACACAGCTTCTCGCAGAAAATCCAGAGGATGAGCCTTCGCTCCTCCGGGCGTTTTTCGATACCGCTGCCCGATACGACACACTGATTCATTTCAACGGAAGCACCTTTGACCTGCCTTACCTCATCAAAAAAGCAGGCAGCTACGGCCTGGCTCACGAGCTTGGCCGCCTCCATTCCCTGGACCTTTACCAAACTTATCGTCCTCTGGGAAAATTTTTCTCTCTGGAGCGTATGAATCAAAGATCTCTGGAAGCCTTTCTCGGCTGGCAGCGTGAAGACCGTCTGACGGGAAAACACATGGTTTCTTTGTTTCAAAAATACGCCGCCTCCCGGGAGCCGGGTATCCGTGACCTTCTGCTCCTCCACAACCACGATGATATGCTGGGAATGACTCATCTGCTCTGCCTTTCCTCCTATCTGCTTTTGTTTGACGGACATATAAAAGAGGTACAGAAAGCAGAGCTCATACCTTCTTCTGAAAATAACGAGGATTCCGCAGATATACCATCATGCCTGGAGCTTTCCTTCACATTGTCCAGGCCAGTCCCTGCCGCCGTTTCTGCAGACGGAGCTTACCGCCTGTATGCCAGGGACGACAGCGCCGTCCTTCAGATACCATTTTTCTCCGGTACCCTGTGCCATTTCTTTCCAGACTATAAAAACTATTATTATCTTCCGCTGGAGGATCAGGCCATTCACAAAAGCGTTGCATCCTACGTCGACAAAGCTTACCGTACCCCGGCCAAGGCAAGCAACTGCTACATCAAAAAAAGCGGGCAGTTCCTTCCACAGCCGGAAGAAATCATTTCACCCGCTTTTCAATGCTCCCTTGGGTCTTCGGAGCTTTATTTTGCATACTCCGACAGCCTCCTGTCAGAATCAGAAACATTAAATGCCTATATTTCTGCAGTCCTGCGTTCCCTTCAGTGAACTGACCAATACTATTACCTGCTCAGCAGCTATTTTCATGCGCCCGGCTATCTGTCATGCGTAACTGTGGATTCCCGGAATCAATGTATTTACTCCGATATATGTAAAAATCACACAGACAAACCCAATCACGGCAAACAGCGCCGCGCTTTTGTTTTTCCAACCCTTCGACAGGCGGAGATGCAGATACAACGCATAAATAATCCAGGTGATCAGCGACCATGTCTCTTTCGGATCCCAGGACCAGTAGCTTCCCCAGGCACGCTCTGCCCAGATCGCTCCCGTGATGATGACAAAAGTCAAAAACAGAAATCCCAGAGATACCGCGCGGTAGCTGATGATATCCAGCTTCTGCTCCTCTGGAATATGCTCCTGCCAGAAGGCATTATCCCTCATTTTCCGGCGAAGCAGGAACATAAGTGAGACGGCAAAGGATACGCCGAAAGCCCCGTAGGAAATAATTGCAGTCGAAACATGGATCCCCAGCCAGTTGCTGCGGAGCGCCGGCATCAGCTCCCGGACCTCTCTGCTCTGCATCGCGGCATATCCGATGATCAGGAAAATAACCGGAGTCACAAAGGTGCCCAAGGCCTGAAATTTGTATTTGCGCAGAAAGATTAAAAAGCACAGGCAGATGCCCCAGGCAAAGCTGGTGGCAAATTCGTACTGATTCGTAAGAGGAAGCCGTCCTGCTCCGATTCCCCTCGTGACCATAGCCGCTGTGTGCAGCACAAATCCGGCGGTCATGATCCATCCGGCAATCCTTCCAGCTTTGACGTTTTTAACCGCAAAAAAGATAAAATAAAGAACCATTGCGATCAGATACAGAACCATAACCGCCGTAAACAGGCCGTTTTCAAGCTTGAGAAACTGCTCACTTCCCATCCTTTGTCTCCTCCTTTTCCAATTCTGCCCATGCGTTTTTGATCTCCTCGAGATACATCGTCCCGGCTTTTCTGCTTTTTCCCCCGATGTGCCATATGCCGTCTCCGTCTCTGACCGCCCAAAGCTCCCGGGGATGCACGTAAAACGCCAGGATCAGTGAAAACAGCACCATCACGCCTCCCGCCGCAGCCAGCAGACTGAAGGGATCCCGTTTTGCCTGGATCAAAGTATATTGCTGAGGATCATGGAAGACAAACTCATAGTCCTCCACCGTAATCTTATCGTTTCCTGTCAGCACGTTCATGCCGACAATCTTATCATGATAATAAATAGAATACAGATAGCCCGGATTTTTCAGATACGGGGACAGCGTCATCGGCTGACCGCTTTCGTCCTCATAAAAATCGGGATAAAATGCGTTCAGCACCACGGCAAGCCCTTCCATATCCTTCACAGCCGCATACTCTCCCGCACACAGCAGCTCCTCCTGCAGCTTTTCTCCATCCTTATATACATCCAGGGACGCCGCCCAGCCCGTGGAATTCTGATAGAGCTTCATCCCGAAAAGAGACAATGGGGCATTGACGCTTGCTTCCCCGCTCTCCTTCCGGCCCGTCTGGCTGTCCGTCACCGTAAGCGCAGAGGTATACTGATCCACCGTGGCATCCTCCCGCAGCTTCACCTCAAAGGCATCAATGGTCAACTCATAACCGGTATCGCCGATGGGTTTCGTCTGCCCCGGCACGCCATAGACTGTATATTCTGTTTTCAGCATCTGCCCCAGTCCAAATCCGGCGATGATAACAAGCATCCCGAAATGGCACAGCCATGCACCCCAGATGCCGATTTTATTTTTCACCGCATAACGAACCTCCAGCTCCTGCCTCGGCCCTGCTGCTTCAGCTCCGGCAGTCTGACCCGATCTCACTGCTTCTCCGGCTCCTGTATTTTGCTCCATCCTTACTGCCGCTTCGGCTCCTGCAGTCTGACTCGACCATGCTACTGCAGTTCCGGCATCCTGATCCACTTCTGCCACTCCGGCTCCTACATTTTGCCCCGGCCCTGCCGCCGCTTCGGCTCCTGCATCCTCCCCTGCTATCCTGCATACTGCCAGCCTCCCGCTGAGCACATTACGGAATCCCATTTTGGCAAACAGCTTCTCAGGATCTCTCTTTGTCTCCGCAGCCACCTTTCCGTCCCAGCCGGAAATGCTTTTTGCCGGAGTAAAGCCCTGCTTCATCCGGCGTATCAGCTTCGGGAAATGCAGAATATTGCAGCAGAGCAGGTTCAGGCAGAGAAACAAGGTCAGAACAATAAACCACCAGCAATGAAAAATGTCATCCAGACCGAACAGCATGACAGCTCCCGCCATCTGCTGTGAATAATTCGCCGTATACCAGGACGCCGATTCTCCCTGGGGGATTACGCTGCCGACGGTGCAGGCCAGCGCCAGAACCACCAGAAGGATAATCGCAAATTTCATAGAACACAGGAATTTACCTGCCTTTTTTAATTGCTTCATGTGCCGTCTCCTGTAGCTTTACATTTTCCCCGTCTTCTGACAGGGAGCCGCTTTATAAAGTGTAAGAGGGCCGGAAGCCCCGACCCTCGCGCAGTCTAAAACAAATTTCTTTTATGCCTCAAACAGCCCCATTGCCTCATCCACAAGAGCCTCTGATTTTTCCAGGCAGCCCTTTGCCAGAGATGAATTGTGCGCGCCCTCGCTGTTCTCCACGTACACATAATCCCAATACCACTGGGCATCGCGGTACAGAGAGCGGATCTCGTTCAGCTCATCCTCAGACATCTCTCCCGCTGCCACAGCATCAGCCAGAGTATTTTTCAGAACGGCAATCTTTTCTCCCACTTCTCTCTCCCGGGCCGTCACTTCCTCCTGGATCGCATGCACCTTCTCTGTCATGTCCGTATTGCCGTGACACTGGACGCACGTATCAAGAATCGCCTGATTCGCCAGCGGGCTCTCCCATTTATGGCTTGTATAGGTAACGCCCTCCCCGGATACGGAGGTCGCCATATGGCAGTCTGCACAGTTCAGAGCGGAAGCATGCACGCTGCCGTTCATAAAGGTCTCAAACTCCGGGTGCTGCGCCTTCACAAGGCCGGTGCCGGTACTCTCCTGTGTCCAGTCTGAAAATCCGATCTCATTGTAATACGCAAGCATCTTCTCCGGATCCATGGCCGCTACGCTGTCATAGGGAACACTCGTCGCTTTCGTCTCGGGATCAAAATAATACTCAATATGGCACTGTCCGCAGGCGAGAACCGCTGCATTGACGTTCTGCATCTCGTCTCCCAATGCATTTGCTATGTAGGAATGTGTCACCACCAGCTTGCCGCCGTTCCCGGCCTGATTCTCATGGCAATTGTAACAGCTTATATTTTCATTCATCTGGGCAAAGGTCTCTTCAAAATCAAGCTGGTAAGCCTCCACGCCCATATCGTTTACCAGCTTTGTATAATCCGGCGTCTTGCAGGTCAGACAGTTTGCCAGGGGATGGGGGCGCTCCGTCCCGGATACATCCTCCAGGGTATACGTATGCCCAATCGCGCTCGTATAATCCTTCGCAAAGCCAAAGCCCTCATAAAGATCCGCGATATACGGATCCTGCTCCAGATAATCCACCCGGTAGCTGTTGTCGTCATTGGCCTTGTAAGAAGCAACGATCTCGGGATAAATCTCAGCCCATTCATCCGCCGTCACGACACCGTTCTCATTCGCCGCCGCAGGAGCCTCCGCCTGCTTGTACTCAATCTCTCCCGGCAGCTTCTTTCCCGCACCGTCCGCTGCTGTCTGCAATCCGCTGGAGATACCCACAAAGGCTGCGGAACAGACAAGTACGGCGCCGATCCTGACCGCATAATTTTTTATTTTTTCCTTATCTGCCATCTCAGTCTCACGTCCTCCCTTTATCAATTATCCTGAGAAATATTACTACCTTCACCATAGCATAGCAACGAGAGGTTCGTCAATACAAACCTAATGCTCAGCCCCGTTCCTCCCGGTATTTTGAAGGCGGCTTTCCCATCTTCTTCTTAAACAAGCGGCTGAAATAATGTACGTCCATGATTCCCACCTGCTTCGCCACCGTTTTGATCGGATACTGCGTGGTCAGAAGCAGATCCGCCGCACTTTGTATCCTCCGGTCTGTCACGTAGTCCGTAATTGTCATCCCTACCTCCCGCCGGAAAAGATTGGAAAGATAAGAACGATTCACATTCAGGCTTTCTGAAAAATACTGCAGAGTCAGCCCCTGGCTCAGGTCCATATCCACCGCCAGAATGATCTTCTGCACCAGCACGGAATAGTTATGAATGGATTTCAGGTGGTTCATCCTGCAGAAGCGTATGGCCATCTCCTCAGAAATCTGTTTGCATTCCTCCACACTGGAAGCCTCATAGGCCTTCCGGGTAAATTCCGTATGCACCCCGTCCAGAAGCAGATCAATCACGCCGAGACGCCTCAGCTCCTGAATGATAAGCGATTTTAACTGGATCACATCGTATTTCCATTCCGTCAGCTCATCATTCAGTCTGCCCGGCATTTTCATATTATTTCTTGCCTGAACTGCCCGGAGTGCCTGATACTCATTCCCTTCCCGGATCCCCTGCAAAATCCGGTCAGTCAGCTCGTAGCGCCTCGTCACATTTTCTATGTAATGCTGAAGCCCTTCCTCTGCTATGGTAGGATACGTTTTCTTCATCCGGTTTTTCAATGTATCATCTCCGCTCCGGGCTCCCGGTGTCCCATTTTGTCGTCACGGACTGCTTCTGCAGCCTGATTTGATGCAGCACGCCTTGATACAGCATTCTTTGCTTTAATACAGCCTACTTCGCTGCGGCGTGCTTTCCTGCCAGCATACCGAAGGTATAGCATCTTCCCAGGGAAAGTCCCGTCTGGTGGAACGGATAATCGTTTCCGCCGTAGAATGGGCCTCCCAGATTTCCAACACAGTACAGGCCGTCGATCACTTCGCCGTCCTTGTTCAGTGCCTGGCCGTTTTCATTCGTCATTACGCCGGAGTCAATCGAGGACACACGAATGTGCTTGCGCACGCCCCAGAACGGCGCCGTCTTGATCGGATGCATATATTTCGCCGGTTTTCCGAAATCCACATCGTCTTTTGCTTCGCACAGCTCATTGTAGCGGTCGACGGAAGCCTTCAATGCATCTGCCGGAATATCCAGCTTCTCAGCCAGCTCCTCCAGTGTATCGCAGCAATAGCTGTCGATCAGATTTTCGAATACGCCCTCCGGCTTTTCCACAGCGCCCGGAATATATTTCTGCATTCCCTCCGGTGGAACCATGCGGCTGACAAACTCGTCCTGCGGCCAGTTCACATAATCGCTGTCATAAATCGTACAGTACCAGCCCTTGGAGCCATCAGGATGGTTGGCGTCCACGTTCGCGCCGTTATAGCCGCGCTGGAATTTCAGGACATTGCCCATGTATACGAATCCGGTATATTCATTCGTGAAACGCTCTCCGTCCATGTTCAGGTACAGGAACGGCTCTTCATACATCTGCCCGGAGTCAAAATCATGCATCATCTTGGTATGTCCCAGAGGCTCCATCTTTGCCCCGGCGCTCAGCGCCATGACATGGCCGTCTCCGGTCTTGTGATACTGTTTTTTGTCGAAATCAGCCACATCCGGGCACCAGCGCGCCACCATGGCATCGTTATTCATGTAATCTCCGGTGGCCAGGATAACCCCCTTTGCCGCATTGAACTGAATATATTTCCCGTCAGAGTCCTTTGCGATCACGCCGGTCACCTTATCGCCGTCCTTCACGAGCTGAACCGCCGGAGTGCTGTAAAATACTTCAAGATTGGAGCATTTTGCCGACACATTGTTCAGTACCTCCTGCAGCACATTGCCGACATTCTGCGGCTTCGGGCCGATCCAAGGAGCCATAAAATAGCAGTGGTCGTCTCCATAATAATAGCTGTCCATACGGTCGCTCCAGACTCCGGTCAGATCCTGGCTTGTACTCATGTACGCAAACAGCCCCTTGCCATTGTTCAAAAGCTCGCTGCAGTTTTCATTGCTGTCCACCTTGCTGCCGTCGCCGTACTCCGTCTCCTTGGTAAGTCCGGCACGGTTCAGATACCACATCAGGGCTTCCTCGGAATGATCGGCATACGCCTTCAGAAGCTTCGGGTCTGCCCTCCAGTCATCCAGCCCGTTGGTGTGATGCACCCACTTCATAACGCCTGCCTCGGTAGACCTTGACTTGATGATGGCAGAACCGCAATTGCCCTGAGACACAACGCTGGCCTCCTTCTGGAGAAGGGCCACCTTTGCTCCTGCCTCCGCCGCAAAGCCCGCTGCCGGAACGCCCGCCGCTCCTGCGCCAACGACCACGACATCAAACTCCTTCACCTCATCCGGCGTGATGGCTCCCAGCTCGCAGGCAGAGCCCTCCACCTCTTCTTTTGTCAGCTCCGCCGGAACCTCATAATCCTCGGAGGCCTGATTCGCGGAAATCTCCACGGTCTCTCCCTTTGCCTGAGCGATACAGGCCGCGGCAGCCTTTGAAGCAGCGCTGGTGGTTGTAGTGGCTCCGCTAATGGTATCAATCTCTGATCCCTGAGCCTCCAGAATCATTTTTGCCAGGTCTTCTCCGTAAATTCCTCCGATGTTCGGCGTCTCCTCCGACACGTCCACCTGCACGTCCGTAATGCTTTCCGCATCAAAGGTCATCGTCACCGTGACCGTGCCGATCCCCTGCGCCGTCGCACTGTAGGTACCTGGCTTATACGTGCCGCTCTCCTCCGCCAGCGCAATTGCCGTACCGCCAAAAATGCTGGCCGCCGCCATGCCAAGGGCGCCTGCGGCTGTCCCCTTCACAAAGTCTCTTCTTGAAATCTCTTTTCCGGAAATCTCTTTTTTCATAAAACCCTACCTTCCCTTTCTATTTTATTTAATATTTTCTAAAAATGTATTCCCCCGCAATTACTGCAAATTCTAATTTGCAGCAGCTCTTCCTGCCTGCTGATTCAGTATAACATATGCGTCCCGTATTTCTATACTATTTCGCACAAAAAACAAATATTATCCAAAAAAAACAAAAATTTGTCCGCTGTAAGAATGCAAGAAAACTGGTATTCTAAAAGTGGTTTATTGTGCATTTTGCCTAAAAATTAACAATGCACTGAAGTATTTACAGGAAAGGAGGTAGCTGCATGAAAATCGGCATACAGGAGCTGCTGGTTGTCTTCATTGTCGCGCTGGTGGTGGTAGGTCCTGACAAGCTTCCATATTATGCAAAAAAGCTCGGTCAGGCTTTCGGCCAATTCCGAAAATATACGGAGGAAGCGACAAAAGACATTCGGGAGGGCATTGTCGAACCGCTGAACGAGGCGCAAAAGCCTCTGCGCGAAGCAATGGAGCCTGTTACTGAGCTTGAAAAGGATATCAAGCATAATGTAGATGATATCAAAAAATCCTTATCAGATATCGGCAAACCGGTCACGGACGAATCAAAAGAACCGGACGCAGTATCTCAGGAGGTGCCGGAGGCTGAGGCCGATGAAAAGGCTTCTGACCAGACACAAACCGCATAATTTTATTTACAAACAAGTATAGGAGGATTTTCAAAATGAAAATAGGAACTACTGAATTACTCGTAATCCTTGCGATTGTTATCGTGATTTTCGGGCCTACGCAGCTTCCGAAGCTGAGCAGGATGTTCGGAAAAAGTGTCAAAAATTTCCGTGACAGCGTTTCGGACAGCGACGATAAAGTATCTGACAGCTCGGATGCAGCCGACAAATAAATAATGAAAAGACAAAAGGAAAAAAACATGACCCTCTCGGGACATCTGCGTGAGCTGAGGAACCGCCTGGTGGTCTGTCTGGTCTGTCTGGTGGTTTCCTTTCTGATCGGACTGCACTTTGCCCCGCAGCTTGTGGATTTTCTGACAGGTCTCGGCGAAGCCTACGGCTATACGTATGTGTATATTGCTCCCCAGGAGCTTTTGATGCAATATTTTTCCGTCGCGCTTATTGCCGGCGTTTGTATCACACTGCCCCTGATTCTTTACAATACCTGGGCCTTCATCCAGCCCGGGCTGAAAAAAAACGAGAATTTTTTGTTTTTGTCGGCCATGTTTTTCGGACTGGTTTGCTTTATCATCGGAATCATTTTCGCATACAAGATCATGCTTCCCTTTATGCTCTATTTTCTGATCGACATCAGCAAAGGAAGCGGCATCACAGCATCCATCAGTGTTCAGAACTATTTGACATTTCTGCTCACAATATTTATGATCTTCGGCATTGTATTCGAGCTTCCGGTGGTTTCCGTTCTGCTTACGCAGATGGGACTTTTGAAAATCAAATGGATGAAACAGGGACGGCGCTTCGTTATCGTCCTGATATTTTTTGTGGCGGCTGTCATCACTCCGCCGGATGTTGTTTCTCAGATCATGGTAGCTGTTCCGATGATTGGCCTGTACGAGCTCAGCATCATCATCGCTTCTCTTCTTCTGCGGCTGAGACGGAAGAAAAAGAAGGATACGGAAGAAAAGGAAGCATAGGAATCATCTTTTGAGAAAATAAATATAGAAAAGAAAGGAAAAGAGAAATGGGAAAGGAAACTATTTCACGGACAACCTTCGTGAAGGGGCTGACAGCCGGCGTTGTTGTGGCGGCAAGCCTCGGGATGCTCAGCATCGGTGAATATACCATCGGCGGCGGCAGCAATCCCAGAGAAAACGGTCCGGCTTCCGGTACCCCGGAAAGCGCTGCTTCTGCCGCGCTCACAGAGACGGAAAACAAATCAGAGGGCACTGCTCCCGCAGCTGTCTCCTCCTATACGCCGGGAACCTACACGGCTTCCGCAAAGGGTATTTCCAGTGATATTACGGTTACCGCTGTTTTTGACGAGGGAGGCATTACCGAGATCACCGCGGACGTATCCGGCGAGACCGACGGCATCGGCACTGAAATCGGCCAGCCTATGATTCAAAAGGCTCTGGAAGCCCAGAGCAGCGAGATCGACGGCATTGCGGGAGCCACCATTACTTCTGATGCGTTTAAGGCCGCATTGGCGGACTGTATCGCTCAGGCCTCCGGTTCTGCAGCCGCAGAAACCGAAACGCCTTCCGAAGCATCGCCCTCCGAGACGGCAGAAAAAGAAACAGAAGAAACAACGGAGAAAGAAACAGAAACCGTACAGGAAACAGAAACGGTACAAGAAACAGAAAAAGCTGCGGAGGTGTCTTACCTGTCCAAAGAAACGGAGCCTGCCCTGGCAGAATCCCCGTACGCTCCGTTTGTTCCCGGCACCTATACGGCCTCCGCTGCCGGCATTGACAGCGACGTAACTGTCACTGCGGACTTTGACGAGACCAGTATCCTTACCGTCATCATTGACGTTTCCGGTGAAACCGCCGGCATCGGCGCCATGATCGGCGACCAAATGGAAAGCCGGATCCTGAACGCCCAGTCTGCCGAGGTAGACGGCGTTTCCGGCGCTACCATCACTTCTGATGCAGTTACCAGCGCCTTCGCCGACTGTATTGCTCAGGCGCAGGAGGAAGCCGCCACTGTCGCGGTGATCGGCGGAGCTGACGGTCCTACTGCTGTCTTTATTGCCGGAAAACTCGGCGAAGACGACGCGGATGACGTTTATATGGAAAAAGAAACGCCGGCCGCTCTGGAGGAATCCCCGGAGGGACCATTTGCACCGGGCACCTACACAGCCACCACAGCCGGTATAGACAGTGACATCGTGGTCACTATGACCTTTGATGAAACCAGCATCATCGATATGGATATTGACGTCTCCGGTGAAGCCGCTGGCATCGGCGCTATGATCGGAGATGATATGCTGAGCCGCATCATGAACGCACAGTCTGCCGATGTAGACGGTGTTTCCGGCGCCACGATTACCTCTGACGCGGTAAAAGCCGCTGCTGCCGACTGTATCGCCCAGGCAGAAGCAAAATCATAAGCAGTCATATTTAAATATATTTAAAGCATTTGTTCAAGAAAGGAAAGAAGAAAATGGAAAAAGGACAGATTTCACGCAGGACCTTTATTAAAGGGATCGCAGCAGGTGCGGTCAGCGTAGCCGCCCTGGGAGGTATTCAGATCGGAGAATATGCACTCAAGGAAAAAGCAGGAAAAAGCGGCGGAGCTCCTGTAGCTCCCACAGCCTCCAGCGGCCTTACCTTCACCCCGGGCGAATATACGGCTACTGCGAAAGGAATTGACAGTGACGTCACCGTCACCTGTACCTTCGATGAGACGACCATGACGGACCTGGTCATTGATGTTTCCGGTGAGACCGCCGGCATCGGCGCCGATATCGGCGATGAGATGAGGGAACGGATCCTGAGCAACCAAAGCTGTGACGTAGACGGTATCTCCGGAGCTACGGTCACTTCCGATGCGGTAAAGGCGGCTGTGGCAGACTGTATGTCCCAGGCCTCCGGCACAACAGTCACCGTGGGAGGCGCAGATGCAGGGGCAGGCGCCTCAGACTGGCTCGGTACTGCTCCGGAAATTGCCGACGCAGATATCACCGAGACACTGGATACGGAGGTGCTCGTTGTAGGCTGCGGTACCGGCGGATGGATCGCCGCCATGACTGCTGCCGAAGAAGGGGCAAAGGTCCTGGTGGTCGAAAAGCGCGAAACTCCCACCGGCGTCCGGGAGGACATTGGGGCCATCGGCTCAAAGCTTCAGCTTGAATCAGAAAAACAGTTCCCGGAATTTGCCATTGATAAAATGGAAGCACTGCAGGAAATCGTGCGCTACGGTTCCGGCTATGTAGACAGCGATCTGATCAAGGTATGGATCAATGAAAGCGCAGAACTGGTAGACTGGCTGACGGATTATCTGACAGGCACCGGCAAATGGATCATGAGCCATGAAGGCGGCATCGGCAACACAGAGGACCCCGGACGGGACAAGGCCTTCGCCACGGGACACAGCCCGCACAAGGTCGACCCCTCTGACTCGGAGCTCTCCTTAAATGTCACCTTCCAGGAGCACTGTGACGAGCTGGGCGTTGAGTGGAAGCTTTCTACTGCCCTTGTCAGACTCGTGCAGGACGACAGCGGCAAGGTGACCGGCATCATCGCTCAGGATCAGAATGACGATCACTACATCAAAATCAACGCTTCCAAGGGCGTTATCATGTGTACCGGCGGCTACGCCACCAACTCAGATATGATGATGGCTCTTCAGCCCATGACGATGGAGATGAAAATTAACGTGCCCATCGGCTCCACCTGCGACGGTTCAGGAATCAAGGCTATGATGTGGGCAGGCGCCGAAATGGATCCGACTCACGCTTCCATGATGTTCAACCGTGCGAGCTGCCTGCCGACGGAAACGGCCGGCTATCAGACGAACGGCAAATGGTACTGGTTCGGTGAACAGCCATTCCTCAAGGTAAATCTGAACGGAAAACGATTCTGCAACGAATCAGGACCGTATGAATTCATGCTGCACTCTATGTACATGCAGCCGTACCATACATACTGTGATATTTTTGATTCCAACGCAAAGCAATACGCAGAACAGTTTGACGAGGTCGGCTGCTGCCGTCTCTTCCCGTTCCCGAACGGCGCCGAGTCCAATATGGGCTTCGATTATGTATGGGATCAGATGGTAAACAGCGAGGAAGGGCATCTGGCACAGGGTTATCTCCAGCAGGCCGATACTCTTGAAGAGCTGGCGGAAAAACTGAACATCCCGGCTGACGAATTTGTCGCCACCGTAGAACGCTACAATGAGCTGTGCGCAAAGGGAATCGATGAAGACTACGGAAAAGAAAAGCACCGCTTAACTCCGGTGGATAAGGCTCCATTTTACGGCATCCGCACCGGTGCATGGCATCTGACTACCTTAAACGGCTGCCGCATAAACACCGATATGCAGGTCATAAAAGAAGACGGGACTCCCATCGAGGGGCTGTACGCTACCGGCGACTGCAGCGGCGGATTCTTTGCAACAACTTACCCGAACCTGTTCACAGGGCTTGCATGCGGACGTACCATGACATTCGCCCGGCATGCCGCAAAGCTTCTGGCAGCTAAATAAGGAGGTAATGTATGAAACTCAAAACATTTCGGGGCGGTATTCATCCGGAAGGGCACAAGGATCTTTCCAAAGGTCAGAAGGTGGAAGCATACCTGCCCAAGGGCGACCTCGTATTTCCCATCAACCAGCATATCGGCAAACCGGCCAGGCCGGTGGTCGCCAAGGGCGATCCTGTCCTTGCAGGGCAGATCATTGCGGAAGCGGACGGTTATGTTTCTGCAAATATCATCAGCTCCTGCTCCGGCAAGGTGAAAGCCATCGAAGAACGCCACACTGCCTCCGGTGCCAGAGCCATGTGCATCATCGTCGAAAACGACGGGCAGTACACCCTGGCCCCCGGCATCGGCAAAACGCCCCATAAGGGGACGCTTTCCAATAAAGATATTTTGGACGATATCAAGCGGGCCGGCATCGTCGGTATGGGAGGCGCAGGCTTCCCCACCCATGTAAAGCTCTCCGTCAGAACCCCGGAGGCCATTGACTATGTCATCGCCAACGGCGCTGAGTGCGAGCCCTACATCACCTGTGACGACAGGCTGATGCAAAATGAAAACAGAAACATCATCGAGGGCCTGCGCCTGGTGCTGCAGCTCTTTCCAAACGCCAAGGGCATCATCGCCATAGAGGATAACAAACCGGACGCGATCAAGGCTATGGAAGCGGTCTGTGCCGGAGAAAAGCACATCTTGGTCCAGCCGGTCATGGCAAAATACCCCGAAGGCGGCGAGCGCAACCTGATTTCCGTTGTCAGCGGCAGAGACCTGCGCTTCGGACAGCTTCCGGCGGACGTGGGCTGCGTCGTATGCAACGTCAGCACCCTGAATGCAATCTATCACGCGGTTCACAATTCCGAGCCTCTGATGGAACGCTATTTCACGGTATCCGGCGACGCCATCGCAAATCCCCGGACTATGTCGGTCCGTATCGGCACTTCCTGCGAGGAGCTGATCGAAGCGGCCGGCGGCATCAAACCGGGCTGTACGGTCAAAAAGGTCCTCAGCGGCGGCCCTATGATGGGTATTGCAATGTCCTCTCTGGACGTGCCGGTATGTAAAAACAATAACGCACTGACCGTTCTTGCCGAAGATGAGGTGGAGCTGGCAGAAGAAGAGGCCACCGCATGTATCCGCTGCGGCCGATGCACCAGAGCCTGTCCGATCCATCTGATCCCCCAGGCAATGGCTGAGGCCGCCGAGCGCAAGGATTATGTACAGTACGAAAAAAGACTGTACGGTCTTGACTGCATCGCCTGCGGCTCCTGCACCTACGTATGCCCGGCCAAGCGGCCCCTGATGCAGCTCTTCAAACAGACAAAAGCCTCTATTATGGCAACAAAGAGAATGGGAGGGAACTGACGAAATGAACGATAAACTATTGAATGTTTCTTCCAGCCCGCATATCAGGAGCAAGCTGACGACCGGAAAAGTTATGACCGATGTGACCCTGGCTCTGGCTCCCGCTACACTGTTCGGTATCTACCGTTACGGGCTGCACGCATTTCTTGTCATTGCCGTTTCCATTTTCTCGGCGGTTATGACAGAATTTGTTTTTGACTATATTGCGAAAAAGCCAAATACAGTAAAGGACGGAAGCGCCGTCGTCACAGGTCTTCTTCTGGCGCTCTCGCTTCCTCCGGCTGTTCCGCTGTACATTCCGTACCTCGGCGGCCTCTTCGCCATCCTGTTCGTAAAGTGCTTTTTCGGCGGCCT
>JAUNGD010000066.1 GCA_030524705.1 Lachnospiraceae bacterium | reverse complement strand
ACGGATGGATATAGTATTCTGTATGTGGTTTTGAAGGTATGTTGATTTACAACTTCATCTTCAGGCCGGATTGCTGAATTCACTGAGCGTTCGGCATGCATCGCACGAAAACGACCGGATATGGTCGTTAAGTGTCCATAGTGATATTCCTCGATAGCTCAATGGTAGAGCATTCGGCTGTTAACCGAAGGGTTGTTGGTTCGAGCCCAACTCGGGGAGTTTTGTTGTATCAAAGAGTCTGTTACAACATATGATAATTATGGCTCCTTGGTCAAGCGGTTAAGACATCGCCCTTTCACGGCGGTAACACGAGTTCGATTCTCGTAGGAGTCACTTATATGGCGCGATAGCCAAGTGGTAAGGCACGGGTCTGCAACACCCTTATCACCGGTTCAAATCCGGTTCGCGCCTCTGAAAAAGCCTGTTTTTACAGGCTTTTTTGACGTATAGAAAACTTTATTTTTACGCAGCGCTATGGACTTCAGAAGATTGTAGGAGAAGATTTATTAGATTTCAGAAGGCTATAAACCAATATTCACAACAGAGAGGAGATGTATTATGGAGGATACAAAAAAGACTGTTTTATTTGAACAAACTCCGATACCGAAGGCATTTATGACGTTGGCCATACCCACTGTGCTCAGTTCCCTGGTTATGGTAATTTACAATATGGCGGATACGTATTTCGTTGGAATGATAGGCGATCCGGTGCAGAATGCGGCGGTGACGCTGGCGGCCCCCGTTTTGCTGGCGTTTAACGCGGTCAACAATCTGTTCGGCGTCGGCAGCTCCAGCATGATGAGCCGGGCCCTGGGGAAAAAGGAGTACGACACGGTATACCGGAGTTCCGCCTTCGGGTTTTACTGCGCGCTGATCTTCGGCGCTTTGTTTTCCCTGATGTATACGGTATTCCGCGGGCCGCTGCTGAACGTACTGGGGGCGGATTCTGAGACAGCCGCGGCCACCGGAGCGTACTTAAAATGGACTGTGACCTGCGGCGCTGCGCCGGCTATTCTGAATGTCGTTCTTGCATATCTGGTCCGGGCGGAGGGGGCGTCTTTGCATGCCAGTATCGGAACGATGAGCGGGTGCCTGCTGAACATTATTCTGGACCCCATTTTTATCATGCCCTGGGGCTTAAATATGGGAGCCGCCGGAGCGGGACTGGCTACCTTCCTGTCGAACTGTGTGGCCTGCATTTATTTCTTTGTGCTGCTCTTTGTAAAAAGAGGAAGGACCTATGTATGTATCCGCCCATCCATGTTCGGCCTTCGGAGGTCTATTGTTATCGGCGTGTGCGCGGTGGGAATCCCGGCAGCTATTCAGAATCTGCTGAATGTGACGGGAATGACCGTGCTCAATAATTTTACCTCCTCCTATGGCTCTGATGCGGTGGCGGCCATGGGAATCGCACAGAAGATCAATATGGTTCCCATGTATATCGCAATGGGAATATCCCAGGGAATCATGCCGCTGATCAGCTATAATTTTGCCAGCAAAAACAGAGCGCGTATGAAAGAGACGATTTTCTTTTCCATAAAGCTTTCCATTTCGTTTCTCGTGGCGGTGGCTGCCGTGTACTACCTGAGCTCTGAGCTGCTGATTTCATTATTTATGAAAAATGAGACGATTATTGCATATGGCAGCCGTTTCCTTCGGGGAATGTGTTTCGCACTGCCCTTCCTCTGTATGGATTTTCTGGCCGTCGGCGTCTTTCAGGCCTGCGGTATGGGGAAGAAATCGCTGATTTTCGCACTTTTGCGCAAGATCGTGCTGGAGATTCCGGCTCTGGTGATTTTGAATTACCTCTTTCCGCTCTACGGCCTGGCGTATGCGCAGTTCACCGCCGAGGTCATTCTTGCGGTGGCGGCGGTTGCCGAGCTGCGGAAGATTCTTCGTGCCCCGGCAGAGGAGCTGTGAGAGCTGAAAAAGAGAAGCATAAGACAATAAAGAAAAAAATATAAATTTTTTATGCTGTCCATTACGGGCAGTATTTTTTATGCTCCCGAATATGTATAATTCGCCTGGGATAGAGCAAGGATGAAAGAAGGTACTAAAATATGAGCGATTTTACTAAAAGAAATGAGCAGTGCTTCACCATATTTTGAGGGTAGGGAGAAATGAATGAAAGCACTTTCAGAAGCTCTCAGACCTATTGAAAATAAAACTCTACAGGTTATACTCAAGCTACGAAAAGGAGGTCGAAAGGTATGGATGAGAGAGTAGAAAAGCTGAGGGGCAGATTGATCGTATCGGGTCATCGGGACTGTGAAGCAGGATCGCGGCGCAGGCCAGGCATTCTGTGATCGCAGAGTGTAATACTTCCGGCGGTGATTTACCGAAGTTAAATTTAAGAAAAAATGAAGGAAAAAGTCTGACATATATTATTTACTGTCAGGGTTATTCATAATAAAATAATAGGAGGAATTTGTGAAAAAGGGTAATTTTTAAGCTGAATGGCCCCCAAAAAGTTTCTAAGTGACAGGATTAACAAGGCTGTGGCGCGGTATTTGATTCCGGTTGTTGCGTTGCAGACACGGCTTGCATTTGCAGAACATGAAAATGATGCCGGAATGCCGGAGGCATTTTATCATTTCATGAGCTGCATGGGGAAAGAAAAGGAACGAAAGATATGAAATACTATATTAAATCGGTAGCACCGATCATTGAATCGAACTATGAGAAATTTACACCGCTGGAAAAGAATATTGCTGATTTTTTTATTAAAAATCAGGAAAAAGTGGATTTTTCAGCCAGAGCGATTGCTGAACGACTGTATGTGTCAGAGGCTTCTCTTTCACGTTTTGCAAAGAAATGCGGCTACAGGGGGTACCGTGAATTTGTTTATCAGTATGAAGAGACCTTTGTGGATAAAAAGGAATCCATCGCTGAGCCGACCAGAATGGTGCTGAACGCGTATCAGGAGCTTTTGAATAAGACGTACAGCCTGATGAATGAAGAACAGATTGCCAGGATCTGCCGGTACATCAGTGAGGCGCGGCAGGTGCTGGTCTGCGGGCGGGGCAGCTCGGGACTGGCGGCCCGGGAGATGGAGATGCGTTTTATGCGTATCGGAGTGGGAATTGATTCTATGCAGGACAGTGATCTGATACGGATGCAGGCAGTGTTCCAGAGCGAAGCATCTATGGTAATCGGTATTAGTATCAGCGGCGAGAAGGAGGAAGTGAGGTATTTGCTTCGGGCGGCCCACAGACAGAAAGCCAAGACCGTACTCATCACAACAAAAAACAGTGACGAATACGGTCAGTTCTGTGATGAAGTGGTTCTGATCCCGTCTTTGAAATATCTCGATCACGGCAGT
Source organism: Lachnospiraceae bacterium (assembly GCA_030524705.1). Classification (GTDB taxonomy): domain Bacteria; phylum Bacillota; class Clostridia; order Lachnospirales; family Lachnospiraceae; genus Choladousia. The sequence goes on along the minus strand of JAUNGD010000066.1, from coordinate 17,527 downwards.
GTGATCTCTCCCCAGTTCCCGATTCTTATGATGCTGGATCTCATATATTCGTGTTATCTTACACAGGACACGTGCAGAAAAACGACAATGCATGGTAATACGCTGAAAGCATTAAAAGGAGAACAGAAATAGCATGCTCATAACAGCAGGAAAAGGGGGCAGCATACAGGGCAGAAAGGGGGTGATAGACGGTCAGGCAGCCGCTTCTCTTTTCCGCATAAGATAAAGCAGCGTCACAATGAGCAGCAGCGGAAACGCAACCCCACTGAGAATACCGGCTTTCATATTGCCGTCCGCCAGTCCGGAAACGAGACCGATGAGGGACGGACCGCCTCCGCATCCGACGTCTCCGGCAAGGGCCAGAAATGCAAACATGGCCGTGCCTCCGCCGGGGATATTTCGGGCGGAAACGCTGAAAGTACCGGGCCACATGACACCGACGGAGAGGCCGCAGAGCGCACAGCCCAGCAGTCCGAGCAGCGGAGAAGCAGACAGCGCAGCCAGAAGGTAGCTGATCAGACAGAGAATTCCACAACAGAACATATACTTATAAAGAGAAATCTGTTCACTGAATTTGGCATACACAATACGGGAAATTCCCATCAGGATCGCAAAAGCGCACGGTCCGGCAAGATCGCCGACGGTCTTGGATACATTCAGGCTGGATTCTGCGAAGGCGGAAGCCCATTGGCTGATACCCTGCTCGCAGGCTCCTGCACAGACCATCAGAATAGCCATGAACCAGAACATTTTATTGCGAAAAAGCTCTTTTACGGACATACCGGAGCCATTTTCATTTAATGAGGTGATGGGAACCTGGGTGAAATATAAAGCGTTCAGGAACGGGACGGAGGCCCAGATACATGCCAGGATCCGCCAGTTCTCTATACCGAAAACAGTAAAAAACAAAGTAGAAAGCAGGATGACTGCTGCATGACCCCAGCAATAGAAGGAGTGCAGCAGGCCCATCGCTGCTTTTTTGTGTTTTGTCGGACAGGCTTCTACGATGGGGCTGATCAGGACCTCGATCAATCCGCCGCCGATGGCGTAAATGATGCCCGCCGCCAGAAGTCCGTAGAAGGGGTCAGGCATAATACCCGGCAGAAAAGCCAGCGCCAGAAGTCCCGTACAGGAGAAAAGCTGGGCCGCCACCACACAGATCCGGTAACCGATCCGGTCCACAAAGCCTGCCGCCAGGAAATCCACCAGAAGCTGTATACCGAAGTTGAAGGTGATCAGCAGTGAAATCTTTTCAAGAGAAATGCCGTATTCCCGCTGGAAGGTCAGAAAGAGCAGCGGCACAAAATTGTTTACAATGGCCTGAATAATATACCCGATGAAGCAGGCGTAAAGTGTGTGGTTGTAATTTTCTTTTATGCGGATTGTCATTTGGAATACCTCGTTTGGTTTAAACTCTGTGTTAGTATATGAAAGTGCGCCAGTCTGTGTACATTGCCGTTAAGCCGATTCTATGCGAAATGAAAATGAATGTCAAGGAAAGAGAGATTTACAATGTGTCCTGCTTAAATTTTTCTGAACATTGAGGATAGAAGTTGACAATTTCAGGCGATTCTTTTAAGATGGGTGTATCACAATTTATCTGGTTAATGCGGGAAAATTCAGTGATACGGAAAGGGGTGCCTCATGGTCAGAAAGACACAGGTAGAGATAAAACAGGGGCTTCGCGGAGGAAAAGGCGAAGTGGAAATTCATCATATTGTTTCAAAGGAAGAGCTGAACGGTCACGGCAATATGTACGCACTTTGCCGCCTGAAGCCGGGCTGCAGCATCGGATGGCATCAGCACATCGGCAATACGGAGCCATATTTTATATTGGAAGGTCATGGAACCTTTGTGGATAATGACGGCTCAAGGACAGAGGTCGGTCCCGGGGACGTATGTGTGATCGAGGTCGGCCAGAGCCATGCAATGGAGAATAATTCTGACAGAGATCTTGTATTTATGGCATTAATCTATAATGAATGATTTTTATGGCGTACAGTATATAAGGAGGTTTTGTAATGAATTTTGAAGAGATTGGAAAAAAAGTGAGAAAAATCGGCAAGGACACCGTTGAAGAAGTACAGAAAATGAATGAGGTCAGACAGCTTAACGGTAAGGTAAACGATGCGAAAAAGCAGATCAATAATCTCTATATCGAAATGGGGAAAAGGCTGTATGAGCAGTACAGAGAAGCACCCTTCGAGGGGTTTGAGTCCGAGATTCAGTCGATCAACGAAAAGAATGAGCTGATCGAGCAGTTAAAGGAGCAGATCCGGGTGGTAAAGGGAGTTGTGCTCTGTCCGTGCTGCAATATGGAGGTGCCGGAGCATGAGCGCTTCTGTTCCAACTGCGGCAACAAAATGCCGGAGGTAGTGGATCCAGAGGAGGCAGATGCGGATGCCGTAGTGGTGGATTCCGTGGACGTAACGGAGGAAGCTGCCGAAGGGAGTGACGAGCCGGAGCAGGAGAGCCCGGCAGCGGAGACAGTGGAGGCAGAAGGAGAAGGACTGGAAGCATCATCCGGGGAAGCGGAAGTGACGAAGGATGTGCAGCCGGAGGAAGCGGCAGAAGAGACAGAGCCGGAGAGCGCGGCGGAGGACGTGCAGCCGGATGAATTATCAGGAGAGACAGAGCCGGAGGAAACATCAGAAGAGATAAAGCCGGAGTAACGGCAATACGGCGGAATATTTTAAAAATATGAGGGACTGGGGGGAAGAAAATGTATTTTTATTTGCCGACCAGGATTTATAGTGAGAGGGATTGTGTAAGAAAGCACGGAGCAGAATGGACAGCTCTGGGGAAAAAGGCCCTGATTGTGACGGGAAAAAGTTCGGCTTCAAACGGTTCCCTGGAGGATGTCACAGAAGCGTTGAAGGAACAGGGAGTTTCTTACTATATATTTGATGAGACGGAGCCGAACCCGTCGGTGGAGATGGTCATGAAGGTCAGAGAGACCGGCCTGAAGGAGCAGGTGGATTTTGTGATCGGGATCGGCGGAGGCTCGCCGATGGATGCGGCGAAGGCGGTGGCTCTGATGATTGCCCACAAAGATAAGGATGCAGATTTTCTCTACCAGAAGGGGGATGATACGGCCCTTCCGGTAGTTGAGGTGCCGACGACCTGCGGGACAGGATCGGAGGCTACGCCCTATGCGATCCTTACGAGGCATGATGTGCATACCAAGGCCAGCCTGCCACACAAAATATATCCAGTGTACGCTTTGGCGGACGGAAAATATCTGGTGGGAACGAGACGGGATATTCTTGTCAATACTGCAGTGGATGCACTGGGACACTTTATTGAGAGCTATATCAACACAAACGCGACGGAGTTCAGCCATATGCTCTGCGAGTACGGTATGGGGATCTGGAGCAGTGCAAAGAATGTGCTGATCGGAGCGGATGTTACGGCGGAGGAATGCGATACGCTGCTGCTTGCATCCACGCTGGCGGGAATGGCGATCGCCCATACGGGCACCGCGCTGCCCCACGGACTGAGTTATTATCTGACTTACGAAAAGGGAATTCCCCACGGCAAAGCGGTCGGGTATTTCCTGCCGGGTTATCTTGCATCAGCCGGGCCGCTGATTCGGAAAAAGGTCCTGACCCTTACGGGCTTCCCGGACATTCAGTATTTTACGGCGTTTATCCACAGGCTCCTGGGGCCGATGGAGGCGGATGAAGAGCTTGTCACAAAGGCTGTACGCGGGCTGATGTCAAATGCGGATAAGCTGAAAAACGTTCCGTATCCGGTGACAGAGGCGATGCTGTACCAGATCTGCGGAATGGCTTATTAGAAGACTTGCCGTATGCATATAGTAAAACAGACAGAGGATGGAAAAGGAGAGCTGAAATGAGTGGCTCATATAAAAAAGAGATGGACGCATTAGTGGGAGAGATCCTGAACAGTTATCAGGAGCATCCCGAGACCTGCAGTATCAACAAGAAATACAGATTAAACAGTGACACGATCATTGACCTTCTGGAAAAGATCAGGAGCATCGTTTTCCCGGGCTTTTTTGAGACAAAGGCGTTGAATGAACAATCCGTTGAGTACCATGTGGGAGAACTGCTGGAGGACATCCAGTACCGTTTGACAAGACAGGTGACAAAGGCGCTGTTTCATTCGGAGGATGCTCCGAAGAATGAAGAGGAAGCACGGCAGAGGGCAGAGGAGATCGTGCGGAAATTTCTGAAGCGTATACCGGCGCTGCGTTCTATTCTGGCGACGGACGTGCAGGCCGCATATGACGGAGATCCGGCGGCTTTTAATACAGATGAGGTTATTTTCTCTTATCCCGGTGTTTTTGCCATTACGGTGAACCGGATCGCCCATGAGCTTCATATTCTTGGAGTGCCGCTGATTCCCAGGATCATGACGGAGTACGCCCACGGCCTTACCGGTATTGATATCCATCCGGGGGCTACGATTGGGAGTTACTTTTTTATCGACCACGGTACAGGCGTGGTAGTCGGAGAGACGACGGAGATAGGCACCGGGGCAAAAATATACCAGGGCGTTACGCTGGGGGCGCTCTCCACGAGGGGCGGCCAGACGCTGCGTAACGTTAAGCGTCATCCGACGCTGGAGGATAATGTCACCGTATATTCAGGGGCGTCTATCCTGGGCGGCGACACGGTAATCGGCGAGGGAGCCATTATTGGTTCCAACGCATTTATCACGTCATCTGTGCCGGGAGGTACCAGGGTCAGCATCAAGAATCCGGAGCTTCAGTTTAAGGACCGCGCACGCATGACGGAGCTGGGCCAGGAGGGTTTCTGGAATGGAAGTGACTGGATCATTTAGTCGGCGGCAGTGCTGTTGACTGGAGAATATATCAAAAAGACAGGAGGCTGATAGCATGGAGGATACGAGATTGTTAAAAAGGAATGCGGCGGAGAATGAGAAAGCTATCCCGGATCGTGAGAAGGATCCGGCAGGACGGGGGACGGAACAGAAGAGTTCCGATGTCAGCGAGACCTGGGCCGAGGAAACCATTGCAGATCTGGATGATTTTATTGAATCTCAGGGAATTTATATCCGGCAGTAAACGCAGAAGGATACGTTAAAGTCTTCCTATGTGATAAAAAAGAGCGTCTTCTTAGACAAGAAGGCGCTCTGCTGCGTATACAAATAGTGGAATGGTTGCCAGGGAACATACCGTTGTAAGTGCGTAGATCTCTGAAGCGTAGCGGTGATTTCTCTGGAACCGCAGTGCAAACATCGTACAAGTAGCTGCCGACGGGCACGCAGATGCGATCAGTATTGTGCAGGCTACGGTGGAGTTCACCGGAAGAACCGTCAGGATGCAAAGTGCGGCTGTGGGTACCAGCAAAAGCTTAACAAAGGCAAGAAAATATATTTTTTTATTTTGAAGGATTTTCAAAATATCGGTCTGTGCTACGGAGACTCCGGCAATCATCATAGCCAGCGGGGTATTCAGGCCGCTGATATAATTCAGCGTATCTGCAATAACAAGCGGAAAACGGATTCTTGTAAAGAATAGAACAAGCCCCAGGATACTTGCAAAGATCATAGGTGAAAACAGACCTTTTTTCAGATCCTTCAGACTGGCTTTGCCTGTCATCAGAGCAACGCCGTGGGTCCAGGAAAGGATATTAAAAACGGTCATATAGGCGGTAATATATAACACGCCTTCACTTCCGAGAATGCTTTGTACCAGCGGAATTCCCATAAAGCCACAGTTGGAATAAACACAGGAAAAACGTTCAATGGAATAGTCTGGGTTCCCTGTTGCTTTTACGAGGACTGTGGAGATAACGATGGCTATGAAATGGGAGATGACGGCCAGCAGATATGCGGTCAGCAGCCCGGAAACGAGATGTGGGTTGTAATCTGTCTGCAATGCCATAACCGCGAGCACAGGGTTAACAACCATCAAAAGCAGATTGGCGAGCGACTGGTTGCCTTGCTGGTCGATGAGCTTTAGTTTGTAGCAGAGGTAGCCCACCAGCATCAGAAGCAGCATTTTAAGTATCTGATTTACGATGATAAGAAACATGATGAAGAGCCCTTTCATTTTTTAGAACAGCGTATTAGCACATATCCTTAGGGTATAAGTTATCATTTTCAGAAAAGAATGTCCAGAAAAAGATTGGAGGATACAATGAAAAAAATAATTCTTGCTTCGGCATCGCCGAGAAGAAAAGAGTTGATGGAACAGATCGGACTGGAATTTGAAGTAATTCCCAGCAGGGCGGAAGAAGTCATCACGAGCCAGGAGCCCGGGGAGGTCGTAAAGGAGCTTTCTGCACAGAAGGCGGCGGATGTTGCCGGAGGAATACAGGAGGGCATTGTGATCGGCTCTGATACCATTGTGTACCATGACGGGCATATTATGGGAAAGCCGGCGGACCGGGACGAAGCGAGAGGGATGCTGCGGAGCATCCAGGGAAATACGCATTCCGTATTTACCGGGGTTACGGTGATCGTGAAGGAAAAAGAGAAAAGCACCTGCCATACCTTTTTCCGGGAGACGAAGGTGCGTGTATATCCGATGACAGAGCAGGAGACAGAAAAATACCTGGATACCGGAGAGCCGATGGACAAGGCCGGGGCTTACGGGATCCAGGGGAAGTTTGCCGCGTGGATCGAATCTATTGAAGGGGATTATAATACGGTGGTGGGGCTTCCGGTATCGGCGCTCTGGCAGGTGCTGAAGCAGTATTGCTGAGCCACGTACCGTATGTCCCGGAAGCTATTCCTGAGTCGGGTAATATACCTCTGACAGGAATAATCCCTGGGGAGGTGCCGTAAAGCCGGCCAGGGAACGGTCAAGCCCCTCCAAAGCGGCCGGGACTTGCGACGGCAGGCGGTCTCCCAGACCGATCTCAATCAGCGTGCCCGTCAGGATGCGTACCATGTGATACAGGAATCCGTCGCCGAGGTAGCGGATGTACAGAATGCCGTCCCGGAGCTCAAAGGAAATATCGTAAATAGTGCGGACCGTGGATTTTTTCATGCGACGGTTGGCGCAGAAGCTTTTAAAGTCGTGGGTTCCGATCAAATAAGAAGCGGCCTCCTGCATTTTTTCGATATTCAGCGGTTCGTCTATGCGGTAGAGATAACGCCGCTGGAACACATTGGCAATTTCGCCGCAGTCGATGCGGTATTCATAGAGCTTGCTTTCTGCGCTCAGACGCGCATGGAAACGGTCGTCCGCCCTGTCCACGGACAGTATGCGGATATCCTGCGGAAGATATTGGTTGAAATACTGCTGGATTTCCTGGCAGGAATACCGGCTGAGCATACGGGGCACACGGTAGTTGGCCACCTGACGCAGCGCATGCACGCCGGCATCGGTGCGGCCGGAGCCGTTGATTTCTACGGGCTCCCCATATAGATGCTCCAGAATATTTTCCAGTTTTTCCTGTATGGTGTCGGCAGTGTTGCCCTGACGCTGCCAGCCGTTGTAGCGGGTACCGTCATATTGAAGGATCAGGCAGAAATTGGCCATGGCTTATTCTCCTTCCTGGGCGGTGAACTGAAATATAGTGTAGTTGTGAAGTTCACCGATTTTCGTGTAGCCATATTTTTCAAAAGTATCGAAGGGAGACTCCCCTCTCAGGTCTACAATGATAAAATGGCATTCCAACTGTTTTGCGCATTTGGCTATTTTTTTGAAGGAAGGCTCAGAAGCATTGATCTGCTTGTATAAGGTGGTGCTGTATTTATCCAGAGCACCCTTATCCCTCCGTCCGTAGGGCATAAGTATCGAAGCGTCATAGACTCTGACATAGGAAGCAATATGGTCATCCGCAGCGATCCGCACCTGTGAAAAACCGGCCTCTTCGGCCCTTTCGTTGACTAGGTTGCAGATGTAGGCTACTTCGCTGGGAACCTTCTGCGGATTATCTGCTATAAAATAGTTGACGGCCCGAAACATACCCTTGCCGGAAAATACAATAATTCCTGTGAAGGCCAGCAGGCAGATAATCTGCAGGAGCCTGGACTTTCTTTTTCTCAGAAAATCTGCCGCGGCCAGAGCGATCAGCGGAACCGTCGGCAAGAGCCACAGCACTCTCCAGTAGACTTCTTCGCCGATACACGCCCGGATGACCGCTGCCGTGAAGGGAAGGGTGAAGACGCCCAGAAGGATCACTGAATATATCAGTGTGTGTCTCGTGTTTTTTTCTTTTCTTTTTTGAAACAGAAGATAAATGACGGAGATCAGCAGAAGATACTGGTAAAATCCGTCGCCCCAGTACATATTCCAGTTGGAAATGATCCACATCAGGATAGCTTTCATAATATTCCACGTCCTCTTAATACTAAAATCAGAATGTAACTAATGCCTAGGATCACGGAGGGCAGGCAGCACGCCAGCCCGGCAGCTGCCCGGCGCAGGCTTTTGAAGCGGATCGCCCCCATGAGCACGAAAATTCCCATCATGATCGGGGCGAAAATGATTCCCACGGAGGAGAGCAGGCAGGTTCCCAGATTTACCATAGCATACAGAAGCCAGGAGTATTCCGGCCTCTCTTCCATGACGATGGTCAGGGAGAAATACAGGATCACCGGCACCATAAACGCCGCCAGTATGGCTTTTCCCTGCCAGATACGTACCATCTGGAAGTTACCGGCATTATATTCAGAATACGCTGAGAACCAGCACAGCACTGCGCAGAGAAACAGAAAAATTCCCTGGGCGTCTTTTTCTTTGGGCAGCCATTTTCTGCCAAGCTGGTACATCGCCACGTAGGATGCCGGTATAAATACGGCGGGAAATACCGTATGGGCCGTGATTGCGGCGTGAAGTCCGCCGCAGAGCTGGCTGATGACAGCCAGAAACATCGGAAACGGCGAGAAGATATATCTGCGGGGCAGAGTAAGATAGGGAAGTCCGGTATAAGCATTGATATGGAAAATGCTGTCCTCCTGCACAGCCGTTGTGGATGCGGCAACATAAAGCGCGTCATCGGCATCCAGATGGGCGTACCGGACAACGACAAATACCTGGAAAGCGATTAGAAGCAGCGCCGCCCAGAAAAAGACGGAGGTGCTTTTCAGCCTGCCGGGAGCAGGAAACCATTTGGAAAATCCCTGTTTTTTCATACGCAAGAGACCGGCAATGGCGGCCAGCACCGTGACAACCCCATAGCTTATCACCAGTATATGGAGCGGCGCATCAAGAAAAAGAAGCGGGACGGTCAGCAGTTCCGCTGTTGCGAACAGAAACACGTAGCCGGCAAGGAAGCTCTCTTCCAGCGAGAAGGTTGTCTTCCTTCTTAAAAATAAAGCTCCGGAGGCTGTCGGCACAAGAATCAGCCAGAATCCGGCCAAAAACGCTTTTATCACAAAATGCATGGCAAATTCCCCCATTTATGACTTGTAACAGTTTGTATCATACTACAGAGGGTATCAATTCTTGTCGAAAAAATCAAGCTGTTCTTTCTTAAAAAAGGATATTGAAGAAGAAGTAAATTCTGGTTATACTTAAAAGCACAGGAAACGGAGTGAATTTTTATGACAGATGAAAATAAAAAAAATGAGATTGAACAGAGGCTTCTGGAGCTTCCCATTGTTCAGTATGCATGGCTTCCCGCCAGTGAAATTGAATTTTCCGAGCGGGCCCGGTATATTTGCGAAACGGAATGTCCGCGCTACGGGAAAAGCTGGGCGTGCCCGCCGGGAGTAGGGACTGTAGAAGAATGCCGGGAAATCTGCAGGGGCTACGACGAGGTATTTGTATTTACTACCATTGCGGAGGTTCAGGATATTGAAAATATGGAAGAGACCCTGGCCACCCGCAGCGGCCATGAGGAAGTGACGCGGCAGATCCGGGATATTTTTCAGGAGTTCTCCTTCCAGACCCTGGCTATGTCTGGGGATTCCTGTGCGATCTGCGGGGAATGCGCATACCCGGATGCGCCCTGTCGGCACCCGGACCAAATGATCTCCTGTATCGAGGGATACGGCGTACTTGTGCCGCTGCTGGCGGAAAAAGCGGGAATCGTATTTGACAACGGCAGCAATATTGTGACCTGGTTCGGCAGCGTACTGCTGCGGTAATGGAGTGGGCAAAAGGGCAGGAGGAAAGCCGCTTCTTTGTTCACAGATTTAACATAAATTCATCACAATTCTGTCAAAAGCCCCGCCTATACTCAAGGCATAAAAACAGAGGAGGGATTTTAATGAAGAAAAAAACATTACTTTCATTATTGTGTGCAGGTGTATTGACTGCTGGCGCTATCACCGGACTTACCGGTTTTGCAGATAAAGACGAAATTCCGGAAGTGAAGGAAGGGACAGGAGAATACACTCTGTTGTCCACGGCGGACGTAGAACAGGCTGAGGTGAAGACGGACGGTACGATCACCGGAGTGTCAGATGTGGCAGCCGAGGTGATGCCGGCGGTCGTATCCATTACAAACAAATCCGTGCAGGAGGTACAGGATCTGTTCGGCATGTACGGAATGTATGGATTCGGCAACGGAAGAACCTATACCTATGAGCAGGAAAGCTGCGGCTCGGGCATCATTATAGGACAGAATGACGGAGAGCTTTTGATCTGTACGAACAACCACGTAGTGGAAGGGGCTACGGAGATCACCGTCGGATTTGTGGATGATGAGGTATACGAGGCGGCCGTGAAGGGTACGGACGCAGAGAACGATCTGGCAGTGGTAGCGGTTAAGCTTTCCGATATTTCTGATGATACGATGGATCAGATCAAGGTAGCACAGATCGGTGATTCCGATGATCTGGTGGTAGGAGAGCAGGTAGTTGCTATCGGTAACGCTCTGGGCTACGGACAGTCGGTCACCACTGGTATTGTCAGCGCATTGAACCGCACGATCCAGGCAGACGGATATGACAACACGCAGCTGATTCAGACAGATGCAGCGATCAACGGCGGCAACAGCGGCGGCGCGCTTCTGGACATGAACGGTCACGTAGTAGGTATCAACTCAGCGAAGATAAAGGCAGAGGGCGTAGAAGGTATGGGCTATGCTATCCCGATTTCCTACGCAAAGCCGATCCTTGAGGATCTGATGAACAAGAAAACCAGAACCGAAACAGTGGATGAAGAGGACAGCGCCTACATCGGTATCTCCGGCGAGGGCGTGACAGAAGAGATGGCGTCTCTGTACGGTATCCCAAAGGGTATCTTCATCACAGAGGTCGCAGAGGACAGCCCGGCAGATGAAGCAGGACTTCAGAAAGGCGATATTATCACGAAATTTGACGGCAGCAGTGTTTCTACGATGGATGAGCTGCGGGACGCCCTGGCGTACTATGCAGCAGGCGAGGAGATTAAGGTGACGGTCAGCACAGCAGATGACGGGGAATACAAGGAAGAGAAGGTAGATCTGACGCTGGGAGCCCGGGCAGATTACAAGGAATAATTAAGGAACCATAAAAATAACTAAGTAGTAAAATAATAAGAACAGCTAAGAAAAAGAATAGCTAAGAAATAAATAAAAAAATATATTTTCCTATAAATATATGAGAAAAGACGCTTCTGCTCTCTGTTTGAAAAGAGATGCAGGGGCGTCTTGTTTTGTCTTCTGTTTGAAGGGGGATGCAGGGACGTCTTGCTTTGTCCTTTGCATGGAGAGCGGTGCGGGGACGGAGAAAATAGTACCTTGCAGAGCTTCGAAAGGCAGAGCTTCGGAAAAAATCGTATTGGTTTGCATATTCCGTGTGATATGTTATACTTTTTTGTGAGAAAGAGCGGCGGGCCTTGATGGGCGGCCCGGCAATGGGGAAAAACAGAAAATAATGATGTGACTGGAGGTAAAAAGATGATCGTAACAGTGACGATGAATCCGGCTATTGATAAAACCGTGGACATTGACAGCCTTGAGCAGGGAGGGCTGAACCGCATCCAAAGAATTGAGCTGGATGCGGGAGGAAAGGGTATCAACGTATCAAAAACGATCAAACAGCTTGGCGGTACTTCGATTGCGACTGGATTTATTGCGGGAAACGCAGGAGAGGTAATAGAAAAGGTACTGTCGGAGTACGGAATTCAGACCGATTTTATCCGGGTGTCCGGCGAGACCCGGACGAATATGAAGGTTGTGGAAAAACGCGGCGTGGTGACGGAGCTGAATGAGCCGGGGCCGAAGGTGAGCGAGGCGGATCTTCAGGAGCTGATTGGAAAGCTGGAGAGCTATGCGTCCCCGGAGACTTTGATTGTTCTGTCAGGGAGTATTCCCAGCGGCGTGGATAAAAATATCTACCGCACAATTACGGAAAAGATGCATGCGAAGGGCGCTTCGGTCCTGCTGGACGCGGACGGCGGGCTGTTTGTCAATGCGCTGGAAGCGAAGCCGGATATAATCAAGCCGAACCGGGTAGAGCTGGAGGAATACTATCATCTGGATCACCAGGCTGCAGAAGAGGAGCTTGTGGAGCTGGGAAGGAAGCTGCAGGATAAGGGAATCGGCTTTGTGGCAATTTCCATGGGAGGAAGCGGAGCGATTTTCCTTGGAAAGGAAGAGGGGCTGAAATGCCGCGGTCTGTCTGTGAAGACACATTCCACTGTGGGCGCCGGAGATGCGATGGTGGCGGCTCTGGCCTGGGGCTGGGAAAGGAAGCTGCCGATGAGAGAGGCGGCGGCCCTTGGTATGGCGACCTCCGCAGGCGCTGTGACAACGGTGGGAACGAAGCCTCCGGCAAGAGAGCTTGTGGATGAGCTGCTGAAGCAGGTGGAGCTGGATACGTTGCTTTGATAACGCTTTAGTGCGCCGGTGTAAAAAATAATTGCCAAAATACTGCGAGTATTGTATAATAACCTCGCATGTGTGCAACGGAGCAGACAGAAGGATCCCCGTAGCTTATGCTGCGGGGTTTTATAATGCAAGGATGTCATACACCTTTGTTTTATAAAACCGCGTGCTGAAGCGGGAACGTCTTGAGCTGCTTCAGTACAAATTTATTTTAGGCAAGGGGGCCAATTTTTATGTCATACACAGAAGAGATTTATGACCGCGTCGTAGCGCAGAACCCGGGCGAGCCGGAGTTCCATCAGGCAGTTAAAGAGGTGCTTGATTCACTGAAACTTGTAATTGACGCTAACGAAGAAAAATATCGTGCAGCAAGTTTGCTGGAGAGACTCGTTGAGCCGGAGAGAATTATTTCTTTCAAGGTTCCGTGGGTAGATGATAACGGAAAGGTTCAGGTAAATAAGGGATACCGCGTACAGTTCAACAGCGCAATCGGACCGTACAAGGGAGGACTGAGATTCCATCCGTCTGTAAACCAGGGTATTCTGAAATTCCTGGGATTTGAGCAGATTTTCAAGAACTCTCTGACAGGTCTTCCCATCGGCGGCGGCAAAGGCGGCTCCAACTTCGACCCGAAGGGCAAATCTGACCGTGAGGTTATGGCATTTTGCCAGAGCTTTATGACTGAGCTTTCCAAGTACATCGGAGCTGACCAGGACGTTCCGGCCGGCGATATCGGTGTAGGCGGAAGAGAGATCGGCTATCTGTACGGACAGTACAAGAGACTGCAGGGACTGTATGAAGGTGTTCTGACCGGAAAGGGTCTGACCTGGGGAGGATCTCTGGTACGTACTCAGGCTACAGGCTATGGTCTTGTATATATTCTGGACGCACTGCTGAAGGATCACAACATGGAGCTGGCTGGAAAGACAGTTGTCGTATCCGGTTCAGGAAACGTTGCAATCTACGCGACAGAGAAGGCTCAGCAGCTTGGCGCTAAGGTTGTTGCCATGAGCGATTCCAACGGATACGTATACGATCCGGAAGGTATCAAGCTTGACATCGTAAAGGAGATCAAGGAAGTGCGCCGCGGACGTATCAAAGAGTACGCTGATCAGGTATCCAGCGCTGTTTACACAGAGGGTAAGGGCATCTGGACCATTAAATGTGACATCGCTCTTCCGTGTGCAACACAGAACGAGCTGAATCTTGAGGATGCCAAGACTCTGAAGGCAAACGGCTGCCTCGTAGTAGCTGAAGGTGCAAACATGCCGAGTACACGTGAAGCAACAGACTTCTTCCTGGAGGAAGGAATGCTCTTCCTGCCGGGTAAGGCTTCCAACGCAGGCGGCGTTGGTACTTCCGCACTGGAGATGTGCCAGAACAGCATGCGTATGAGCTGGACATTTGAAGAAGTAGATGCAAAGCTTCAGCAGATGATGAACGACATCTACGCAAAGATCTCCGATGCAGCAAGACGTTACGGTGTAGAAGGCAACTATGTGACAGGCGCAAACATTGCAGGCTTCGAGAAGGTAGCTGACGCAATGCTGGCACAGGGTACAGCGCTGTAATTCGCATAAAAGAAGAATATTGAAGGACGATATGCTCTAAGGCAGGCTTCTGCTTTAGGGCATATTTTGTGGTACAGATGTAAGCCTGCTTTTCCGAAATTCATTTAGCATTGCGTTTCTTTGAATTTGAATACAGGTAAAATTGTGTTAAGATAGAGTGGAAATGAACCGGTTTGCCGGGATTTTATTTTAAGAAAGGAATTTGCAATGAAATTTTTTCACATTTCGGATTTACATATAGGAAAACGGGTCAATGGATTTTCCATGATGGAGGATCAGAGGTACATTTTACGGCAGATTCTGGATCTGGCAGAGGAGCAGCACCCGGAGGGGATACTGATTGCCGGGGATTTGTACGATAAGTCGATGCCCTCGGCGGAGGCTGTGGAGCTGGTGGACTGGTTTCTGTCGCAGTTTGCCGCCCTGGAAATTCCGGTGTGGGCCATCAGCGGCAATCACGACTCGGCGGAGCGCGTGGCGTACGGCGGACAGATGCTGGAAAAATCAGGGATACATATGGCCAGGGTGTTTGACGGAAGACTCCAAAAATATGAGCTGCCGGAACAGAAGGTGGATATTTATCTTCTTCCGTATCTGCGGCCGTCCCAGGTAAGGCGCTTTTTCCCGGAGCAGGAGATAGAGACAACACAGCAGGCTGTGGAGGCGGTGCTGGCCGAGACCACGCTGCGGGAGGGTCGGACAAATATTCTGGTGATGCATCAGTTTTTAGCCGGGGCTTCTGTGTGCGACTCGGAGGAGATTTCCATCGGCGGACTGGATCAAGTAGATGCTTCGGTTGTGGATGGTTTTGATTATGTGGCGCTGGGACATCTGCACCGGCCCCAGAGGGTGGGGCGTGAAACGGTGCGCTACTGCGGTTCTCCGCTGAAATACTCTTTTTCAGAGGCGGGACACCGGAAGTCGGTGACGGTTGTGGAGACAGCAGAGCCGGCAGAAACAGCAGAAACAGTAGAAGCAGACTGCGAAGAGCAAGGGGACAGCGAAGCGTCATTCCGCCGGGCAGCATCAGAAGACGGTAAAACGACAAACAACAGGAGGGTTACAGTGACGACGATTCCTCTATTACCGAAGCTTGACCTGCGGGAAATCCGGGGGCCGCTGGAGAAGCTGCTTCAAAAGGAAGTATACGCTGCGGCGAATCCGCAGGATTATCTGCATATCACATTGACGGATGAAAATGAAATTTTGGATGCTATCGGAAAGCTCCGGGAGGTGTATCCGAACATTATGCGGCTTGATTTTGAAAAGAACCGTGTGACAGAAGCGGCGGAGCAAAAAGAGGTGCTGGTGGGGGAGAAAACGCCGGAGGAGCTTTTCGAAGAATTCTTTTTGCAGCAGAACGGCAGGGAGATGGATAACGAACAGAAGCATCTGGCGGCAGAAGTGATGAAACAGATTTACAGACAGGAGTGAGAAGCAATGAGACCGGAAAAACTGACCATGTGCGCCTTTGGGCCGTATGCATCCAAGGTGGAGGTGCCGTTTTCAGAATTTGGAGATCACGGGCTCTACCTGATTACCGGGGATACCGGCGCCGGAAAGACGACAATATTTGACGGGATTGTGTTTGCACTGTACGGCGAAGCCAGCGGGGATGTCCGAAAACCGGATATGCTGCGCTCTGATTTTGCCGCTCCCCTTGAAAAAACGTATGTTAAGCTGGATTTTACCTGCCGGGGAAAATCATATACGGTACTTCGCAATCCAGAATATCTTCGGCCCAAAGCCCGGGGGGAGGGTATGACGAAGGAGACGGCGGATGCTTCGCTGACGTATCCTGACGGGAAGGTGGTTGCCGGAAGCCGGCAGACGACGAAGGCTGTCGAGGAGCTGCTGGGGCTTGACCGCAGCCAGTTTGTCCAGATCGCGATGATCGCCCAGGGGGATTTTCTGAAGCTTTTGCTGGCGGGCACGGAGGAACGCGGAAGGATATTCCGAAAAATATTTAATACCGGACGGTATCTTGAGTTTCAGAAGGAGCTGAAGCGGAGACTGCTGGAAACGAAAAAAGAGTATGAGGAGCTGCAGCGCAGCGTCAGCCAGTATGCACAGGGGATTATCCTGCCTCAGGCTAGTATTCCTGTACAGGAGACAGCAAATGAAGACGGCGCCGGAATGTCCCGGGAGACGGTAAATGGGGATAGTGCCGGAATGTCCCGGGAGACAGCAGATGGAGACGGCGTCGGAATATACTGGGAGGCACTGACGGGAGATGGCGTGTCTTACCGTCTTGCGGAACTGATACCGGCGCTGAAGCAGCTCGTAGAGCAGGAAAAAAAGCGGCAGCAGGCGGAAGGAAAAGAGGTGCAACGGCTGGAGCAGGCTTTGATGCGGCTGCAGGAAGCCCAGGGAAGACTGCGTATGATAGAGCAGGCGAAAGCGGAAATGCAGAAAAAGCAAGAGCTGTTGAAAAAGCTTTCTGAACAGTATGCTCAGTGGGAGCGCAGGTATCAGGAGGTATCCGGGCGGCAGCCGCTGGCAGATCAGGCGGGAGAGCGCCTGGCAGTTCTGGCAGAGCAGATGAACCGGTATGAGGCGCTGAAGGCTCTGGAGCAGACCATCAGCGGTTTGCAGCAGGGGGAAGAACAAAATAACAGAAGAATCCAGGAGCTGGAAAAGCTGATCCAGAAAGGGGAAGACACGCTGAAATCAGGGAAGGAGCGGTTTGAACAGATCGGCCGCCCGGATCAGGAGCTGCGGCTGCTGGAAGCAGAGGAAGAAAAAGCGGCGAAGCGAAGGGAAAGCCTTGACCATCTGGAAAAAATGCTGCAGGAGCTTGAGGATTTGAAGCGATCGCTGATGAAAGCAGAACGGGAATTTATACGGGCCAGGGAGAACAGCACTGCTTTGGGGAAACAGTATGTGGAGCTGGAGGCAGCATTCTTGAGCGGCCAGGCCGGAATACTGGCGAGGACATTGAAATCAGGGAAACCCTGTCCGGTATGCGGTTCTCTGGAGCATCCCGCCCCTGCGGCAGAAAATATGCAGATACCCTCTGAGGATGAATTGAAGGAGTTGTCTGTCCGAAGGGACAGGGCCGTTGCCGAGACAACCAGGACCTCCGGGGCGGCAGCCGGAGTACGGGGAAGGTACGAGCAGAGCCGGGCAGCACTGGAGGAGTGGTGCCGGAGAGAAAAGGTCGGCAAAAATACAACGCCGGGAGCAGAAAAGACAGAAGGCGCGAACCAATGGGACATGGTGCCGGGAGCAGAAAAGACAGAAGATGCGAACCAA
>JAUNGD010000065.1 GCA_030524705.1 Lachnospiraceae bacterium | reverse complement strand
ACAACTACGATCTGCTTTACAAAAACGAGTGCCAGAACTGGCGCAACAAGATCAATAAGGCAAAGAAAACAACCGGCTTCCCGGCTGATCGGCTGGAAGAAATGCTGGCTGCTTTTGAAGCGTTCAAGAAAGAAGCACTGCAAAGGAAAAAGGCTGTAAAAGACAGAACAGCCAGCCCGAAAGAGTTTACGGACTGGCTGTATCAGCAGAGTAATATTATTGTGAGATTAGCTAGCTATTAAAAAAGAATTCTACAAATCGTTCTATACCCAAATTAAAGCTATATGTGGGGATAGAACCATATTCACAATACCTGATGTAATCCTCCGGTAGTTCAGCATCAATGCCTTTTTCTCTCAGTACAAGTTGCTGCCTATAAAATTCTCGCACTAAATAATCTGTCCGATATTCATCAGAATAACCATGTCCGATACCATGCCCGTTTAAGTTCCATTGTGTCTCCAACGGAACCCCCCATTCACTCATCAATCCTAGCGGCGAATCAAAGGGAGCATTTATAAAGATTACATGATTATATTTTTCAGACAATTTATCAAAGAAACAAAGTAGTCTTTCCCTTGAAACAGTATTGGTACTTTTCCTGTATTCACTGAGAACATCTACAACCGCTACATCATCAAATCCATGATTATATTCCAAAGAATATTCTTTTGCCAAAGAGATTGCTTTCGTCAATATCCTCTGATAAAAATCTTTCAGCTCAAAAGAAAAATTTATAGGCAGTACACTTTCCAAAGTTAAAAATTCACTTCGCCCTGTTTTAGTCACATATCTGTCACGAACAACATACCCTAATTCGAATACAGGTACAAGTGACATATAAACTCTTTTTTTCAGTTCCAGTTCATGCGTTATTTTTATATACCGCTTTCCAATATACTCGCCCGTCACATTTGCCGGGTTTGCAATACTTGTTCCTCTATATTTCGTCAGAATAGGTGTCGATAACTGTACAATTCCTGCGTCTAAAAGATCATTCCGGATAAATGTAATCAGATCTATGTAGAATTTCCATCTTAACAAATGGATTCCCCCATTTAATTCATTCGCAAAGGAATCATCTAGCATCACATCTTTTCCCGTAAAATGATAGGACTTATATGTTAAACTCTTTTCCGGAGTAAAAACATCTCGGATTTTGTTAACGGAAACAACTCTAACTCCGCTCCTATTCACATCAAAGCACCATTCAGCATCAATTACCGCTCCGACAACCAAATGCTTATCACCAAGAAGTTCATTGAAGATCATCAACTGTTGTCTATATAACTCATATGAATATGCCTCACAAAATGTTACCGTCTTGTGTTCTCTTAATGTTAAAATCCTAAAAAGCATATCATTACCTTTCATCTCCTTCTTCCAACATAAAAATGCTCATTATAGCAGGTTTCCTGGTCATCACTCTCTGATTCTATATATGGGACACCAGAAAACATATCTAATGTGGTAAAACCACCTTCTTCAAAAGCATTTTTGATAGAAGCATCATCATACAACTGCCTTCTCTTCCACTGACGATCTAATCTCCATCCAATGAGATCGGCAAACACCACAATACCTCCGGGTCTGACTGCATCTGCGATTTTATTCACTGCATTCTGGTGATCCGGCAACAAATTCACTGTATTGGAGCATATCATCATATCACAGGCAGGTATAGGACAACTAATCAAATTGGTTATTCCGAAGTTAGCATTACCAAGTCCAAATCCCTTTACGGTATACAGTCCAGAAATCCTTTCTCCTGAATGAATATCTCTTTGCAACAGATACGCCTTTTCATCTCCACATACAATCTGATTGCCAAGTACTAATGCCAGCAGTGAATAGTCCAATCCTATGACATTCGCAGATGGATACAGTCTGGCAAGATCAAGAACTGAACGTCCAGGTCCGCATCCCGGCACAACAATATCTCCGGCTTTTCCATGATCCCAAGTCATTGCCAAACTACATAAGGTCGAATACAGCGCCTCGCTCCTAGCATATTTTTTCTCAGTAAACCTAGAATACTGAAAAAATGCCAGTCTCATCGTTTCCACCCAATGGGTATACTTCTCAGTCTTCATTTCCAATGGAATACTGTTCCGTTCGAACGCTATCTTCTCTTCGCACATTTTTAACTGCTCTATTTGCTGTATGGCATCATTACACCATCTTTTTATAACCTCATAATGTTTCCATGAAGAATCTAGTTCTAATATCGAATTGGCTAGGTAACTCACTTGCCTGGTCGAATACTGTTCCAGCTCCAAGTCGCTTAAATAAGAACGAATCATATTTTTTCGCCTCTTTTCACCAATAAGTCCATACCTTTTAGCTCATCCAGAAAACTTCCGCTTATCAGGGAAATCACTCGTCTACTTTTAATAATATCTTCATCTACATCATTGCCTATATAAACCAGTATATCAATATCACGTCCATCCAGAAATCTCTGCCAGTCTGATGATGAAGCCTTATCAAAACATTCTTTTGTCAGTATTTCATCAAACAATTTTTCACCTTCCCACACGGCCAGATCCTTATATACCTTCAGAGCGTATGAAGCACTAATTAAATACAATGGATAATTTTTCTTTAATGAATAAAGCAAAGACTTCATATTGTCATCCACATTCACACGGGCATGATATTGCTTCAAAACCTCGTTATAGTCCGCACCTAACTCAGTAGTTAATTTCAATCTGGAATATTTATCATATACCTTTTGGGTAATATATTCTCTGAAGCACTCATTGCTACATGCAACCATCGCCTCAATCCAAGCCTCATTACTATGCATAATTGTATTATGCAAGTCAAATCCAATCGCAATCTTCATACCTTTAATATCTCTCTTTCCGACGGAGATAAAACAACATTTATAGCATTTACCCTAATTCCATAGGCATTTTTTATGTATGCCACCTGCTCTTGCGAAACTTCGCTTTCAATATTCATAATTGCATCCCTGATGGTGCAAACAAAATTATAGCCGAATTTCTTCTTTAGCTCACTGACAATATGTGAGAGTTCTTCGTTTTCCTGCTTACCGCAGATTGCATAATTAACACACTGGATACTGCAATGATTTTCTCTGTTAAAATAAAATAATTTATTTTTTCTGTGGGTAAACAAAGCAACCACACATGATGTATGCCGAAACACCTGATATTTTACATCTTGTTTCTTCAATTGCTCTGTAACAGCGGAAAATAGACTTTCTTTTATCAGCTTATGCTGAGGGTCAAATGAAATATCATCCGAAATCATGTGGCAATTTTCTGAAGTCACCCTCAGTCCTGTTAATATGCTTCCATCGAAACCAAAATCGCAAAATTTCTTTATTAAAGCAGAAATTTCATCGATATCATCATTGTATCCATCAATAATCGGGCGGAAATAGTGAAATCTATGGCCCTGAGGTACAATCTTCCTAATCTGCCCCAGACTATAATCCACATTTTTATAATTAAAATCTGTATCAATGTTACTATAGGAATAGATAAAGATTAGATTCATCTTTTCAAAGTATTCCTTCATTGCCCTCGGAGGAACAAATTTGCTAATCAATAATACCGGTGATTTGATTTCTTCTTTTCTGATTAAATCCAGCAATTCCATCGTATCCTGTGCTACAGCCGGCAATAATGGATCCGTCCTGTTATTAATAATCAGCGGTGTTTCTCCGTTTAGAAAAAGACAGTCCCTTGATTTCAACTGACCAATTATCTCCTTCGGAAACATACTTCGCCGTGAACCGGCTTTAAAATTGTCCAACTTTGACAACACACAATAGGAACAGCCCATGGAACATCCGACATGTGTTGATACCGATAAACCACTTTTTAAATGCTCAATCATCATAATCCTCCCCTCAGACAGTCTTATCTAATATATCCCTTCGGAAAAAGTAAATCCATATACTGTTCTGTTGAAAGTCCTTTTATACTGCTCGCCAAAAAAGTATTCCTTGAAAATTTGTCTAACTCTCTGGAAACATCACATTCCTGCAAATCTTTATAATGAAGTTCTCTGATTGGCGAATACTCTTTCCAGCGATATGGAATTCCCAATTCTTCTACCATTTTCTGTGTATGGAACACATCTTCCGCAGTCTGCCCGGGTATCCCCAAAATCAATAATGCTTTAACCCCGACACCGTTCTCTTTGCACATCTGAATCGTCTCCATGATCTCTGAAGAAGTTTGTCTTTTATTTACCCTTCGCAATACATCATCTTCCAATGATTCTATCCCCAATGACAGCTGCTTAAGACCAGCTTCCCTCATGCCCTGCACCAGTTCTACATCTAGACAATCTACTCTGGTATCGCTTCTCCATGGTATCACACAATTTTCCTCCGTCATTCTTCTGCATAATTCCAAGACCCATTCCCTGTCATATGTAAATGTCGTGGCAGAAAAGTAAACAGAATCATACTCGTCTTTAATCCTTTTCAGAATTGCAATGCTCTCGTTAACTGGACGCTGCGCGTAGATGAAATCTTCTGATTGTCTGAACAAAACTTTTTCTGAACAAAAAGTACAGTTGAAAGGGCACCCCACCTGCACCGTGAATTCAAACATCCCCTTTCCCCAACGCTTATACCTCTCTAAAGGTGCACAAGAATCAAGAGAACACCCCCACCTACGTTCCTTCACACTGCTCCTAGGGAACAGGATTTTATCAGGGTCATCTGCTACATGATGTAGAATCTGAAAAATGCCCTCTGCAAATTCCCCATTCGCAATGACATAGTCTATACTGTCATACGTAGACAAATAGTTAGGAATCAATGTAGCTGCTGTTCCATAAACTATCGTTTTACTAGATTTTGAAATAGACTTGCATACTTCCATCAATTCAGTCGCAATTCTGATGTTATACGGTTCAATCATCGTAATCAGAAAATCCGCATCACGAAACTTTTCATAAATCTCATTTCTACTTTTCATTTCAACTGCACAATCCAGCGCACAGACATCCTTATACTTTCTAGAAATAATCTCTATTGTTTCAGCAAAGTACGTATAATGTTTAAACATTGAGTGATTCAAATATGGTGAAGGTGGATACAAAAAAACTATTTTCATCTTTTCAACTCCTTTTCCTTATAAGATAATGTCAAATTTATAAAATCGGCTCAATACCAGTAAAATCAATATTTTCAGAGACTATGAGACTTTACATTCCCTCTCTTTGGCATGGATGTCCAATATTTTACATTAAAGACAGATATCCCCCAAATCATGAACTTTTGAATTTATGGGAGGGCATCCTACCTGCCTGTATCTATCGTAGAATGGAAACAGGTCCAGACTTTCCAGCGCAAAATCTTCAAAAACTCATGGTAATTTAAATTGCTCTATAGTATAATCTTTAAACGTGAATATACGTTATTATAGCACATAATAAGGAAAAATGGAGAACAGCGTGGTAACCATTCTCCATTTTTCGAAAACAGGAACACATCCATCAAGTCTTTTCATAACTTTTGAGACAGCCTCTCCTATAAGCAAAATAGAATCTGTCAGACAAATATAAAAGTATGCATTTTATATTCTACTTTATACTATCTCTTTTCTATTTTTAATTAAACTATTCTTCTCCGTATAACCGTCAAATGTGTATTATATGAATTTTCTTTTGTTAAATTGCACACACGAAATTCAATCCGTCACATTGCGGCAGATGTCAACTTCACTTCGGCAGATTAGCGAATCATGGTTCCTTCCGGCACAATATCATCTACAAAAATCACCTGACATCCGCATGCGTTATTTGTTGCTGCCACCAACATTCCTTCACTGGTTACACCTGTTATTCTGGTTGGTTCAAGATTGGCTACCACAATGATCTTCTTACCAATCAGTTCCTCCTGTGTATAATATGCTTTTATGGAAGAAACGATTGTGCGTTCTCTAATTCCATCAAATAAAGTCAACCTGTAACAGCTGTGAGATTTTCTAATTTCCTGGCATTTTAAGACTTTACATACTCTCATATCCATCTGATTAAAAACACTTAGACCAATTTGATCCTTAATGGGCTCTACCGGGTCAGGATCGCCGTATTCTATTTTTTTCTCTTCTTTTTCAGGTTTCTTATTTAACTCAGAAAAAGGAATCTTTTCTTCTTCCGTCTTTTCAGTTGAAAAGTCAAGTAGGTGGATAAAGCGCTCTTTATTAATTGCATACAAGAACAAATACAGTCTTGGTCCTTTCTCTTTGTTCAACAATAACTTATATACGGTTTTAAAAAATTCCCCTTGAGCCTTCTTCAATTCAGGAAGGTCTGCTCCGTATACAATTTTAGTAATCTCATACAACTGGAAGTTCAATTCTTCCAATGTATAATTCTCATTCACCAAGTAATCATGCAATAGAGTAATTTCCTTCTTCTGTTCTTTGCTTAACTGATCATATACTTTCCAATTACGATACGGAATCAGTTTATTGGCATTTTCAGGTGCACAGTTTTCTAACCAGTATTTCGCCAATTCAAGTCTTTCCTCAAAATCAGAATATTTGTATGGCTGTCCAATCTTTTCAAACACTGTTTCAAGCATCGGAACATTGAAATCAACTATGGAACCCAATTGAACCAGAAGAGACATCGGAACCGTCTTGATCAACCTATCTGTCATCAAGCAGCTCTCCATGATAGATTTCACATGATCATCGGCTTCTCCTTTGATATACTGATTATACTGTTTATCAAATTCGAAATATTGACGTAATATTCCATCATCAAAACACAGGTCAAAAGCCTTGTTTGTTTCAACTCTCGCATATAGCCATAACAAAATTTCTGGCTGGTAAATCTTTAGAAGAGTATCCGGAGTCATATTTAATCCTGAAGAGCCAGACATTTTTCCTGTTGTTCCTCTAATCCCGATAAACTCATAGCCTTTAAAAATCGGAGCCGGAAAATCGAAAATTCTTTCAGCAATCACCTTGCTTGTATCAAAAGAACCTCCAGGGGCGGCATGATCTTTTCCGCCGGGTTCAAAATCCACATTCTCATACATCCATCTCATAGGCCAGTCTATTTTCCATGCCAACTTACAGTCTGTGTCCCTATTAAAATCAAACGTACCAAGATGACCGCATTTACACTCATACTTAGCCTTTTTTTCCACATCAGAGTACGATACTATCTTTGTTGTATCCTTATGACACTCACTACAGTATATGCTTACAGGATAATATGCTTCCCTTTCTCCCTCTACAGCATCCTGTGTACGAAAACTGTCCAGAATATCAAAAATTTCTGTTCTTTTATCCAAAGCCCTAATAATATTTTCGCGATAACAGCCGGAACGATACATGTTTGCCTGATGACGATAATCCAATCTAATTCCAAATTTATCAATGGACTTTTCAAATTCTTTTTCAAAATATTCAGCATATGTGGCATGCTCTGTCTCGAAAGGGTTGGGAACATCTACATACGGGCATCCTATATATTTTTCAAAACCTTTCGTAGCTTTTTCTACGTTTACAGGCACCTTACGCATCCTATCGTATTCATCCCATGAAAAAAGCAGTCTTGCCTTCTTTCCTTTTCTTTCTAATGCCCTTACAACAAACAAACTTGTTGCAATATCTCTGAAGTTGCCAATATGAATAGATCCTGAAGGACTAATTCCTGCTGCACAGACATATTCTTCTTTATTCGGGTTTCTTTTTATAATTTCCTCTGCAATCAAATCTGACCAATGCATGTTATAAAATCTCCTTTAATTACTTCAATCAACATTTATGATTTATAGTAGATCTTTAAAAAATTTAAAAATCTATTAAAAAACAGAACAGCCCTACAAATATAGTGAGACATCTGTCTTGTACTATTTTCAATCCTTGAGTATCGCCTTTCCCGTTGACTTAAAACTTTCTCTACACAAATTTCTACATTGATTGGCTTAAGGTTGGCTTAAAGACTTACAACTCACCAAATAATTCCACAGTATCTAATGCTTTATGCAATTAATTTCTCTATATATTGTGTTTGCGTTTTAGTAAACTTCATCGTCGGGAAGGCGAGCACATCGCGAATCGCTGCGGAATCCGTAAGCAGCATGCACATGCGGTCGATACCGAATCCGATGCCTCCTGTAGGCGGCATACCGATCTCCAGTGCGTTCAGGAAATCCTCGTCCGTCGTGTTGGCTTCCTCATCTCCCTGGGCAAGCTGCTCCTCCTGAGCCTTAAAGCGCTCCCTCTGGTCGATCGGGTCATTCAGCTCTGAGTAGGCATTCGCCATCTCCCAGCCGTTCATAAAGAACTCAAACCTCTCTACGTACTCCGGGTTCTCCGGCTTTTTCTTGGTCAGCGGTGAAATCTCAATGGGATGATCCATGACGAAGGTCGGCTGAACCAGATGCTCCTCTACAAACTCTTCGAAGAACAGGTTCAGGATGTCGCCCTTCTTATGGCGCTGTTCAAAAGCGACATGATGCTCTTTGGCTGCGGCCCGGGCCTCCTCCAGCGTATGGATCTCATTGAAGTCCACACCGGCATATTTCTTGACGGCATCCACCATGGTAATACGCTCAAAGGGCTTGCCAAGGTCCATCTCAATACCGTTGTAGGTAATCTTTGTCGTGCCCAGAACCTCCTGTGCCACGTAGCGGTACAGATTTTCCGTCAGATCCATCATTCCGTTGTAATCGGTATACGCCTGATACAGCTCCATCAGGGTAAACTCCGGGTTGTGTCTCGTGTCAAGGCCCTCGTTTCTGAATACACGGCCGATCTCATAGACACGCTCCATACCGCCGACGATCAGTCGCTTCAGATAAAGCTCCAGGGAAATACGCAGCTTCAGGTCTTCGTCCAGCGCGTTAAAATGAGTCTCAAAGGGTCTTGCCGCCGCACCGCCGGCATTGGATACCAGCATCGGAGTCTCTACCTCCATAAATCCCTGGCCATCCAGATACTTACGGATGCTGCTGATGATCCTGGAACGCTTCACGAAGGTTTCCTTTACCTCGGGATTCATGATCAGATCCACATATCTCTGACGGTAACGAAGGTCTGTGTTTGTCAGGCCGTGGAACTTCTCCGGGAGAACCTGCAGGCTCTTGGACAGAAGCGTCACAGAAGCGGCATGAATGGAAATCTCGCCAGTCTTCGTCTTGAACACCTCTCCGGTGATACCTACAATATCGCCAATATCCATTTTCTTAAATGCCTTGTATGATTCCTCGCCGATACTGTCCCGGGCCACGTAGGACTGAATATTTCCCTTGAGGTCCTGAACATTGCAGAAAGAAGCTTTTCCCATCACACGTTTGGACATCATACGGCCTGCGATGGAAACTGTTTTTCCCTCGTAAGCTTCAAAATCTTCTTTCATGTCTGTGCTGTGATTCGTCACATCATATTTCGTAATCACAAACGGATCATTTCCGCTTGCCTGGAGCTCCGCCAGCTTTTCCCGGCGCACCTTCAACAACTGATTAATATCCTGCTCCTGAACCTGCTTCTTCTGTTCTGCCACTTTTTTCCCACTCCTCTTTCTTCATTAAATAGATCTCTGAATCTCAAGTACCTTGTACTCGATCACTCCGGCCTGTGTCTCCACAGCTACTTCATCGCCAACGCTGCGGCCGATCAGGGCTTTCCCCACCGGTGACTCGTTGGAAATCTTACCCTGAAGACTGTTTGCCTCGGAAGATCCTACGATCTTAAACTCCATCTCTTCCTCA
Source organism: Lachnospiraceae bacterium (assembly GCA_030524705.1). Taxonomy (GTDB): domain Bacteria; phylum Bacillota; class Clostridia; order Lachnospirales; family Lachnospiraceae; genus Choladousia. Next base: position 11,192 of record JAUNGD010000065.1, on the reverse strand, counting down.
AACTCTTCATCAAATACCTTTACGGTGCAGCCAACGTTGATCTTTCCAACATCCACTTCATCCTCTACAACCACTTCGGCATTCTTCAGAATCTTTTCAATCTCCTCAATACGTGCTTCAATGTCACGCTGTTCGTCCTTCGCTGCATCGTACTCTGCGTTCTCCGAAAGGTCGCCCTGCTCTCTCGCCTCTTTGATCTTGCCCGCAACTTCCTTTCTTCTGTTTACCTTCAGATCGTGAAGCTCGTCCTCCAGCTTTTTTAAACCCGCATATGTCAGCAGTTTCTTCTTTTCTTCCATACTGATCTACACCCTTCCTTGCTGTCTTTGCTAAACTAAAATAATATAAAATTCGTATTGTCCATCAACAATCACACAATTATATCTGATTACCCTTCTTTTGTCAAGAAATCACAGTATTTTTCGGGATTACCAGGACTTCTCCATGCTTTTCAGGATTTCAGCGCCCCGGAAGCCTTTCTAATTGTATTCCTTAGAATTTCTCATACAGCAGCTCTTCCAGCTCCTCGTACGTTTCTACCATATTAATGGCCCCCCGCAGCTTCGCAGAGCCGGGATACCCGGTCGTATACCAGGAAATATGCTTCCGCATCTCCCGGATACCGATATAATCCCCTTTATATCCGATCTGCATTCTCGCATGCCGCAGCATCATGCTTCTGACTTCATCCTTCGACGGCCTCGGCAGCAGCTCCCCGGTCTCAAGATACGCGCGGATCTCCCGAAACAGCCAGGGATTTCCTCTAACACCCCGGCCGATCATAATGCCGTCGCAGCCGGTCTCCTCCAGCATCCGGGCGGCCTTCTGGGGAGAATCTATATCCCCGTTCCCGATAACCGGAATCCGCACCGCCTCCTTGACCTGCCGTATCATATCCCAATCTGCCTTTCCTGAATAATACTGCTCCCTGGTCCTCCCATGCACTGCAACGGCCGCCGCGCCGGAGGCCTCCGCCACCCTTGCGATCTCCACCGCATTCACCTGCCGCTCCGTAAAGCCCTTTCTTATCTTCACCGTCACCGGCTTTTTGATGGCTTTCACGGTCTTACTGATGATCTCCCCCACCAGCCGGGGATTCTGCATCAGCGCAGAGCCTTCGCCGTTTCCGGCCACCTTCGGCACCGGGCAGCCCATGTTGATGTCCAGAATATCAAAAGGGCGCTCTTCAATATATGCCGCCATCTCACTGATTATATCTGGATCCGACCCGAAAAGCTGCAGGGAAACAGGCCTCTCCTGCGGAGCCGTCTCCAGAAGCGCCTCCGTATTTTTATTGTGAAACGAGATGGCCTTCGCGCTGACCATCTCCGTACACACAAGCCCTGCTCCCTGCTCCTTGCACAGCAAACGAAAAGGCAGGTCCGTTACCCCTGCCATCGGTGCCAGTATAATATTATTTTCCAGATCTACAGTTCCGATTCTCATAATCTGATATTCCTTTTTCCATCTATCACAATCTGATAATAAAGCTCCAGAGAACGAAGCAGATCCTCCTTGGTCCGCTGCAGCTCCTTGATCTTCAGGACAGCTCCGATCTCATCGTAGGAAAAATCGTCCTCCGCCACTTCGGTCTTGAAATGCAGCTTTCCCTCTGCGTCAAACTCCACCAGAAAGATTCCTCCTACGTCATGGGTAAAAAGCACGCACATGATCTGAAGCTCCTCCTGAATCTGCGTCGGAAGCCTGCTGAATCTCTGATTCAGATAATATTTTTCTTCGTAAGCGTTTGCACCGCAAAGCACAATCGTCTCCTCTGCCATACTCATTCCTCACTTAACCTGCTTAAAATTATTCTCCGGGGCTGTGCGCCGCCCTTCTGCGCCTACACGTACCCGTAAATTCCTCTCACGGACACCTCTCCGGCGTATACCTTTTCCAACGTTCCGTCTTCCCTCCGGACTAAAAGCTCTCCCATTTCGTCAATACCCTCTGAGATTCCGTCGTATTCATTTCCCGGCTCCAGCACCCGCACCTTGCTTCCAATCCCGATCAGCAGGTCATTGTACGGTTTCCGAAGAAGAGAAAAATCCTGAGTCTCCAAAAATGCCTCATAAAATTCCTCAAAACGCTTCATGCAGGCTGCGATCAGCGCGGCCCGGTCCGGACGGCTGCCCGTGATCTGATGCAGGGATACGGCCTTCTGCTGCAGCTCCGGCGGAAAGCTTTCGATGTTTGTGTTGATGCCGGCGCCGATCACAAGATACTTGATGTAGTCAATCTCGCTGCTCATCTCGGTCAGAATACCGCAGATTTTCTTTCCGTCCACCACAATATCGTTCGGCCATTTGATCCCGGTCTCCACACCGCAGCAGTCCCGGCAGCCATACGCCACCGCCAGTCCCATCACCAGCGTCATCATGGACGCCCGGGAGGGCGGAATCTGCGGACGCACCACAAGACTCATGGCAACCGCACTTCCTGCCGGAGTCACCCAGGATCGGCCCCGTCTTCCTTTGCCCTTGCCCTGCTCCTCAGCCAGCACCAGTGTTCCCTCCGCCGCACCGTTCTCCGCCAGACGGCTCGCCTCGTTGTTCGTGGAGTCCACCGTCTCCAGGGAATAGATAGTTTTGCCTGCCCACTTTGTCTCGATACGGCTTCCCACCTCTTCCGCTGTAATGGTGTCAGGGCGCTTCAGGATCCGATATCCCTTTCTGGGCACGGATTCTATCTCGTAGCCTTCTTCCTTCAGTTGGTTGATCACTTTCCAGACCGCTGTCCGGGAAACCTCCAGCTCCTCGCACAGCTCCTGCCCGGACACATACCCTTCCGTGTGGCTCAGTGCCCGTAATATACGGCTCTTCATAGTAAAATCTTCTCCCGCTTCTAAAACTAAAACAGTCCTTATTCCGCTTCTAAATTGAAATAGCTTCTTTTTTGCTTTTAAATGTTGAAATAGCTCCTTTTTTGCTTTTAAATGTTGAAATAGATCAGGCTGACAATATAAAACACCAGCAAAACCACCGACGAAGCCGTCAGTATTCTCTTTTTCCTGATCAGGAACAACAAAGTCAATGACACATGAAGCAGAACCCCCAGCCCCAGAATAAAATTCAGGAACCAGTGATTCTGCAAAAGATCAAACAAATACAGAACACAGAGAACTCCTGCGATAACAGCCGTCATGACACAGAAGCCCTCCAGGATACGAACATCCTTTTCTTTTACTTTTTTCATCCTAAATTCCCATTGTTGCAGCGATCACTGCCTTGATCGTATGCATTCTGTTTTCCGCCTCGTCAAATACGACGGACTGCGCGGATTCAAACACCTCGTCTGTAACCTCCATGGCGTCCAGTCCAAATTTTTCATGGATCTCTTTGCCAATCTTCGTATCCAGATCATGGAAGGCCGGCAGACAGTGCATGAAAATTGCATCCTTCTTTGCCAGGGACATCACCTTTGCGTTTACCTGATACGGCAGCAGCGTCCTGATACGCTCCGCCCATACCTCATCCGGCTCGCCCATGGATACCCATACGTCGGTGTAAATCACATCCGCATCCTTTGCGCCTTCTTCGATGCTCTCCGTCAGGGTGATCGTTCCGCCGCTGGCCTTTGCGTATTCTTCACACTGGGCTACCAGCTCGGCGTTCGGGAAATATTCTTTGTCCGTGCAGGCTGCAAAATGCATTCCCAGCTTTGCACATACGATCATCAGAGAATTTCCCATATTGTATCTTGCATCGCCGAAATATGCAAGCTTCTTACCCTTCAGCTCTCCAAGATGCTCCCGAACCGTCAGCATATCCGCCAGCATTTGAGTCGGATGATATTCGTTCGTCAGGCCGTTCCACACCGGAACTCCGGCATATTTTGCCAGCTCCTCCACGATATCCTGTCCGAAGCCGCGGTACTCGATCCCGTCATACATGCGGCCCAGTACCCGGGCGGTGTCCTTGATACTCTCCTTCTTGCCGATCTGCGAGCCCTGCGGGTCGAGATACGTTACGTGCATTCCCAGATCATGCGCCGCCACCTCGAAGGAGCATCTTGTACGGGTGCTGGTCTTTTCAAAGATCAACGCAATATTTTTGCCCGTCAGATACGGCGTCAGCTCTCCGGCCTTTTTCTTCGCCTTCAGCTCCGCAGATAAATCCAGAAGATACGTGATCTCCTCCGGTGTATAATCCTTCAGTGTCAGGAAATTCCTACCTTTTAAATTCATAATATTCTCCTCCGCCTGTTTCCTCTGCCCCTCTTGTCAGTCTTTTTTCTCTTATTTCTTTACCCTTACTGCCCCGTTTCCGGCGCTTTTTCTGCCTTGTCCCAGGCGCTTTGTCTGTCCTGTCCCCGGCAGACATCCGTGCTGTGCCTTCGGATCAATCGTCCTTGGCAACCTCGGTTACTGCCTTTATCATTCCGGCTACATTCTGAAGCTCTGACGGAATAATAATCTTTGTGGCCTGTCCGTCGGCCACCTTCTCCAGCGTCTCAAAGCTCTTCAGCGTCAGCACGGCCTGGTCTGCCGCCGCTTCCCGGATCAGCCGGATACCCTCTGCCTTTGCCTGCTGCACCTTGAGGATCGCCTCTGCCTCACCTTCGGCCTCCCGGATCATCTTCTCCTTTTCGGCCTCCGCCCGGAGGATCGCGGCCTGCTTCTCAGCCTCCGCATCGAGAATTGCCGACTGCTTGTTTCCTTCCGCCACCAGAATGGAGGATTTCTTTTCTCCCTCGGCCTTCAGGATCGCTTCTCTTCGCTCACGCTCTGCCTTCATCTGCTTCTCCATCGCATCCACGATCTGAGCAGGCGGCAGGATATTCTTCAGCTCCACGCGGTTTACCTTGATCCCCCAGGGATCCGTGGCAACGTCCAGAGTAGAGCGCATCGTCGTATTGATAATCTCACGGGAGGTAAGGGTCTGATCCAGCTCCATATCGCCGATGATATTCCGCAGCGTCGTAGCCGTCAGATTTTCGATCGCCATGATCGGATTCTCTACCCCGTAGGTGAAAAGCTTCGGATCTGTGATCTGGAAAAAAACTACGGTGTCGATCCGCATCGTTACATTATCCTTCGTAATAACCGGCTGCGGGTCGAAGTCCACAACCTGCTCCTTCAGGTTCACCCGCTTCGCCACCCGGTCGATAAACGGAACCTTAAAATGGATTCCTACATTCCACGTACCTCTATAGCCGCCAAGCCGTTCCAGGATGAACGCCTGCGCCTGGGGCACAATCTTGATGCAGCTTGCCAAAATCAGCAGCAGTAAAATCACAAGGATCACTACGAGAACCGTTTCAAATGATAAACCTGCTCCTCTGCTCATTTCCTATACCTCCTCTACGATCAGCTTTACCCCGCTGATTTCTTTGATTTTTACTGTCTTTCCGGTATCTATTTTCTGATTATCTTTTGGAGTGCGCGCTGTCCAGTACTGCCCCTTCACCCGTGCCTGGCCTGTGCTGGCAAGATTGTCGATCGCCTCTGTGACAACGGCAGTCTCCCCGATCAGGCTCTCGGCGTTGGTCTTTACATGCTCTCTGTTGAGCCATCGGACCGCCGCCGGTCTCGTAATGACCAGCAAAAGAACAGAGACAACACAAAATACAATGATCTGGAGCAGAACCTCCATCCCGGCGATGGCCATTCCGAAGGCTGCCAGCGCTCCGCCTGCAAACCATATGGTAGTCAGTCCCAAGGTGACTGCTTCAACAGCCAGAAGGACAACCAGGATCACAAGCCACACAACTGCCTGCATGTTGATTTCCATAAATCGCTGCCTCCTTGATAGTTTGTCACTATTCACAGGTCTGCTGCAAATAGTAATTTTGAATCAATCATACAATATTTTACCGCAAAACACAACTGTTTATCCGAATCACATGCTCCTGCCGTTACGATTCACAGGTCTGCTGCGAATAGCAGTATCCTATCTCATTTTGCAGACATCCACCCAGCGGCTGCTTCCCGAAAATTTTTCCAGCTCCTCCATCGTCACCTCAATGGCGCTGTTGCTGCTTCCCGCCGCCGGAAAGACCGTCGCAAACCGCTTCAGTGACTCATCCAGACAGATCTCCACGCCCTGCTTTACGCCGAAGGGGCACACGCCGCCCACCGCGTGGCCGATCATTTCCGTCACCTGTTCCGGGCTCAGCATCTTTGCCTTCGTATGAAACAACGCCTTATACTTTGCATTATCCACCTTCACATCCCCCGCCGCCACGATCAGAACCGCATGGCCGTCCACGAGAAAGGACAGCGTTTTCGCGATCCGGGCCGGCTCGCAGCCTGCTGCCTGCGCCGCCAGCTCCACCGTTGCGCTGGAGGTCGGGAATTCTATGATTCTCTTGTCCGCATCCCACTGTTTCAGATATTCCCGCACTGCTTCAATCGCCATTTTTCCATCTCCTCAGTCAATTCTTTATCTTATCTGCTCTAAACTTATATACTCTGCTTTTGTATACGCCCGGCTTATCTGCTCAGCCTTCTCCGCCCCTGCTTTTACAACAGCAGCAGCTTCCGCAGTCCTTCCCGCAGCACGAACCATTTCCTGCTGTATGTGCTGTCCCAGACGTCCCACAGCAGCCGCAGCCTCCTTTTCGTTTCAAAATACTTCTCATGGCGGCCAGGAACCATACCGCCACAGCCGCCAGAATTGTATAATCCAAAGCTCCCATTCGCAGCCTCCGTTCTGCCGGAAATTTTCAGCTCCTATCCCGCAAAAATCTCCGGCCTCTTTCTCTTACAAAATAAAGTGGAGCACCTGATACACAAGAAACGCCGCGATCCAGGCCACAACACACTGCAAAAATGCCACGCCCGCCGCTTTCAGGCTGGAATTCATCTCCCGGCGGATCGCCGCAATGGCAGCCACACAGGGCGTATACAGCAGTGTAAACACAAGAAAGCTGATGGCCGTCAGCGGAGTAAAGACTCCGGCCAGCGCCGCGCTCAGATTTTCCATAGAGGTGCCCAGCAGAATACTCATGGTGCTGACCACTGCCTCCTTTGCCGTAAATCCGGTAATCAGCGCCGTAGATACCCGCCAGTCCTCAAAGCCCAGGGGACGGAAGATCGGCGCGATCCCTTTGCCGATCAATGCCAGCAGGCTGTTCGCGCTGTCGGTGACAACATTCAGCCGCAGGTCAAAGGTCTGCAAGAACCAGATGATGACTGTAGCCGCAAAAATAATAGTAAACGCCTTCTGAATAAAGTCCTTTGCCTTTTCCCACATCAGCAGCAGAACGCTCTTTGCCGAGGGGAAACGGTAGTTCGGCAGCTCCATCACAAAGGGGACGGGATTGCCGCGGTATACCGTGTGCTCCAGAATAATGGCGCAGATGATTCCCACGAGCATTCCGAATACGTACAGTCCGATCATGACAAGCGCCTGATATTTTTCGAAAAACGCCGCCGCAAACACCGCATAGATCGGTATTTTGGCCGAACAGCTCATAAAGGGCGTCAGCAGAATCGTCATCCGGCGGTCCCGCTCGGACGAAAGTGTCCGGGAGGCCATGATTGCCGGCACAGAGCATCCAAATCCAATCAGCATCGGCACAAAGCTTCTGCCGGACAGGCCGATCTTACGCAGCAGCTTATCCATGACAAAGGCAACCCTGGCCATATATCCCGTATCCTCCAGAATAGACAGGAAGAAAAACAGGACAACAATCAGCGGAAGGAAGCTCAAAACGCTTCCGACTCCTGCAAAAATACCGTCAATAACAAGACTGCGGACAACCGGGTTGATGCCGTAGGCCTGCAGCCCTGCGTCGGCCATCTGGGTCACAGAGTCGATGCCCGCCGCCAGAAGGTCGCTGAGAAACGATCCCACCACTCCGAAGGTCAGCCAGAAGATCGTCAACATGATCAGCAGAAACAACGGAATAGCCAGATATTTATGAGTCAGGATACTGTCGATTTTCAGGCTGCGGATGTGCTCCTTGCTCTCATGGCATTTTACCACAGACTGTTCACAGACCTTCTCGATAAAGTCATATCTCATCTCGGCCAGAGCTGCATTGCGGTCCAGCCCCCGCTCGTGCTCCATCTCCACAATACTGTGCTCCATCAGTTCCAGCTCGTTCTGATTGAGCTTCAGCCGTTCGATAATATCCATATCGCCCTCAATCAGCTTTGTGCCTGCGAACCGCGCAGAGATCCTCATATTTTCAGCGTGATCCTCAATCAGATGGGAAACCGCGTGAATACACCGGTGTACCGGGCCGGGCTCGCAGAAATCCGTTATCTTCGGGTAAATCTTTTTCTGCGCCACCTCTACCATGGCATGCGTCAGCTCCGTAATACCCTCGTTTTTTATTGCGCTGATAGGAATAACCGGAATGCCAAGAGCCTCCGACATCTTGCGGATATCAATGGTTCCTCCGTTGCCCCGCACCTCATCCATCATGTTCAGCGCCAGCACCATCGGCACATGCATCTCCATCAGCTGCAGCGTCAGGTACAGATTCCGCTCAATGTTCGTCGCATCGACGATATTCAAAATGCCGTCCGGCCTCTCATTCAAAATGAAATCCCGGGTCACGATCTCCTCATTCGTATACGGACGAAGTGAATAAATACCGGGCAGATCCACTACAGAGCAGCCCTTAACGTCCCGCACGTCGCCGATCTTCTGATCCACCGTGACGCCGGGGAAATTTCCCACATGCTGGTTCGATCCCGTCATCTGGTTGAACAGCGTCGTCTTGCCGCAGTTCTGATTGCCGACCAGAGCAAGTATCATACTGCCACCTCCCGACCCACCGCTTCAACCTCTATTTTCTGCGCGTCCGCAATACGGATCGTCAGCTCGTATCCCCGAATATGAATCTCGACCGGGTCGCCCATCGGCGCTACCTTACGCACCATGACCCCAGTCCCCGGGATCAATCCCATGTCCAACAGCCTGCAGCGCAGCGGTCCCTCGCCGTTCACCGCAAGAATCTTTCCTTGTTTTCCTATTGGAAGCTTATCCAGTGTCATTTTACCGCCTTCCTCCACCAGTAGTAAATTACTTTATTGATAAATTTTATCAATACCGTGATAATGGTATCATTTTGGTTAGTCGCTGTCAACTTTCAAAATAAAAGTCTGACAGCAACACATAACAAAAGCCCGGGGGTACCGGGCCTTCCTCTGCGGATAGTGGGATTTGAACCCACACGTCCTGCGACACAGGAACCTAAATCCTGCACGTCTGCCAATTCCGTCATATCCGCATATTCCTGTTTTATTTTTATGAATCGTGGAAACCACCGTGAAACACACTTCGCGCGCTCTCCAAGCTTCCGAAAAATATCATAAGCGATTTGTCATAAGCTGTCAATCTTATTTTCTTTTTTCCGGGACACGCCAGAATACATGTCCCGGAAAGCAGCTGAAAATGCTTTTTGCATCAATCCTTTTCTCCCAGATAAGGCGCGGCAATGCGCTCCAATGCGACCTCATCCGAACGGTTCCAGACATCAAAATCCATCCCGCTCTCTGCCACAACCTTTCCAAGCTCCACCAGAAACTGCGGAATATCCGATGCCAGCATCGTACCGAGCTCCCGTCCCATAGTTTCCTGCCCCTGGCGCTCACAGCCGTTGACAAAAAAGACAAAGCCGGGCTGGGCCTTTCCGTCCACCTTCCTGCTTCCTCCCCGGAAGCCCATGGCTCCCGTCTGATGTGTGCCACAGGAAGAGGGACATCCTGATATATGGATCTGCGGCAGCGCGCCGTCCGGTATCTGCGCCTCCCGGACCGCCTTCACGCAGGACGCCAGAAGCTCCTGGGAATCCCGTACGCCCACCTGGCAGATAGAAGCTCCGATACAGCTCACCGAAGCTTCAAATAATGTAGCCGCGCCGTCCTCTGTAAGCTCCTCAATCTGCTTCGCTTCATCGCCCGTCAGATTCACGATATACGCCGTCTCATCCGGTGCAAGGCGTACCTCCGCACCTTCTATCTGCTGCAGGGCGTCGCTGAGGGCACAGAGCTTCTCCGGCGCCGGCTGGCCGCCGATGGGATGCCACTGAACCGTATACAGTCCCGGCTGCTTCTGCTCCAGAATCCTCCTTCCAGAGGCCGTACTGCCATTCCCTTCCTTCGAAATGCTCTGCCCTTCGGCCTGCAGCGTCAGGTCCTCCCCGGAGGCAAATACCTCCTCCAGCTTTTCCAAATATGCTTCTTTGTATTTTTCCGGGCCGCCCACTGCCTCCTGCATGTAGCGGGTCCGGGCCTTGCCGCGGTTCTCGTAGTTTCCGTATGCCCGGAAGGTCAGCCACATGGCTTTTACGTAATAAAGAATTTTCTCCGGCTCCACAGCCTCCGCCACCTTCACTCCGAAGAGCGGATTATTGCCCAGGCCTCCGGCGCTGTAAACGTCAAATGTACCGTCCGGTCGCGCAGCAAAGCCCAGATCTCTGTAGGTTGCATGAGTCAGGTTCTTCGGGGAGCTGGAAAATCCCACCTTCAGCTTCCGGGGCATTTTTTCCGCCCTGATGAAATTCATGAGGTACGCTCCCGCCGCCTCCGCCCAGGGCAGTACATCGAAATATTCGTCCTTCTCCACTCCTGAAAGCGGAGAGCACATCACATTGCGGGGGAAATCTCCGCCGCCGCCCATCGTCACGATCCCTGCATCCAGAGCCTCCTCCATAATGCCGCACACCGCATCTATCCCGAGATCATGAAGCTGTATCGTCTGGCACGTCGTAAAATGTACCCGCTTCACCTGGTATCTGCGGACCGCATCAGAGACAAAGGCCAGCTTCTCCTTCGTCACACGTCCTGCGGGCATACGCAGCCGCAGCATGCTCGCCTTGCCGCCCTTCTGGGCATAGCTCCCATAATAGCCGGAAAATCCTTTATATGCCGGCATTTTCAATTCTCCTGAATAAAACGCCTCCGTCTGTCTTCGAAACTCCGGCAGATCCTGTTTCCATGTCTGTGGATCAATCGTCTTCATCCTGTTCTCCTTCCTTCTATCCATACCTTCTATCAGATATCCGAAGCTTTTCTAAGCCAAGCTGGATACCCGTTATTTTCATCTGAAGCCTGTCCATATTATACACTGATCCCGCCGCAATGAAAACAGTATTTTTTATTTTTGCCGTACAAAAAGAGGCGCCGCAGAATGCTTCCGACGGCTTTCCGTCCCACATATTCTGCGGCGCCCTCCAGGCGCTGGGCCAGCTGGATTCGAACCAGCGAGTGCAGGAGTCAAAGTCCTGTGCCTTAC
>JAUNGD010000064.1 GCA_030524705.1 Lachnospiraceae bacterium | reverse complement strand
TAATCGGCATCATAAAGGTCATACAGCGGTTAACGAACAGGTTCGTCTTTGTCAGATCATGGTTTGCCTGCTCAAAACGCTCCTCCTCATGCTTCTCCGCACTGAAGGCCCTGGTGACCATAACGCCGCTCAGAATTTCCCTTGTAACAAGGTTTACCCGGTCGATCAAAATCTGCAGCTTTGTAAACCGCGGCATTGCCACCTTGAACAGAACAAAAATAACAATCATAATCAGGACAACGGCCAAAGCGATGATCCAGCTCATGGATGCATCAGACTGCAGCACCTTGAACACACCGCCCAGTCCCAGGATCGGAGAATACAGAATGATACGGAAGCCCAGTGCCAGGAGCATCTGGATCTGCTGAATATCATTCGTACTTCTCGTGATGAGGGACGCCGTAGAAAAATGGTTAAATTCCTCATTCGTAAATCCGATTACCTTGCGGTACACATCGTTCCGCAGGTCGTGAGCCGTGGAAGCCGCCACCCGGGCAGAGAAAAAGGTCACAAGCACAGAGGCCGCCATACCCAGCAGGGCCAGAAGAAGCATCCTGCCTCCCGTTTTCATGATGTAATTGATCTGCTGCTTATTCAGATCCACTCCCAGTTCTTCGTATTCTTTGGAAACAAACTGGATCGCATACTGCTCCGTCATCATTTCCGGCACGGCGCTGATTTTTTCATCCATAGCCTGAAACATCTTTTCCCGCATACTCGCCGGCATCAGCCTGATCGCAGCCAGCGGCGAAACGCCCTCGGGAAGCTGCATCGCCTGGGCGCCGTCCTCCCCGGAATCTCCAGCCTGCTGCATCATTTCGGACATTCCGCTCTCCTGGGTCATCGCAGATAATGCAATTTCGGCATTCATAAGCGTCTTCCCCAGGTCTTCCCGCTCTTCCTTTGACAGCTTTTTCAGAATGTAAATATCATCCTCCTGCGTATAGCTGTCCTCCAGCAGCTCCTGCTGCTCTTCCTTCAGAAACAGCTTCAGATTTTCTGCTGTCTCTGCCCTCATCTTCTCCGGCACGCCGTCCTCTATACCCTTTTGCTGAATACCTTCATTTACGATTCTTGACGTATAATCCGGCAGCGCCAGATCACAGCTTGCCTGAAGAAATAAAAGACAGACGATCAGGACAATAAATCCTGCCGAGCGCTTCAAATATTTCGCAAGTTTTGTCATAATTACCTCCTCGATGTCTGATACAAACTTTCATATTTCTTGTTTTATGTGCATTGAATGCGGTTTTATTCCTCATGCTTTGGAGAACCGCCGTCCTGCCGCAGATTATTCACCATCCGCTCTAAAAAGCGCCGAAGCATTTCCAGCTCTTCCTCCGAAAAATCCTGGATCAGGATTCTCTCGTTTTCATCAATCAGATGAATCATTTCTCTCTGGATATTCTTCCCCTTCTCCGTCATGTAAATGCGGCTGATCCTCTGATCCGCCGGGTCTGCCTTTTTGTACACCAGCCCCGATTTTTCCAGCCGCTGTACGGTCACAGTCACAGTGGGCGGTTTAATATGGATCGCATCTGCCAGAGCCCTCAGACTGATTCCCTCTTTTCTGTAAATACAATTCATCACTGGAAGCTGCCCCGGATGTATCCCCAGCGCCGTGAATTTTTTAAAATTTACGGAAGAGTAGCAGTGCATCAGCCGTATCAGCCATGAATTAATACTGCCGCCACTCATTTCTTCCATGCACTCCATGAATTTCACCTCACTTCTGAAACAGATATTGCATCTCTTTGTTTAGTTGGCTAATTATTAATTGGCTAACCAACAGTATATACTTTTTCACAAAAAATGCAAGTCATTTTTGTGCAATTTATAAAATGTTAAGAAATGCAAATATAGTAAAAAAACCGTGAAAATAGTCCGAAAAAAGCAGCGATCCCGGATCATCTCCGTTATCGCTGCTCTCTGGATTAATTTTTTTACATCAGCAGATTTAATATTTTTTTGCCTTAATACTCTTTATTAATAATTTTCTGCCTTAAGCTGGAAGTAGCTCTGGGGATGCGCGCATACCGGGCAAACCTCCGGCGCCTTCTTTCCTATACGGATATGTCCGCAGTTTGAGCACTGCCAGATCACATCGCCCTCTCTGGAAAATACCAGATCTCCCTGGATGTTCGCCAAAAGCTTGCGGTAACGCTCCTCGTGCTCCTTCTCGATCTTTGCGACCTCGTTAAACAGAAACGCAATCTCATCAAAGCCCTCTTCCTTCGCCTCTTTTGCAAATCCGGCATACATGTCTGTCCACTCATAATTCTCGCCGTTGGCAGCCTCTACCAGATTGTCTGCCGTAGAACCGATGGAACCGCCGTTCAGCAGTTTGTACCACATCTTGGCATGCTCCTTCTCATTGGCCGCCGTCTCCTCAAAAATCGAAGCAATCTGTACATATCCATCCTTTCTCGCCTTGCTGGCAAAGTATGTGTATTTATTTCTTGCCTCAGACTCCCCTGCAAATGCCGCCTGAAGATTCTTCTCTGTCTTTGTTCCTTTTAAATCCTTCATGTAAAATCCTCCTTATTTAATAATAGTAATCATTATTATTATTTACAAGTTAAGTATACACTATATTCGAATATTGTCAACTCTTTTTTCAAAATTTTAAGATATTGCAGGTTCTTGCAGATTCTCCGCAGGAGAGATTTCATCCAGCTTGACAAATTCCCAAAAAACCTGTATAGTTAGGGAGTCCGTGCAGCTGGGGAGTTAGCGGTGCCCTGTACCTGCAATCCGCTACAGCAGGAGTGATGCCGAACCGAGGGCGTTTTGTTGTGGGGCTGCCCCTGATAAGTGATGTTGACATTTGGGTCTTGCGCAACAGGAATCCGTGAACCGTGTCAGGTCGGGAACGGAGCAGCACTAAGCGGAACCTCCTGTGTGCCGTAAGGTCGCCTGGATCGAGTTAACTGTCAGGGTAACGTCCATGGCATGCGTTCGAAGGGAGGCGCACGGATTTAAAATAAACTTTTGCGGGCCACCCTCACGGTGGCTAAATTTATTTATTGCATAAGTTCAGTCCCAAAGGCATGAAAGTTATATAAAAGGTAACGCGGAGGAAGCCATGATCACAATACCGGAGGTATCCGCCGAAACGGATGAAAAATTTATGAGGGAAGCGCTGCGCCAGGCCAAAAAAGCGTATGCTCTGAAGGAGGTCCCCATCGGATGCGTCGTCGTGCATGAGGGAAAGATCATTGCCCGGGGATACAACCGGCGCAACACCGACAAAAACACGACCTCTCATGCAGAGATCAATGCGATCCGCCGGGCCAGCAAAAGGCTGGGAGACTGGCGGCTGGAGGAATGCACCATTTATATCACGCTGGAGCCCTGCCAGATGTGCGCCGGAGCCATCGTCCAGTCCCGTATTACCCGGGCCGTCATTGGAAGCATGAACCCAAAGGCGGGCTGCGCCGGATCCGTACTGAATCTTCTGGAAATGGCTGAATTCAATCATCAGGTTATCGTACAGCGCGGTGTGCTGAAGGATCAGTGCAGCGATATGCTTTCCGGCTTTTTCAGAGAATTGCGGGAACAGAAGAAGCTTCAGGAAAAACTTCAAAAAGAAACTGTTGACGAGTAAAAATGTCTGTTTTATAATTAGAAAATGCGTGGAGATGTACCCAAGTGGCTGAAGGGTCCGCACTCGAAATGCGGTAGGCCGGCCTAAACCGGCGCGAGGGTTCAAATCCCTCCATCTCCGTCAAGACGCGCCCGGGGCGTGCAACGGCAAAAGGGATGCTGAAACTGGATTTCGTTTCAGCATCCCTTTTTACTGCTCTGTCCACAGAGGCATCCTTTATAGCTTTACCCGGAACCGGCTTGGTTCTCCCTTTGCTTCCGCCGCAATACTGGCAATGGAATGCTCCACCATATCGCTCACCGCATTTTCCGTATAAAATGCCATATGCGGAAGCATCAGGACGTTCGGCATATCCTTCAGAATCGACATCTCTCTGTGTCCGATCACCGTATATTTATAGTCTCCGTAAAATATTCCCAGCTCGTTTTCCACAACATCCAGGGCCGCGGCGCCGACCTTTCCGCTTTCCAGGGCGTCGATCAAGTCCATTGTGTTGATCACGCTGCCCCGGGCCGTATTGACCAGCACCACGCCGTCCTTCATCTTCGCCAGCGTTTCCTTGCAGACGATATGATGGGTTCCTTCCACCGCCGGAACGTGGAACGTAATCACATCGCACTCGGCAAACAGGGTATCCCTGTCCACATATTCTGCGTACTGCTTTACGCTGTCCTTTTCGTAGGGATCGCTGGCCAGAATCCGGCATCCGAAGCCGCTCAGGTTGCGGATCACATGCTCCCCGATCTTTCCAGTCCCGACAACGCCCACCGTCAGATCTCCGATCTGCCGTCCGATGCTTCCCTGAAGAGAATAATCCATACCGTCTGCGCGTTTCATGATCATCTTCATCTTCCGCAGCGCCATCAGAATCAGCATAACTGCATAGTCCGCCACGCTTCCCGTGGAATACGCCACGTTGCTGACTGTGATTCCATACTTCGCGGCAGCGGCCACATCCACATGATCGTATCCGATCGTTCTGGTGGAGATATGGCGTACTCCCATCTCCTTCCACACCTTGATGATATCCTCCGTAATCGCTGTGGTGATCACACTGACGCCGTCGCAGCCCTTTGCCAGTCCGGCATTTTCCGTATTCGGCGCTTCCCGGCAGATTACGATTTCCGCACCATACTGCTTCGAAAATTTTTCAAAAAATGCTGCCTCATCAAAATCCCTGTAGTTATACACAGCTATTTTCAGTCCTGCCATTGTCCCAGCTCCTTAATTAAAATAAACAAGATCCTCCTCCGGCGCTCCTGTCAGCTCATACGTCTCGCCGTACAGTACCGGGCCCACCTCGCCGTAATCCTTCGTATATTCATATTTTACCGTGGCCGTCAGCCATATCCACTGCCGCGACTTCAGCCGGTCAGCAAACGTACTCTTGCAGAGATAGCCCACAAAACGAATATCATCCTCACAGCAGGTCATTGCATTGCGCCCCGGCACAAACACGCCGTCTGGAAAACGCCGCGTCTTCATGACCTTTGCCCGGAATCTGACCTTCTTTCCCTCATAGCGATCCCGGGCCTCAAAAGCGTCCAGATACCAGAGGCCATAGTCAATATCCTCAATCTGTATCACGTCTGCGTCCAGATCATAGGGCGGCTGGTCCATTCCCGGATCAATCGGGTCTCCCTCTTCATCTTCAAAATAAACCATAGCCCGGGGATTCAGGCCGCGGACGGTACGCCGGAAGGACTGAAGCTCCATATCCTCCGTACACCGGTTGAAAACCACCATTTCTGTATACAGAAACAGATTGCTCAGAATACTTCTCATGTTATTCAGATAGACAGGGAAGGTGCTGCCGTCCACAACGGTAATGACCTGTGCAATATCCATGCTGTAAGGCATCTCATTTCCAAAGAGCCATTTACAATCCCACATACCGTTCATTTCGATAAAAATACGTTTCGGACGGTAGTGCTTCTCGCAGGTCTTCAGAAATTCCGCATTAAATTCCTCTTCCTCGTCCACTGAGATTACAGATATATTCATCTGCGCCAGCGCCTTTTCATCGTACTCCTCTTCCCCTTCCTCACAGAGGATCAGAAGGCCACGCTGACCATCGTCAAAGTCCCCTCCCATCAATACATCCTGTAAAAAGGAGGTTTTACCACTCTCCAAAAATCCAGTAATCAAATAGATTGGTATTTGCTTCATCATTTTCACACTTTCTGTCAGAATCAAATATCAGGATCGGGTGCTTACAGATGGAACAGCTCTGCCAGGGCCGCCTCCTGCAGCTTGGAACCGATCACGCACAGCCGGCCTGTATAATCCGCCGCCCCCGTTCTGATCTCATACTCACCCGGCACCATATCAAAATGAATCCATGTACCGTCTGCACAGGGAAGCATACCCTTAGCCCTGAGAACGATACCATACTCCTCTGATTCGCTGAGCACATGCAATATCTGCTCTACCTCATCCTTCGTATACTTTCTCGGAGTCTCTTTGCCCCAGGAAGTAAACACCTCGTCTGCATGATGATGGTGGTGATCATGATGATGATCATGGCCGCAGCCGCAGTGTTCGTCATGCTCGTGGTCGTGATGATGCTCATGGTCGTGATGATGCTCGTGACCTTCGTGTTCATGCTCATGATCATGGCCACAGTGCTCATCATGATCGTGGTCGTGGTGATGCTCATGACCTTCATGTTCATGCCCGTGATCGTGGCCGCAGCCACAATGCTCATCATGCTCATGGTCGTGATGATGCTCGTGACCTTCATGTTCATGCCCGTGATCATGGCCACAGTGCTCGTCATGATCGTGGTCGTGGTGATGCTCATGACCTTCATGTTCATGATCGTGATCGTGGCCGCAGCCGCAATGCTCGTCATGCTCATGGTCGTGGTGATGCTCGTGACCTTCATGTTCATGCCCGTGATCGTGGCCGCAGCCGCAATGCTCGTCATGCTCATGGTCATGATGATGCTCGTGTTCATGCTCCTGCGCCTCTTTCAGCAGCATCTGAGCCAGCACGTCCGTCCCCTCCATCGCATGAAGGATCTGGGCTCCGGTCAGCTCGTCCCAGGGAGTCGTCACAATCACTGCGTCTGGATTTTTCTCCCGGATCATCTCCGCAGCCTTCATCTGCTTCTCCTCAGACAGCTTCTGCGTTCTGCTCAGAATGATGGTCGCCGCGCTCTCGATCTGATTGTTATAAAATTCTCCAAAGTTCTTCATATACATTTTAATCTTGGAAGCATCTGCCACCGTCGTCAATGCATTCAGTACCAGTCCTGCCTCGTCTGCCGCATCCTCCACTGCCTTTCTCACATCAGAGAGCTTGCCGACTCCCGAGGGTTCGATAATAATACGGTCCGGTGAGAATTTCTCGGTAACCTCCTTCAGCGCCTTGCCGAAATCTCCCACAAGAGAACAGCAGATGCATCCCGAATTCATCTCCGTAATATTAATTCCCGCATCCTTCAGAAAGCCGCCGTCAATACCGATCTCTCCAAATTCATTTTCAATCAATACGATCTTCTGACCTGCAAACACTTCCTGAATCAGCTTCTTGATCAGGGTTGTCTTTCCTGCACCCAGGAATCCTGAAATAATGTCTACTTTTGTCATTCTAATCCCTCTTTCTGATATTCTTGTTTCTTCTATTATAATATACACTGTGCCCGGGGCATTTTGCCCCATCCATTGACGCTAAACTGTATAGTACACCAAAATCGCGGAGTTTGCAAATTTTATTTCTGTAAAACTTTATAAGTTCTTTACCTTTCATTCTG
Organism: Lachnospiraceae bacterium; assembly: GCA_030524705.1. GTDB lineage: Bacteria > Bacillota > Clostridia > Lachnospirales > Lachnospiraceae > Choladousia. Next base: position 13,587 of record JAUNGD010000064.1, on the reverse strand, counting down.
AACAGCAAAATCCTGTCTCTCGCCAACGTATTAATCCAAAAACCAATTAACTGCTTGCACTTTCATATCTGTGTACTCCATATGTCCAAAAAGATAGTGCAATACAAGTAAATATGCACACGATTGCCGCCCCGAAAATCAATCCTTTTGCCGACAACGCCCCTGTCAACGCCTGCGTTGGCAGCGTTGCGATCACCCCATATGGCAATATACAATAAAAAATGAACTTATAGATTCCATAAAAAGCAATCCCCGGTATCTTCATGCACAGATCCATGGCTGTATCCTCTATTTTCATCAGATTGTTTACCGAGAACACAAAAAAGGCAAAACACCGTAACAAAAGCTCCATATCGTAAAATAGTATCGTCATCAGAAGAACCATAACCAAATATCCCATGATATTCGCATATGAAAGATGCATTCCGCTTTCTTTCACACCATATCCAATGATACATGTACTGAATAGCAGCAGCGGTACGGCGCCTGGATCTACTTTTTCAAAGGTAATCCGCAACAGTGGATTCACTGGTTTTGTCAGATATAGATCCAATTCCCCTGTTTGTATTTTCTCAGGTATGGATATCACCCCGAAAAAGCAAATTACCATGTTTATGGAATCAATCAGGGAAAAAGTTCCAATAAAAATAAGGATTTCCCCATGGCCCCATCCCCGGATATTATCTACATGTCCGTAAATCGCTTCAAAAGCAAAAAGCTGAACCAGAAAATAACTGGTGTTAATAAAAAACGGACCGAAGAATCCCAAACGGAATGTCATGATGTGGGAAAGTCTTAACTTGATTAGTTCTTTTATAAATTTAAAATTATTTTTCATATGCCTGCTCCATCATATTTGATTCGATAATGTTCATAAGCTGCCTGATTTAAAACGAGAAAGACAATGCACCACACGCTTAAAACGAATAAGCCCGTGATCGCTTCATCCTCACATTTCCCAATAAACAGCATACTTGGGAGATATGTGACATAATAGAAAGGCAAAAATCTCATACCCGCTGTCAATTCTTCCGGTAAAAGTGCAAGCGGAATCACCGCCCCGGTCACAAATGCTGAAAAGTTGTCCTTTATCATGAGGAAGGTACTGATCTCCTCAAATTTCAAAGTCAAAATCCCAAGAAAATAATTGAGCAGAGCCATAAACAACAGTCCTAAAACAACCATAATAATTCCGCATAACAGTATCTTTAAATCAGATGTCTGCACAAATGGAACCCGGAACAAATAAGACCACAGAACCGTTGCCAAAAAACCGATGCCTGCCGAAAATGCAATCTTCCCGGCTTCCATTGCCACAAAATATCCCTGTGTCTGTACTGGTATTACCATGTATTTTGAAAAAGTACCATTTCTCAGCATGCTGGTCATCTGCTGACTGATTTCAGCAGATTTTTCAAGCTGAAATAGATAAGAACTTATCATGTAGTAAGAAATCATGGACTGAAAGCCAAGCCCTGCTATCTGCTCTTTTTCTTCAAACAGAATACTCCATAAAATCCATGCAAACAGTATCTTCGCCACCGCCAGAATCACGTCAACAAAGGTATCCGCCCTCCAGATCAGCTGTGCTTTCATGTACGCCCTGGCAATTTCCAAATATTTCTTCATATCCTATACCCCCTTATAGATACGCTCTACGACAGAACCTATGTCTTCGTCCTCAATTCCAATATCCCGAATTGGATAATGACCGATATAAGATTCCAGAACTTTTTCTACATTCTGTTTTGATGTTTCAAGCACCAGTTTGTCATCTGTTTTTTCTAGTACTCTGCAATATTCCGGTACATCAGGTTCTGCGCTGTGCTCAAAGTATATCGTCATTCTCTTGCTTTTTTGATATCGCTCAAATAACAGATCCGTATCGCCGTCATATATTTTTCTGCCGTGATTCACTACTATGGAACGTTTACACAACACCTTAATATCCTCCATATAATGCGAAGTAAGCAAAATCGTTGTTCCTCTTGATTCATTCACATCTTTTAAGAAAGTCCGGATCTGCTTACTTGCCACAGCGTCCAGTCCAATGGTCGGCTCATCCAGAAACAATATTTTCGGATTATGAAGCAATGAGGCCATCAGTTCCAGCTTCATCCTTTCTCCCAGAGATAAGGTTCTTACCTGTACATTCATAAGCTCCTGTACCTGAAACAGATCCACAAAAAACTCTTTGTCTCTTTTATATTCATTTTCCGGGATACGATATATTTCTTTAAACAGCTTCAGTGTATCCTCCGCTGTCAGTTCAAAAAACAACTGGCTTTTTTGTCCCATAACTACCGCATACTGCTGCTTAAATGCGTTCTCCAGCTTATTCGGATAAAATCCCATAACCTGTATCCTGCCGCTTGTCGGCGCAATGATACCGGTCAGCATCTTCACCAGTGTCGTTTTACCCGCTCCGTTCGGCCCGATTAGACCTACAAACTCACCCTCCTTCACACAAATATCAAAATCAGCTACCGCAATTTTTTCTTCATATTCTCTGTGAAACAGGCCCTTAATACTTCCGGCCAGGCCCTCCTGCTTTTTATAGCGCTTATACCTTTTTGTTAAATTCTCTGTCTCAATAATCATCGTCTTCAAAACCTCCGGTTTAAATTTTGTCCACTGAACAAAAGCATAAAAAATGTGGTTCCTGCCTATCATACATAGACTGAAACCACTGATTCGTATATCTTAGATGATGTAATAAAGCGGAACCTCCCAATAAAAGGAAATCAGCAAAGTCCTGAAAAACACAGCTTATTTGTTCACAGAAAGAACAAAAGCATGACCACCACAGTCACACTTTCCCCACTTTTTTATCTATCATAATAAGACAATTATTTTCGGTGTATACAGTATTCTGTAAGGCAGAAACAACCAGCATTCAATGATGCTGAAAAGGGCAACACAAATAGAACACTACATTCAGTGCTTACCCTCTTATAAAATTTAGTTGTTCGTTGTCATTACAGAAACAATTAACATCCACATACCTGGCCTTTCCCGAAATTTAACTCTATATTAGTTTGTAACTATCCCAATGTCAATAATTATTTTGCTGTAAACGGGCAAAATATGGAATGTTGTCCAAAAAAATAGGCAGCAGAGCATTATTACCCTGCTGCCTGCTATGCGTAAATGATGTGCCGCCTAACTGCTCAAATAATGATTTTTCCTTTTGTCTATTGCTGAAATTTCCCGAGGAATTCACGCATCCTTGCATGATCGGATCCGAACACCTCCTCCGGCGTCCCTTCCAGCGCAACAACTCCTTTATCCATAAAAATAATACGGTCGGAAATATCCCGGGCAAAGGCCATTTCATGAGTAACAATGACCATTGTGATCTTCAGATCCGCCAGAGATTTGATCACCCTGAGCACTTCCCCCGTAAGCTCCGGATCCAGCGCCGAGGTCGGCTCATCAAAAAACAGGATCTTCGGATTCAGAGCCAGAGCCCGGGCTATCGCTACCCGCTGGCACTGCCCTCCGGAAAGCTGACACGGATATGCATTCTCTTTGTCCTCCAGCCCCATCTTCTTCAGCAGCTCCCGGGCCTCCGCATAGACCGCCTCCTTATCCCGTTTCTGCACATGAATCGGCGCATCCGTGATATTTTTCATAACTGAATAATGCGGAAACAGGTTGAAATTCTGGAAAACCAGTCCAAAATAGCTGCGTACCTTTTTCAGCTGATCGCCCTTTACATAGCTTTCCTTTCCGTTTTCCACCAAAGCCGCCCGTTCCCCCAGATAACAGATCTCGCCGCCGTCGATTTTTTCCAGCATGGTCGCGCAGCGAAGAAGCGTCGATTTACCGGAGCCGGAAGGCCCGATGATCGAAAGAATTTCTCCTTCCTTCACAGAAACAGAAATATCCTTCAGCACGCAAAGCCCGTCAAAATTTTTCTGTATATGGTTCATTTCCAAAAGATTCATTCTGTTCCCTCCTAGTGATAGTAGTCCAGTTTCTTCTCAATCTGCTCCAGCAGCCATGCCACAACAAAATTGAAGACGTAATAAAATGCTCCCGCGATCACAAATGGAAGAACCGTAGTCTGGGCTGCCGCAATCTGCTTCGCAACGGCAAACATCTCAATGTAGGATACCGAGTATACCAGAGAAGTATCCTTTACCAGAGTAATAACCTCATTTGTCACAGAGGGCAATACGATTTTGATAACCTGGGGAAGAATAATCTTTACGAAGGTCTGGCTTTTTCCGTAGCCCAGAAGCTGTGCGGCCTCGTACTGTCCCTTTGGAATGGATTCAATACCGGAACGGTAGATTTCTGCAAAATAAGCGGCGTAGTTCAGGGAGCAGCCCAGAATGATCGCCGTAAATTTATATCCTCCGATATTCATTTTCCACAGATAAAAAGGTCCAAAATACCAGATCAAAAGCTGCAGCATCAGCGGAGTACCCCGCATAATAGAAATATAGATTTTGACCAGCCAGCTAACGGGCCTGATACGGCTCACTCTTCCAAAATATACCACCATGCCCAGAGGCAGTGAAAATAAGAGCGTCAGCACAAAAATCAGGCAGGTCTGTCCAAAACCCGAAGTAAGTTCTCTCAGCATCACACTAAAACTCATGTATTCTCCTCCCAGAAACAAGCACGCCCCACAGGAAGCTCCTGCGGGGTATGCTTTTCTCTATGCTCTGTGCTCTTTATTCTGCCTTCAAAGATACCATATCGGCAATCTCATATTTCTCTGCAAGCTCTTCCACCGTACCGTCGTTTGCCAGCTTCTGCAGATCTGCATTGACGATGTCGCACAGCTCCTGATCTCCCTTTTTAAATCCGATCGCATACTGCTCGGTATTCAGGCTTTCATCCAGCATCTTGAAGCCCTCTCCTCTGGAGTTCAGCTGATACTTTGCAACTCCGACGTCGATTGCCAGCGCATCAAGCGCACCTGCCTGAAGCTCTGTAAATGCTGTATTGTAATCAGCGAAGGGCTTCAGCTCGGCAAAGGTATCTGCCAGCTCCTTCTGTCCGCCCTCTTCCTCGCTGTTCAGAAGCTCTTCCGCTGCGGAAGCCGCCTGTACGCCGACGATCTTTCCTGCAAGTCCTTCCAGATCATCAATACCGGAATCCTCTGCCACAACGATCACCTGGCTGTTATCCACATAGGGAACGGAGAATGTATAATCATCCTCCCGGCCGTTCATCGTAAATCCGTTCCAGATGCAGTCAATAGAACCGGAATTCAGCTCCATATCCTTGGAATCCCAGTTGATCGGCTTCTTCACCAGCTCCCAGCCCTCAATGTCACATACGGCCTGGGCCAGCTCCAGGTCAAAACCGGTATATTCACCATTGTCATCCATATATCCATACGGCGGATACTCTGCATCAAAGCCTACGGTAAAGGATGTTCTCTCTTCTGCCATACAGACAGTACCAGCCACCATAGATGCGACCAACGCTGCAGCCGTCATTGCACACAATACACTTTTTTTCATAATGATCCTCCATTCTCTGCGGCATTTTCCGTCCGCATCTCTTTTTCATGGTAACACTCTACTTCGCTAAACTGCATGTTAATACTAACAAATAAGCTCATTGCTGTCAAGGAAAAAATCGAACGCACAAAAAGAACTGCTGAAGATCCATCCAGATCCACAGCAGCTCCGTTCATCCTGTCATAATAAAATTGTCCGCCGCCAGTATCCACGGCTTTCTTATGGTTATTTATTTATGCTTCAAGGTCATCCATCCTGCCCCGGTACATAAAGAGCCATATAGCAAACAGCAGCATCCAGCCGATGCCTCCCACCGCGCTTACGATATTGGCAATCTCGGAATTTACGATACCGGAAAGCAGATTGATAACGGAAAACAGTGCCAGAAGGATATGAACCACTGCAACGTATCCAGATACGCTTCCGTACTCTTCTCCCGTATTTCCATTCAAACGGCATGTCTTCAAGGTAGCCAGGTAACAGAAGTGGAACATAATAACCAACATAGTCATCACAATAACAACCACCAGAACCACTGCCGATATAATGATCACAGACATCTTACCTGATATCCAGGATGCAATCACAACGGCCACAGAAACAATCAGTAAGGCCAGCATCACAAGACAATATACAACCATATTGATAATCACGGTTGCCTTTACAAAACCAAAGCCAACACCGGACATATTTTCCTTTGCCGACAACGCCATAACAAAAATCAGCCATAAGCCAACACAAAACAGTATGTCCGGAATGCGCAGAACAAGATTAGCAACCAGTGCGCCGGAATCCAGCTTTGACAAAAGTGAAAGAATTGTGTTGGTATATCCTGATACCTGCGCCGGAAGCGCTACACTCTTAATCAATCTCGCCGCCTGGGAATAGTTCATCTGGTTCATAAACACAGCTCCGATAGAACCTGCCAAATACACTGTATTTAAAATTGCTATCAGCAGAAAAAGAGGCGATTTGAGCATTTTTCTCGCTGTCTCCATTATCTTCCTCGGCTGAGCCCCCGGTGATTGTATCGCCGGACGTGCCCCTAAATTCTGAGCCGTATTCATTGGACGTCCCGGTTGCCCCATCATCTGGTTCATCGGACGTCCCTGAACCGGGCTCATCGGACGATCCGGCTGTCTCCCGGCCGGATTTACTGGTCTTTGCTGTGCCTGGCGGTTCATCTGCCCCTGGGCCGGAATGCCCGTCTGCTGCTGCATCGGACGCATCCCCTGCTGCGCCCCTGCCGGTCTTCCCTGGACATTTCTGCGCATCATGCCCTGCTGGCTATACTCCGCCCCCGCCGGGACAGAACCATTCTGTCCGTATATCTGCGGACCACTGCTTCTCACCCTGCGAACTGGGCGTGTCTCTGACCCCATCTGCGGCTGTTTTTCCGTTCTCACGGCCGTTGTCTTTTCTTTCTCTTTCATCTGCGGATTCTGTGCATCTGCCACACGCTCCTCTTCCTGCGGCTGCATGGTCTTTGCTTCTGATGCAAACGCTTTATGCTGTGTCCGCGGCTGTACAGCCTCCGCTTCTGGTACAGGCACTTCTTCTGTCTGCGGCTGTATGGCCTCCGCTTCTGACTTGGACACTTCTTCTGTCTGCGGCTGTACGGCCTTCGCTTCTGGCTTGGACACTTCTTCTGTCTGCGGCTGTACAGCCTTCGTTTCCGGTACAGACACTTCTTTCTGTGTCCGCGGCTGTGCAGGCATTTCACTCTCTTCCTTCGTATCCTGCTCCGGCGTCAGCTGTTCATGAAAGCTGACTGCTCCGGCTGCATCAGAAGCGTTTTCTTCCAGATCCATATAGGGATTCCCGCAAACCTCACATGTTGTACTATTGTCATCCCCTACGTTCCCACATATGACGCATCGCTTCATTTTTTTATCTGTTCCTCCTGCCTCTTTTTCTCTCTTCCGTATCGCATCATCAAATGGACAGAGCCCTATAAATCCTGACTGGGTCCATTTCTGCCCTTTTCGGACATTATACCCCATTCTACAAATGAGAGCAAGCAAAAAAACAAACCCTGACAGATATGCCAGAGGCCACCCGCAAGGTCTGCTTTTTATTTTAAGAACTACACTATAATGCTTTTACTGCTCCAACAGCTTTTCCACACTGACAAGCTTTACGCTGAGCACGAATACGTCCGCAGCCATAGCCAGCTCATCCGGCGTTGGGAAGGAAGGTGCAATACGGATATTGCTGTCCTTCGGGTCTTTGCCGTACGGGAAGGTAGCTCCGGCTCCTGTCAGCGTCACGCCTGCTTCCTTGGCCTTAGCCACGATTTTCTTCGCGCAGCCCTCCATGGAATCAAAGGAAATAAAATAACCGCCCTTCGGTTTTACCCAGCTTCCGATCCCCAAGCCGCCAAGCTCTTTTTCAAATACATCCAGCACCGCCTCAAATTTCGGGCGAAGGATATTTGCGTGCTTCCTCATATGCTCATGTACGCCGTCCATATCTTTGAAGAAACGAACGTGACGAAGCTGATTCAGCTTGTCATGGCCGATGGTCTGATAGAACATAGCCTTTCTTGCGTCAGCTAGGTTTGCCTCGGATGCCGCCATAGCAGCGATACCGGAGCCCGGGAAGCTGACCTTTGAAGTCGAAATAAATTTATAAACCAGATCCTCATTTCCTGCCTTCTGGCACTCTGTAAGCAGCTCCAGAATCACATCCTGGTCATCCTCATAGAGATGATGGATGGAATATGCGTTGTCCCAGAAAATACGGAAATCAGGCGCCGCCGGTTTCAGATGTGCAAATCTTCTGACGGTTTCATCTGAATAAGAAATACCGGTCGGATTTGAATATTTCGGCACACACCAAATACCCTTGATGGAATCATCCTCCGAAACAAGCTTTTCAACGATATCCATATCCGGGCCGGTTTCCAAAAGCGGAACATTAATCATTTCAATGCCGAAAAACTCCGTAATTCCAAAATGTCTGTCATATCCCGGCACCGGGCAGAGAAATTTCACCTTATCCAGCTTGCCCCAGGGAGTATGTCCGCAGACACCCATTGACATGGCGCGGGCCACTGTATCAAACATTACATTCAGGCTGGAGTTTCCGTAGATCAGAATATTCTTTTCCGGCACCTCTGACATATCGGCAAGCAGCCTTCTCGCTTCCGGGATACCGTCCATGATACCGTAATTCCGGCAGTCTACGCCGGCTTCACATACCATATCTGAATCGCTGTTCAGCACGTCCATCATGCCGTTTGACAATTCCAGCTGTGCCTTGGAGGGCTTTCCTCTGGACATATCCAGCTTCAGTCCTTTTGCTTTTACTTCCTGAAATTTGGCCTCCAGAGCAGCCTGTTCCTTCAGAAGTTCTTCTCGGGTCATCTCTTTGTATGGCTTCATAATGTCTCCTCCTCTTGAAACCGTCTTTGTGCCGCGTACATTTGTCCGCTCTCAAAAACTCACTTCATCTATTCTATCGCCAGAAGCCTGTTCCGTCAAGTCCTTTTGTATTTGTTTATGATATTTATACTGAGAAATCTCCACAGCATCCTCGATTTCCAGATCGTGTTCCCCGGCCAGGGACTCGAGATGATGCCGGAATTCATGCAGCAAAACCCTTCGGATATGCTTCCTCAGCTCCTCCTCCCCGCAATAGCCGAAGCAGCTTTTGAAGGAACCGTAATACAGTACGACAAACCTCCCCAGATAGCGGTCCCTGTGATACTCACCCAGAATAAAAAGGTCATGGTCCTCCGCCGCAGGATGCAAACGCCTGCGTTTTCGAACCATGACTCCTCCGTTCAGTTCCCGGAAAAAATCTTCCGGGAACGTATCGGCAATTTCCAGAGTAATATTTTCAAATTCATCAAATGAAATCATTCTATTTTCCCCATCAAAAGGCAATCCTTGCTGTGCTCACATTTTCCATAGGCACAGTCAGAGGAAAGAAGCTCCCGGCTTCCGTCCTCCCTGACCTCCAATTCACAAATAACCATTCTTGTCTGATTCTGCGCTTTACAAAATCCGCTGATAAATTCTTCCGTAATCATTATTTCCGCACGATCCTTTCCATCAGGTTCTGCTTCAGCTCCGCAAAGCTATCCTTATGTGTCCTGGATACCGCTGCCGGATTTCGTTTCAGCAGACCGCGGATAGATTTACCATAGGGAATGGAAAGCTTACCCTTAAGCTCACCCATTTTAAGCAGCAGCTCCTGCATTTCCTGCGCAGCCTGCTCCCTGGCCAATGCAGCCTGCTCCTTCGCCTGATCCTTGACCTGTATCGCCTGCTCCATGGCAAGCACTGCCTGTTCCTTTGCCTGCTCCACAGCCTTCTCGCTGGAATCCTTCAGCCGCTGCTCCAGCTCGCTCTTCTTCTCGGAAAGCTTCTGCAATTCTTCTTTTATGCGCTCATTCTGTATCAGCACATCCCGCAGATGAATCGCTGCATGGAAGGAGGTAACAAAATCTGCCGTGATCACCGGCGTGATGATCAGGACAAGGATTGTAATATAAGTCTCATCCACAGCAAAAACAAGCTGTTCGATATACTGATGCACCACATCCACAATCAGGATCGTCATTACACCCCAGCAGATCGTCGACCCAAGACAGATATATCCATTTATGTTTAAAAATTTTCCGGTGTAATCCCAGTACCTTACCCGGAACAGCCGCTCCATCACAGCCCCGGTCACATATTCCAGCAGGGTCGCCGCCACCATACCTGTCACAAACATCAAAGGGATATTTCCCCGGACCGGAATCGTCACGATCAGGACGCAGAGCGCGCCGCTGCCGTAAATCGGCAGAAAAGGCCCCTTCAAAAAGCCTCTGTTAACAAGCTTTTTGGATTTCACTGACACATAGCAGCTTTCCCAGACCCATCCAAAAAAACAGTAGATATAAAAAAACATGACCCACTGTGAAACTGTATACATCTCCATAGCCCGATTCCGTCCTTACTCCTCATCCTCTTCTTCTGCAATTACACCCGATACTGAGCTGACCGTGCTCACTGCAACAATAACTGCAACAATAACAACAAACAAAATTAAAATAGCAAGAAAAACTCCCATATTTACTCCTTTCCGCTTCCTTTTAGTTAATAAAAATTTACACTCTGAAGGCTCTCATCCTCATGTACCTGATCTCTCATAATCACCGGTGGATCTCCAGAAGCTTATTTTTCAGCTCAAGCTCCATTTTATTCAGCTCTTCCTCCGCCGCGCGGCGCTTCTGGCGTCCATCCTCCTGAATCTTAATAACCTCGTCAAAGGTGGAGATCAGCGAAGCATTCGTGGCCTTCAACGTTTCGAGATCCACAATTCCCCGTTCAGATGCCTTTGCACTCTCTACTGTCGCCATTTTGAGAGACTGTGCGTTTTTACGCAGCAGCTCATTCGTCATATCCGTTACTTCCTTTTGCGCCTTAGCCGCCTGATTTGCGTGTTCAACGCCAAGGGCAATGACCATCTGGCTCTTCCAGAGCGGGATGGTATTGACCACTGTGGACTGAATCTTTTCTATCATCAAAGAATCGCTGGACTGCACAAGACGGATCTGCGGCGCAGTCTGAATTGCGATCATTCTGGTAAGCTCCAGATCGTGAAGCTTCTTTTCAAAACGCTCGCACAGGGATTCCAGATCCTTTGCCGCCTGCGCATCCTCCGGCAGATTGCTTTTATTCGCCTTGTCAATCAACTCGGCCAGCTCTGTTGCGCGAACCTCCTCAAGCCGTTTTTTCCCGGCCAGAATATACATGGAAAGCTCTTTGAAATAGGACAGATTCAGGCCGTACATCTTGTCCAGCACTGCCACGTCCTTCATGAGCTGTACCTGATGCTCCTCCAGAACTTCGCAGATCTTTTCCACATTTACCTCTGCCTTTTCATATTTTGCTTTCATTGCCGTAAGCTTATTCCCGGATTTTTTGAATAATCCCAGAAAGCCCTTTTCTTCCTCCTCCACATCAAAGCTTTTCAGCTCCGTCACCAGAGAAGAAATCATATCTCCTACCTCGCCAAGATCCTTCGTCTTGACATTTTTCAATGCATTTTCCGAAAAATCAGCCATCTTTTTCTGGGTTCCAACGCCATACTGCAAAATTCCGTTTGAATCATGCAGATTGATCTGCCGGCTGAAATCCTCTACCATTTTCCGCTCTTCATCCGTCAGTATTTCTTCCGTAAGCTGGGGTTCTGCTTTTTCCTCCGGCTTTTGTTCCTGCAAAGCCTCCTTCTCCAAAACCGGCTCTCCAAAAGTCAGGACTGGCGTCGGCGCCTCTTCAAAGCCCTTGAACTCGTCACTCATTTTATTTTCCTCCCTGTTTCTGTGCAAAATCTGTTCCCGTCAGTCCCTCCTGGGCCAGCATTGTGTGGAGCACCGATATATCAGACGAAATATCCCATGCCTTTTCCTCAAAAAAGCTGTCCAGAAGATTTTCAAACGCCGTATTGATCGTATCCAGCGCATCTTCAATTTCTTTCTTCGTGGTCTCTATGTTCTGTCCCGCAATGGGCTGGTCGATCATCTCACAATATGCGTCCAGCAGCTTCTTTGTCGTCGGAAGATAATAGCTCATCATCTTCTTCAGGTCATCCGCCGCGTCGGGATTCTTCTCCGCTTCCCGGAAGATCCTGGTGATCACAAGCTCCAGACGGTCAAGCTTGGCAGACATCTCCTCTCCAGGTATCTTTTCATTGCATTCGTGGATATGCCGGATATATCTTCTTCCTTCTTCGATGATTTCCCGGCACTCCGGAGTCAGATCTGCCTGGCTCTTTGCGTTTACGCCTTTGTCTTCCTGCTCATCTTTGTCCGTCTTCCTGCTGTCGTTTTTCTTATGCTGCTCCTCAGCCATCGCCCTGCGCTCATATTCCGTCTGCGTTCCGAGATACTGCTGATACGTACTGTTATCTGTGATCAGCAGCGTTTCCTGACGCGCCAGGTAGCCCTCCTTGAAGAACCCCCGCTCGATCATTTTTTTCAGATCCTTCTGAACAAATTTGTAATTCTTTCCGATAGCGGAGGACAGCTCCTCCACCAGACAGTAGGTCCGGCTTCCCAGCACCGTTTTATATCTCCGAAACCTGTCAGCCAGCTTTACTCTACCGCTGCCCTTTATACCGATACACAAGCTCGTTCCGAAAAAGATCGCCAAGATTCCTGTCGGAATCACCATTGGAAAATCCGTGGCAAAGGCCACCAGTAAAAGGATTGACAGTGACAGCCCGAACATGGCGCTCATGCTGTAGCCGACCCATTTCATAATCCTTCCCGAAAGCTCCCCCGGAACCTTCAGCTTCACCTTCACCGGAGCATTCGTCCGATCCTTCGAAGGCGCCCTGCTTCCCGGGGCCTGGTCCTTCGCACCATCCTGATCCCCTGCCATTTCTCTGGCCTGCTGGCGTCTCCTCTGTACATTCCGGCGAATCCGTTCCGCCGCTTCACGGTTCGTATACTGGTATGCATCTCTTTCCTTCCATGCTGACTGCAGCCCATTCACCGTATCATTCACAACATTCGTAATTGTACTGCTGAGCTGCGAAAAGTCCTTGCTGTCCACCGCATCCTGCACCAGTCTTATGATCTCGTCGCCGGCATCATACCAGTCATTTTTCGTCATAACTTCCGTCTCCTGAAACTCATTTATGCAATATACATCTCTTCAGACCTCCCGCAAATCCGAAAAGCCCTATAATAAAACCAAGTATATCACCTTCGGATTTATACTGCAAGTAAATCGTGCCGGAAAAGGAAGGGAGCCCACTGTTGCCAGTGGACTCCCGTATATAATCATTTATTTTATTTACCAATATCTTCTTGCGGAAACCGGTGTTCTATAACCATAGTCTGAAATAATGATACCTGTATTGGAGTTGCTTGCGTGCACTACCTGACCATTACCCATATAAATCGTTACATGTCCGATACCGCCGCTGCCTTCGTAGAAGAGAAGGTCTCCGGCCTGAATATCACTCAGGCTGACCGGCGTACCGCTGCCGGACTGTGCCGCTGCCGTACGCGGAATGCTGATACCGAAGTTTGCAAATACAGACTGCGTAAATCCGGAACAATCCGCTCCGTTCGTCAGGCTTGTGCCTCCCCATACATACG
>JAUNGD010000063.1 GCA_030524705.1 Lachnospiraceae bacterium | reverse complement strand
ACTAATTAAAATTACATTTAGGAGGAATTGTAATCATGGCAGTAAAAGTTGCAATCAATGGTTTTGGACGTATTGGTCGTCTTGCATTCAGACAGATGTTTGGTGCTGAGGGATACGAAGTTGTTGCTATCAACGATCTGACAAGCCCGAAGATGCTGGCTCATCTGTTAAAGTATGATTCATCTCAGGGTAAATATGCTCTGGCTGACACTGTAACCGCTGGTGAGGATTCCATCACTGTTGACGGAAAAGAAATCAAAATCTACGCAAAGGCTAACGCAGCTGAGCTTCCGTGGGGAGAGATCGGTGTAGACGTAGTTCTTGAGTGTACAGGTTTCTATACCTCCAAGGCTAAAGCATCTGCTCATATCGAAGCAGGCGCAAAGAAAGTTGTTATCTCTGCTCCGGCAGGAAATGACCTTCCGACAATCGTATACAATGTAAATCACGAGACACTGACAAAAGAAGATACAGTTATTTCCGCAGCTTCCTGTACAACAAACTGCCTGGCTCCGATGGCAAAGGCTCTGAATGACTATCTGCCGATTGAGTCTGGTATCATGTGCACAATCCATGCATACACAGGCGATCAGATGATCCTCGACGGACCGCAGAGAAAGGGCGACCTGAGAAGATCACGTGCAGGTGCTGTCAATATCGTTCCGAACTCTACAGGTGCTGCTAAGGCAATCGGCCTGGTTATCCCGGAACTGAACGGCAAGCTGATCGGTGCTGCACAGCGTGTTCCGACCCCGACAGGTTCTACAACTATCCTGAACGCAGTTGTTAAGGGTGAGGCTACAGTTGATGGTATCAACGAAGCTATGAAGGCTGCAGCTACAGAGTCCTTCGGATACAACACAGACGAAATCGTATCCAGCGATATCGTTGGTATGAGATTTGGTTCTCTGTTCGATGCTACTCAGACAATGGTAGTTAACCTTGGCAACGGTACATCTCAGGTACAGGTTGTTTCATGGTATGACAACGAGAATTCTTATGTAAGCCAGATGGTTCGTACAATCAAGTACTTCGCAGAGCTTGCATAATAGCTAGTCATGCGGAATCGAGCTGTATGACGCACTAGTAATTTAGACCCAGAGAGGTCCGGTCTGATTGGACCGGACCTCTTTTTACGAAGAAGGAGCTGCCGTAACCAGACACAGGCTTTGGGGGTATCCGGCGGTCCAACATTTATTTTAACAGGAGGAATTTCAATGCTTAACAAAAAATCAGTTGATGATATCAACGTAAAAGGCAAAAAAGTCCTGGTTCGCTGCGACTTTAACGTACCGCTCAAAGAAGGCAAGATCACAGATGAGAACCGTCTGGTAGCAGCGCTTCCGACCATCAAGAAGCTGATCGCTGACGGCGGAAGAGTGATCCTTTGCTCACACCTTGGCAAGCCGAAGGGAGAGCCGAAGCCGGAGCTGTCTCTGGCGCCGGTAGCTGCTCGTCTTTCCGAGCTGCTTGGACAGGAAGTAAAATTCGCTGCTGACGACAACGTAGTAGGTGAAAATGCAAAGGCTGCAGTGGAAGCTATGAAGGACGGAGAAGTGATCCTTCTTCAGAACACACGTTACAGAGTTGAAGAGACAAAGAACGGCGAAGCATTCAGCAAAGAGCTGGCTTCCCTGTGCGAAGTATTCGTAAACGATGCATTCGGTACAGCTCACAGAGCACACTGCTCCAACGTAGGTGTTACAGAGTATGTGGACACCTGTGCAGTAGGATACCTGATGCAGAAGGAAATTGATTTCCTTGGCAATGCAGTAAACAATCCGGTGCGTCCGTTCGTAGCAATCCTCGGCGGTGCAAAGGTAGCTGATAAGCTGAACGTTATCTCCAACCTGCTTGAGAAGTGTGATACACTGATTATCGGCGGAGGTATGGCTTATACATTCCTGAAGGCAAAGGGATACGAGGTAGGAACCTCTCTGGTAGACGATACAAAGATCGACTACTGCAAGGAAATGATGGACAAGGCTGAGAAGCTTGGTAAGAAGCTGCTTCTTCCGGTTGACACGACTATCGCAGCAGAGTTCCCGTCACCGATCGACGCTGAGATCGAAGTATCTGTAGTAAAAGCAGATGCAATCCCGGCTGACAAGATGGGTCTTGATATTGGAACCGAGACAGCAGAGCTGTATGCTGAGGCTGTTAAGTCTGCCAAGACAGTTGTGTGGAACGGACCGATGGGCGTATTCGAGAATCCGATCCTTGCCAAAGGAACTATCGCAGTTGCAAAATCCCTGGCTGAGACAGACGCTACCACGATCATCGGCGGCGGTGATTCTGCAGCAGCAGTAAACCAGCTTGGATTCGGCGACAAGATGTCCCACATTTCTACAGGCGGCGGCGCTTCCCTGGAGTTCCTTGAGGGAAAAGACCTTCCGGGTGTAGTAGCGGCAGACGACAAGTAATACGTTGGCAATGAGCCGTGCGAAAAGAGATGGAAAGGTATTTGCGATGTGCTTGCACAGGAGCAAATGCATTTGCAGCTCTTTTCATAGGGCGAAGCCCGAACCGAGATGAAGCGGAGCGGAATCGAGGGAGCACGGCGACAATGGAGTTTAGTGCGAACTAATATAAGTATATTGTAAGGAGAATAGAACAATGGCAAGAAGAAAAATTGTAGCTGGTAACTGGAAAATGAACATGACTCCCAGCGAGGCAGTAAAGCTGGTTGAGACTCTGAAGCCGCTGGTAGCAAACGAGGAAGTAGACGTAGTATTCTGTGTTCCGGCTATCGACATTATTCCGGTAATGGAAGCAGCTAAGGGTTCCAACATTCAGGTTGGTGCTGAGAATATGTACTTTGAGGAGAAGGGTGCATACACAGGAGAAATTTCCCCGGCTATGCTTACAGACGTAGGAGTTAAATACGTTGTTCTCGGACATTCTGAGAGAAGAGAATATTTCGCAGAGACCAGCGAGACCGTAAACAAGAAGATGCTGAAGGCATTTGAGCACGGTATCACTCCGATCATGTGCTGCGGTGAGTCTCTTGAGCAGAGAGAGCAGGGTATCACAATGGATTGGATTCGCCAGCAGGTTAAGGTTGGATTCCTGAACGTGACAGCAGATCAGGCAAAGACAGCAGTGATCGCTTACGAGCCGATCTGGGCTATCGGAACAGGAAAGACAGCTACCACAGAGCAGGCTCAGGAGGTTTGCGCTGAGATCCGTAAGTGCATCGCTGAGATTTATGATGACGCTACAGCAGCAGAAATCCGCATCCAGTACGGTGGATCTGTAAATGCTAAGACAGCACCGGATCTGTTTGCACAGGCAGATATCGACGGCGGTCTGGTAGGCGGCGCTTCCCTTAAGGAAGAGTTCGGAAAGATCGTAAATTATAAATAATAAAATGTATCCAAACACCGCAAAACATATTTTTTGGCAGTATGCTAAGTGAAAAATGCTTTGCGGTGTTTCTATGTCAGGTTTTTAATCTTGCGCAAGCTTTGAAACGGTCTTTGTCATATTACTATTATCACTCATTCTCATCCCTCTGAAATTCCAGTATATCTCCCGGCTGGCAATCCAAAACATCGCAGATTGCATTGAGAGTGGAAAAACGGATCGCACTGATTTTGCCTGTCTTTATTTTGGAGAGGTTTACATTAGCTACCCCCACTTTTTCAGACAGCTCCTTGAGCGATATTTTGCGGTCCGCCATGACACGGTCCAATCGTAGTATAATTGCCATCGTCTTCCTCCTCTACAGAGTTTCGTCTGATTCCGTCTGAAGAGCCATTCCATATTCGAAAATATAGGAAAAGCAAATGATAATTGCGCCTATGATCAGGCAGTACCACCAGAACGCGTAATTTCCGCTCCAAACATCTGCATACCGCAAAATTCCCAGGATTGTGGGGATGAGCCCTGTTCGGACAAAACCAATGACCGTCACCAGAACACCGATGCGGAAAACAGAGCGGCAGTTTTTAGTTTGGAACGGGCTTTCTTCTTTGTTAAGACGAGGAAAGATATGAACAATGTTCCACAAGACAGCCAATATCAGCGCTTTCTCCACACATCCTCCCAGATAGCCGATCAGATACACCAGCTTGGGGCTGCTGGCGGCCCGTTCATTGAGTACATTTCTCGCAAAATCCACCTCCAGACTGCCCTTAAAGAATCCATAGCCGGCAAGCCCGTTTCCTGTGTTCAGAAGATTGATCTGAAAAGTGCTTCCGGCCTGCCCCAGCATCCAAAGACCGATACCGAGCATGACTGCCAGATAAACCGCGTATCCCCAAAAAACCAGCTTCACAAAGAGTCCCGTGCCATCGCAGCGCGCCTTTAAAACATTCTTGGAAGAATTCATACCATAACCACCTTTCGTTTTTAGTTTTTAGTTGGGTACAGTATAGGCCTCAATATATATGATTGTCAACTATTTTTTAATGTTTATCATTAATTTTCTCTAAAATGAAACACGATTTTAGTGAATTGTTACTCGAGAGTCCCGTTTGTAATACAAGAATCCCGTTTTGTAAATGAGAATCCTGTTTTGTAAATGAAAATCCCGTTTTGTAAGTAAAATTCCCGGATTTTCATTCCTACATTGATATGGTATAATACGTTCAGCAATAAATTTGCGTACAACAACCAGAGATCGATTCCCTCTCGAAATTTTTGTATTCGGAGAATCCATCCCTGTTTTGGCTGAATATGCTGGGGTTATTCTGGCGGCACTTTCGCAAGTTTATCTGTTACTTTTTGAGAAGTTTGGGCTTTAGGATGATGTTTTCGGCTGCAACCGGTGAGCATCCCAGCTTCTTTAGCACATCTTCTCCATAGTAAAAGCTGAACGTTTCGTATGGGCTACGGTTGTTCAGCTTTTTTCTTTTATAAGAATTGATATGATCCATCATCAGAAAGATATCTTCTTGAGTAAGGTCATCAAAGCTGCTTCCTTTGGGCAGAATGCGGCGTATCAATTCATGATTGACTTCACAGGCGCCCTTTTGATATGGCGCGCTCGGATCGCAGTAAAATATGTTGGTCCTGTTACAGGGAACTGCATCACGCTGTTCCATTTCTTTTGGATTTGAAAATTCACTCCCGTTGTCTGTCAGGATCACAGGGAACAAACGGCTGAATGTCTTGGCTCCAAGAATTCTATCCAGATGATTGATGATCTAGAAAAATAAAATTTCAGATTCACATAAAAACTACACATTAGCTGGATATAGTTAGACTATCAGGAAGCAAAGGAAATTTGGAGGTAATAAAAATGTCAAATAAGGCCAAAAAGAAATCAAGTAATAAACCGGCAACAAAGATCCAACAGAAAAAGACGAACTTTCTCCCGTTTCTGACGGTTGCGGCAGCAGCCATCTGTGCTATTGTTGTGTTTTGGGTGAAAGGGAACGGCGATACAGACCGCAAGAAGAGCGGAGCCGTTACTATTACCGCCGGCGAATCGCTGGTGATCCCCACGGCGGATATTACCGCCGATGCCTCTTTTTACCCTGTAGAAGTCGATGGTACAGATATGGAAGTGGTTGCGGTCAGAGACAGTGCCGGGAATATCCGAACCGCCTTTAATACCTGTCAGATCTGCTATGATTCCGAAAGGGGCTACTATGTTCAGTCTGGTAATGATCTGGTCTGTCAAAACTGCGGCAACCGCTTTTCAATGGATCAGGTTGAGATTGAATCCGGCGGATGCAATCCCTGGCCGATTTTTGATGAAAACAAGACGGTGACCGCCGATGGGATTTCCATTTCCTATGATTTTTTAGTAGAGGCCCAGGGTATCTTCGCAAACTGGAAAGGCAGCTATTGATGAAAGCACTATACTTGCAATTGGTTCAGAGGTAAGCTTATAAGCTTCACAGGCCGTTTGGTGTTTGTACGACTTGTGAAGCTTATATTTTTGGCGGCGCCTGCGAAACAGGCATGAGAGCTTAGAAAAAAATATTGCAGAAAAAAGGACTTTATAGGGCAAAAGGAGGGCCGGGAACTGTACAGCCCCGGCGTAGTAAAAATGAAATATATATGAAAAAGCTAGCTGCTTTGTATGAAGCCATATTAAAGCAGAGATGTGAAAAAACTGTGTTAAATATCTAAAAGAAAACTGATGAAAATTGGAAGAAAATGTGAAATGCAATCGCGTGTTTTAGAAAAACCATCGTATCGGATCGCTGGTGAAGAGTATCGGATCGACGACGAAGAGGTGCTTGTCTCCGGGCCGGATTGATGGTAGGATAATGACAGAAAAATTTCTATGATTCCTGATATGGCAAACCAGAGAACGAAGGATAAGGCGGACGGTCAGAGGAAGTCCGGGACAGGAGGTTAATATGAACGAGATAATCAGTCAGCTTTATGAACGAAAGTCTGTGCGGGTATTCACGGAGCGGGAAATTTCACCGGAGGAAAAGAAGATGATCCTGGAGGCGGCAGTGCAGGCGCCCAGCGCCGGCAACCAGCAGCTGTATACGATTCTGGATATTACAGACCAGGAACTGAAGGAGAAGCTGGCAAAGACCTGTGACAATCAGCCCTTTATTGCGAAGGCAAAAATGGTGCTTGTCTTCTGTGCGGACTGTCAGAAATGGTACGATGCTTTTGCGGCGGCCGGATGTGCACCAAGAGATCCGGGCGTTGGAGATCTGATGCTGGCGGTGACGGATACCGCGATCGCGGCGCAGAATGCGGTGACGGCGGCCCAGAGCCTGGGAATCGGCTCCTGCTATATAGGAGATATCATGGAAAACTGCGAGATTCACAGGGAGCTGCTGGGGCTTCCGAATTATGTATTTCCGGCGGCTATGCTGGTGTTCGGATATCCGACGCAGCAGCAAAAGGAGCGTCCGAAGCCGGAACGTGTCAGCATGGAGCACATCGTACATGAAAACGGGTACCGGCATATGGAAAAGGATGAGCTGCAGAAAATGTTCGGCAAAAAAACGGGGATGCAGACCTATGAAGCATGGCTGCAGGCGTTTTGCAGCAGAAAATATAATTCCGATTTTTCGAAGGAAATGACCCGTTCAGTGGAGCAGTACCTGAAAGCATTTCTATAAGGCTGCAAAGCATTCGGGGCGGCTTATGGAGCTTTAGGTAAATTTGCGGAGATATCGTCTTGATTTTACGGGCCGGATATCATATGATAAAAAAGTCTGTGGCCCTGGGCAGTTATGCGCCGGCACGGTGAGCCTTTGAGGCTGGAAAAAGTAATAAAAGGAAAAATGAAATAAATATAAGAAGAAAATAAGAAGGAAATCAAAAAGAAAATTAAGAAGAGAGAGGAAAGAAAAATGGATTTCGGACCATTTGAATACGCGGTCAAACGGATTGATGGAGATTATGCTGTGCTGGTGAGAACGGATATTGAGACCGGCGATGAAAAGCTGGTGGCGAGGGCGCTGCTCCCCGCGGAGATTATGGAGGGGACAAAGCTGCGCTACGAGTGCCTTTCTTATGAGATCATACGGTAATATTTTTGGCGGCGCCTGCGAAGCAGGCGTGAAAGCTTTTGCAAGGGACGACCAGGCAGGAGGAAAATGGTTTGCTGTGTCAGAACAGTGAAAACAGGCATTTTATGAAAAGAGGTTAATAAAATGGAAAACAGAAAAATCGGCGTTGCCCTGCTGGGGCTGGGGACGGTAGGACTCGGTACGTATAAGGTAATGAAGGCTCAGAAGGCGGAAATGGTTTACAAGACCGGTGCAGAGCTGGAGCTTCGGAAAATACTGGTGCGCAATAAAGAAAAGGCAGCTTCCAAAGTAGACGAGCCGGAGCTGATCACGGACTGCTTTGAGGATATTGCAGGGAACCCGGAGATACAGATTGTGATAGAGCTGATCGGCGGCATTGAACCGGCCCGGAGCTACATAGAGGCTGCGCTGCGGGCCGGAAAGCATGTAGTAACTGCGAATAAGGATCTGATCGCATCTGACCATGGCGCATTGATGGATCTGGCAAAGGAGAAGCAGTGTGATCTGATGTTTGAGGCGGCTGTCGCCGGGGCTATTCCAGTTATCACACCGCTGAAGCAGTCCCTGGCGGCCAATCATCTGACAGAGGTTATGGGAATCGTCAACGGTACGACAAACTTTATCCTCACAAAAATGTCCCAGGAGGGAATGGAGTTTGACGAAGCTCTGGCGATTGCCACAAGGCTGGGGTATGCCGAGGCAGATCCCACCGCAGATATTGAAGGCTTCGATGCGGGACGTAAGGTAGCGATCATGGCTTCCATCGCCTTTAATTCCAGAGTGGCCTTCGAGCAGGTGGCGACGGAGGGAATCACAAAAATATCAGCGAATGATATTCGCTATGCCAAGGAAATGGGCTGTTGTATCAAGCTGATCGGTATGGCGCACAGCGACGGCTCCTCGATTGAGGCGTACGTTGCGCCGATGCTGATTCCGCAGTCTCATCCGCTTGCCTCCGTCCATGATTCTTACAATGCGGTATTTGTCCGGGGCGATGCGGTGGATGACGCCATGTTTTTGGGACGCGGCGCCGGCGAGCTTCCAACGGCCAGCGCAGTTATGGGGGACGTTTTTGATGTGGCGAGAAATATCGTGCATGGCTGCAGCAGCAGGATTTCCTGTACCTGCTATAAGCATTTGCCGGTAATCCCGATGGAGGATGTTCACAGCAAATACTTCCTGCGGGTCGAGGTGGAGGACCGGATCGGCGTCCTTGCCGAGGTGGCGGATGTATTTGCCCGTCACAGGGTAAGCGTGGAGCAGATCATCCAGAAGCAGAAGACCGGAGACAGCACGGAGATTGTCGTGATTACGGATAAGGTACGGGAAGGAGATTTCAAAAAGGCGGTTCAGTGCATCGCCGATAAATCCGGCACCCGGGAAATCAAGTCGACGATCCGTGTTTACACAGCATAAAAGTATTTTGCAGACGATCAAGGCCTGTTTTCCAGGCCGGATGGTCTGCAATGTACTGGTTGTAGGTCTGCAATGTGCTGGTATCCTTGACAATCCGTAAGGTCTGGGGTATAGTTGAACAAGAGTAAAGCGCAGTGACACTACCGTGTCATCAAGGAATCCGGTGCAAATCCGGAACAGTCACCACTACTGTGAGGCGGACGAACGGACGTATGCCACTGGCAAAGGCCGGGAAGGTGTTTCGGGAGGAAGAAGCCGAGTCAGGATATTTGAAGCGAAAGAGAGTTTTATTTCTGGGATGAAGAAATAAACGTTCGAGTCAGTACGAAAGTGGCATCCCTTTGGGGTGCCATATTTTGATTGAAGCTATGGTTATTTTATGGTCGTCTGGCTTGTCATCTTCGCGTAATACGAAGAGAGGAAAAGAACATGGAAGAGAAAAAAAGAGCCATTCTGGTGGTCAGCTTTGGCACGAGCTATGAAGAAACGCGGAAAAAAACGATAGACCGCATTGAGCAGGACATTCAGGAAAGGTACGCGGATTATGCGGTTTACCGCGCCTGGACAAGCGGGATGATCCGCAGAAAAATTCTGAAAAGAGACGGGATACATATATTGGATGTCCGGGGAGCCATGGAGCAAATGGAGGCAGACGGGATTGACGAGGTGATCGTTCAGCCCACCCATGTGCTCAACGGCATAGAAAATGATCTGATGGCGGAGGATGTACTGGCATATAAGAGCCGGTTTGAGAATATTGTGATAGGAGCTCCGCTGCTGACCTCCCAGGAGGACAATGACCGCGTGGTGCAGGCCGTGGCAGATATGCTTTCCCCGGCGGAGGGGGAAGCTCTGGTGCTCATGGGACATGGGACGGAGCATTACGCCAATTCCATTTATGCGGCGCTGGATTATGAGTTTAAGGATATGGGCCATAAAAATATTTTTATGGGAACGGTGGAGGCGTATCCGGCCTTCGACTCTCTGATCCGCCAGGTAAGGGAGGTTGCACCGCGCAAGGTGGTGCTTGCTCCGTTTATGATTGTGGCCGGGGATCATGCGACAAACGATTTGTCGGGGGAAGAGGAGGATTCCTGGAAAAGCAGATTTGAACGGGCGGGCTTTGAGGTGCGCTGCGTGCTGAAGGGGCTGGGAGAGTACCCGGCTGTCAGAAATATTTTCCTGGATCATGTCGAAGCGTCGATCCGGGAACTGGAAAAATAAGGAGCCGTTTACCATGGGGATACAAATGACAGGAATTGATCACAGCGTAGCTGAGATTGATATACGAACTATTTTTTCATTTACAAAAAAGCATACGGCGGAGGCGCTGGAGAAGCTGAAACAGGTGAAGGGGATCGAAGGCTGCGTGCTGCTTTCGACCTGCAACCGCATGGAGCTGTGGATCAGTACCAATGAAGCTTTTGATGCCGACCTGTATACCCTGCTCTGTGAGATACGGGAGGTCTGTCCGGAAAAGTACAGAAAATATTTCAAATTCCGCAGCGAGCGGGAGGCCGTGCACCATCTGTTCCGGCTGGCAGGCGGGTTGGAATCCCGGATTCTGGGGGAGGATCAGATCGTAACTCAGGTGAAGGATGCGCTGACCTTTGCCCGGGAGCATTTTGCCACGGATCATGTGCTGGAGACGCTGTTCCGTCAGGCGGTCACTGCCGCCAAAAAGGTCAAGACAGGGGTTGCCCTGTCGCCCTCTGACCAGTCGGTGGTGAATATTGCGATCCAGACCCTGAAGCAGGAGGGCTTTGATTTCCAGGGAAAGAAATGTATGGTCATCGGAAACGGCGTTATGGGTAAGCTGGCGGCCAACCAGATACGCAGGCAGGGAGCGGATGTGACGGTGACGGTGCGGCAGTACCGCAGCGGTATCGTGGAGATCCCGGAAAAATGCCACCGGATTGATTATGGCCGCAGAATGGAACTGTTCGGGGAATGTGATTATGTGGTCAGCGCGACGGTCAGCCCCAATTATACGTTGACGAAGGAACTGGTTGAAGGAAATGTAAAGAAGCCGGTGGTACTGATCGACCTGGCGGTTCCCCGGGATATTGATCCTGGGGTTCGGGAAATCCAGGGAGTAAGGCTTTTCGACATCGACTGCTTCCGGGATGAAGCGCGGAGCGATGCACAGAAAGAAGCGATCCGGCAGGCAGAAGCGTGCTTTGAGGAGCAGATGGAAGAATTTTACACCTGGTATGAGTGCGTGGATGTGATACCGAAAATTCAGGATATCAAGGAAAGGGCAGCGGTGGATCTGGAACTCCGCCTGCAGAAAAAGCTCAGGGATTTGCCGGTGGAGGAAGAGGTGCGGGAGCAGCTTCGAAGCGATATTGAAGCCGCCGCCGTGCGGACTGTGAACAAAATGCTGTTCGGCTTGAGAGACGGTGTGACAAGAAAGACATTTCGGGAAACATTGGGCTGTCTGGAAAAGATTTACAGCGATCAGGCTGTGAACGATTGAAAATGCCGAAGGAGAAGAAGGCAAGCGACGAAGACAGAATAAAAATGAGATCGGAAGAGGTAGTGTAAGGCTATGAAAAACAGAGTCGTGATCGGCAGCCGGGAAAGCAGGCTTGCCGTGATACAGTCAGAGATGGTGCGGGATTACATTGTGAGCCGGAATCCCGGACTGGAGGTTGAGATTCTGACGATGAAGACCACCGGAGATAAAATTCTGAACCAGGCATTGGAGAAGATCGGCGGCAAGGGCTTATTTGTGAAGGAGCTGGACTGCGCGCTGCTGGAAAAGCGTTCTGACCTGTCGGTACACAGCCTGAAGGATGTGCCCATGGAGCTTCCCGGGGAGCTTCCGCTGGTGGGATTTTCCAGGAGGGAAGATCCCAGGGATGTATTAGTGCTCCCGGAGGGCGCATCGGAGATTGACTTTTCGAAGCCCGTGGGCTGCTCCAGCAAGCGCCGGATGATACAGTTTCAGCAGCTGTATCCCCAGGCGGTCTTTCAGACCATTCGGGGAAATGTGCAGACGAGGCTCCGCAAGCTGGACGAGGGACAGTACAGCGCAACGATTCTGGCGGCAGCCGGATTGAAGCGTCTCGGCCTGGAGCACCGTATCAGCCGGTATTTTACCACGGAAGAGATGATTCCGGCGGCGGGGCAGGCGATTTTGGCCGTGCAGGGCCGGGCGGAGGATGATTTTGAGTTTCTTCAGGGCTATTCGGATAAGGAAGCAGAGGTGTGCGCTCTGGCGGAGCGGGCCTTTGTGCGGGCGCTGGGAGGAAGCTGCAGTACACCGGTGGCGGCCTTTGCCCGGGTAGAAGGTGAAACGCTGTCCCTGAATGCCCTGTATCTCGATGAAGAAAAGGGAAATCTGCATACGGGCAGGAAAAACGGCAGCATCCGGGAAGCAGAACAGATTGGAAGAGATTTGGCGGAACAGTTTCTGCGGGAATAGAAAATCGGGCAGGAAAAAAGCAGAATAAGCTTTGTGTGAATAGAAAATAGAGCAGGAAAGAAGCAGGATAAGCTTTGCAGAGATAGAAATTGAAAGCAGGTATTACAAGAGGAAAACAGCGGCGGAAAACGCAGATTCGGAGATAGAATAATGGAAGAGAAGAATACAGGCAAGGTCTGGCTGGTGGGAGCAGGCCCCTCCGACCCGGGATTGTTTACGTTAAAGGGAAAACAGGTGCTGGAAGAGGCAGAGGTGGTGGTGTACGATGCGCTGGTGGGGCAGGCTATTTTGAATATGATACCGGATACGGCGGAGGCAGTTAATGTCGGAAAGCGTTCCAGCAACCATATTATGGTGCAGGAAAAGATCAATGAGCTGCTGGCGCAAAAGGCAAAGGAAGGAAAACGCGTGGTGCGACTGAAGGGCGGCGATCCGTTTCTTTTCGGCCGCGGCGGCGAGGAAATCGAACTGCTGGTGAAGGAGCATGTGCCCTATGAAGTGGTGCCGGGCATTACCTCAGCAATCTCGGTGCCCGCCTATCAGGGAATTCCGGTAACCCACCGGGATTTCTGTTCCTCCGTGCATATTATTACGGGACATAAAAGAGCAGGAAAATCCTATGATATTGATTTTGAAGCGCTGGTGCGTACAAAGGGCACCCTGGTCTTTTTGATGGGAGTTTCTTCCCTGGGGGACATCTGCCGGGGACTGCTGGAGGCAGGAATGGACGCAGAAAAGCCGGCGGCGCTTTTGATCCGCGGAACCACGGCATCTCAGGAACGGATCGTGGCGACGGTGGGGACTCTGGAGGAAGAGGTAAAACGCCGGGGAGCAAAGACGCCGGCCATCATCGTGGTAGGCGATGTGTGCGCTTTGGCAGAGGATTTTTCCTGGTATGACAAGCTGCCGCTGGGGGGCGTAAGGGTTCTTTTGACCCGCCCTAAGGAGCTGATCAGTGAAACGGCAAGGAAGCTGAGAGCTTTGGGGGCGGAGGTGCTGGAGCTGCCCTCCATCCGCACGGTAAAAATAGAAAATAATGAGAAACTGCATCGGGCTCTTGCAGAGCTGGAGAGGTATGACTGGCTGGTGTTTACAAGTCCCACCGGCGTGCGGATCTTTTTTGAGGAGCTGAGCAGTCAGAAAATGGATGTCCGCAAATTGGGGCATGTGAAAATCGCGGCCATCGGCGGCGGTACAAAGAAGGAGCTGGCAAAGCATGGCCTGTACGCTGATCTGCTCCCGGAGATCTTTGACGGAGAGCATCTTGGCAAGGCTTTGGCAGAAAACTGCAGGGCCGGAGAGCGGGTTTTGATACCGAGAGCTGCCGCCGGCAATCAGGAGCTGGTGGATGCACTGCAAGGAATCTGCAGCGTGGACGATATTCCCACCTATGATACGGTTTATGAGTCGGGAAGGCTGATTGATGAGCGCGCTGAGCTGGAAAACGGAACAATTGATTACGTCGTGTTTACCAGCGCATCCACTGTGAGGGGCTTTGCCGCTGCCGTGGGAGAGATAGATTATACAAAGGTAAAAGCAATCTGCATCGGCAGACAGACCAGGGAGGCCGCAGATAAAATGGGAATGCAGACTTGGATGTCACAGAAGGCCTCCATCGACAGTCTGGTTGACCGGTTGGCGGAGGTACATAAAGGAGAACAGGAATGGAGCAGGCCAGATTGAAGCCGGAATGCATCAAATGTCTGATCAGAGGACAATTGGATAGGCACCCATCGGACATTACAGAGCAGGAAAAGACGGATTATATGCAGAGTGTTTTGAAGTTAATTGCGAATGCAAAAAGGTCTGTGAGTGCACCGTCTATTGTGAGATCAATCTATGCTCTGCAGAAAGAAA
This sequence comes from Lachnospiraceae bacterium, assembly GCA_030524705.1. Lineage (GTDB taxonomy): Bacteria > Bacillota > Clostridia > Lachnospirales > Lachnospiraceae > Choladousia. Next base: position 7,252 of record JAUNGD010000063.1, on the reverse strand, counting down.
TGTTCGGCTATGAAAGAGACTTTTCTGAAATCAAAAAGCATTTTAATGAGGTGATGCTGGCCCGGGAGGGACAGATTGCCGGAGAACTGGAAGCTTCTCCGGATGCCCTGCGGTTGGGAATACAGTACGCCATGACAGGAAATTATATTGATTTCGGAGCAATGGAGCATGTAGACGAGGAAAAATTAAAACAGCTTCTGAATTCGGCAAAGGATAATCCCATTGACGAGGAGGGATATCAGGCGCTGAAAGCGGACCTGCTGCGGGCGGAGAAGATTGTGTATATAACGGATAACTGCGGGGAAATCGTTCTGGACAAGCTGCTGATCCAGGTAATCCGCAAATTGAACCCGGCAGTCTCCGTCACGGCTATTGTCAGGGGTGAAGCTGTCGTGAATGATGCCACGATGGAGGATGCGCTTCAGGTTGGGCTCACGGAAATAGCCGGGGTAATCGGAAACGGCAGCAATGTCGGAGGCACCTGTCTGGATGAGATATCGGAGCAGGCTAGAGCTGCAATTGATACGGCAGACGTGATCCTCGCCAAGGGACAGGGAAATTTTGAGACAATGTCGGAATGCGGCAAAAACGTGTATTATATTTTCATGTGCAAATGTGATATGTTTGCGAAGAGATTTGCGGTGCCGCTGTATACAGGGCTGTTAGTGAACGATAAAAATTTATCATAAAAGAATCCGGGAGGGAAAGAACATGGATATGAGAATCAGGCCGAGAAGGCTTCGTTATGGTGAAATGCTGCGGAAGATGGTGAGGGAGACCCGCGTAGATCCCTCTTCGCTGATCTATCCGATTTTTGTAAAAGAAGGAACGGGAATTGTGGAAGAGATTCCGACGATGCCGGGACAGTACCGTTACAGTGTCGATACGATGGAGAAAAAGCTGGAGGAGCTTCTGGATGCGGGGGTTTCCAGCGTTATGTTTTTCGGCATCCCGGACCATAAGGATGAAGTGGGCAGCGGAGCGTACGCCCAGGATGGAATCGTTCAGAAGGCAGTTGCCAGAGCGCGGCGGGAATTTCCGGAAATGTACCTGATTACGGATGTCTGTATGTGCGAATATACCTCTCACGGACACTGCGGGGTGCTCTGCGGCCATGATGTGAATAACGACGAGACGCTGAAGCTGCTGGCCAAAACGGCTCTTTCCCATGTGCAGGCAGGAGCAGACATGGTGGCGCCCTCCGATATGATGGATGGAAGAGTCGCGGCGATCCGGGATATGCTGGATGCCAACGGACACATCAATACGCCGATCATGTCCTACGCGGTAAAATATGCGTCGGCATTTTATGGGCCGTTCCGGGATGCGGCGGGCTCGGCGCCCTCCTTTGGAGACCGCAAGAGCTATCAGATGGATTACCACAACAGCCGGGAAGGAATCAAGGAGGCTCTGCTGGATGTGCAGGAGGGCGCTGATATTATCATGGTGAAGCCGGCGATGTCCTATCTGGACATGGTTACAAAAATCAAGGAAACGGTACAGGTTCCGGTGGCGGCCTACAGCGTCAGCGGCGAGTACGCAATGATAAAGGCCGGGGCTAAGCTCGGATACATAGATGAAGAAAAAATTATCTGCGAGACAGCGGCATCTGCATTCCGGGCAGGCTGTGATATTTACCTGACCTATTATGCACAGGAGATCGCGCAGTATATACAGGACGGGAAGATTGGTTAGAGAGGAGACAAAATGACAAAATCAGAAGCATTATTTGAACGGGCATGTAAGGTGATTCCGGGCGGAGTGAACAGCCCGGTGAGGGCTTTTGGTTCTATTGGCGGGAAGCCCAGAATGATACGTTCGGCGGACGGAACGCATATGACGGATGAGGATGGCAATACGTATCTGGACTTTGTCGGTTCCTGGGGGCCGATGATTCTGGGGCACAATCATCCGGCTGTCCGGGAGGCCGTGATCAAAGCATGTGAGGATGGCCTCAGCTTTGGCGCTGCCACGGGCCGGGAGGTCGAGATGGCGGAGTTGATCTGCAGCTCTATTCCGAATGTGGATATGGTGCGTATGGTCAATTCCGGTACAGAGGCCGTGATGAGCGCCATCCGTGCGGCCCGGGGATATACGGGAAGAGACAAGATCGTCAAGTTTATGGGATGCTATCACGGACACTCTGATGCGCTGCTGGTACAGGCAGGCTCAGGAGTTATGACGGCAGGGATCCCGGACAGCGCCGGGGTGCCGAAGGGCTGCACCCAGGATACGCTTTCTGCCGTATACAATGATGCATCCAGCGTGGAAAAGCTTTTTGAGACATTTCCGGAGGAGATTGCAGCCGTTATTGTGGAGCCGGTGGGGGCAAATATGGGCGTGGTGCCGCCGCAGCCGGGATTTTTGGAGGCGCTTCGGAGCCTCTGCACAAAATACGGCGCAGTGCTGATTTTTGACGAGGTGATTACGGGCTTCCGTCTGGGATTTTCAGGCGCTCAGGGATACTTCGGCGTGGATGCCGACCTGGTGACCTACGGAAAAATCATCGGGGCGGGTATGCCGGTGGGGGCCTACGGCGGCAGGCGCGAGATCATGGAGCGGGTAGCTCCGGTGGGGCCGGTCTATCAGGCGGGAACCTTAAGCGGCAATCCTGTGGCAATGGCAGCCGGGCTTGCACAGCTTACGATTCTGAAGGAGCGCCCGGAGCTTTATTCTGAGCTGAATGAAAAGGGAGACTGGTTCTACGGAGAGATCAAGCGGATCGTCGGGCAGTCTGAGATCAAGGCCCAGGCGGTGTCCTGCGGTTCTCTGGGATGTATTTTCTTTACGGACGTTCCGGTCTGCAATTATGAGACTGCAAAGACCTCGGATACCTCTATGTATGCAAAATATTTCAACCATATGCTGTCCCGGGGAATTTATCTCGCTCCGGCGCAGTTTGAGGCCATGTTCCTTTCGGCGGCTCATACAAGGGAAGAGCTGTCGGAGGCTCTGGACGTAATAAAAGAGTTTTTTGCCGTATCATAACAGCTTTGGAGGAAGGAAGCATGATGCATCTGATCACCGGAGGCAGCGGCAGCGGCAAATCTGCGTATGCGGAGAGCCAGGTGCTTGCGGCGGGGCCGGGCAGACGGATTTATATAGCGACGATGATTCCCTACGGGGAAGAGGGGCGTCAGAGAGTGGAGCGTCACCGCGCCCTGCGCCGAGAGAAGCAGTTTGAGACGGTGGAGTGTTATACAGGTCTGGCAGAGCTTTCGCTGAAGGATAAAATAACTCAGACCACGGCGGAAGGCGCAGCGTTTTCTTCGTCATCAAAGGATACGATGGTTCTTCTGGAATGTATGTCCAATCTCGTTGCAAACGAGGTGTTTGAACCGGATGGGGCGCAGGAGAGAACGGTGGAAGCAGTCTGCGAAGGCATCAGGCGATTGCGGCGTCAGACGCGGCATTTATTTATCGTGACAAATGAGATTTTTTCGGACGGGATCACGTATGACCCGGAGACAATGCGTTACCTTTCCTATCTTGGCGCAGTGAATCAGAGGCTGGCGGGGATGGCGGATGCGGTGACGGAGGTCGTGTACGGCATCCCAGTTCGGCTCAAATAGAAAGAAATCTACGGAAGGCAGGGAATTTACATGAGCAGAAAACAGATGGCAACGGGCTGTGCAATTCTGGCGGCTGCGCTTTACGCAGTGAATATTCCGTTGTCTAAGCTACTTCTGGAAAGGGTAGAGCCCTCCATGATGGCAGCGTTCCTCTATCTTGGGGCAGGGCTTGGGCTTTTGCTGTATCAGGGAGCTTGCCGTATGGCGGGAAGAGAGGTAATATCCAATCCACTGACGAAAAAGGAGCTTCCGTATACGGCGGCAATGGTGGTGCTGGATATCGCGGCGCCGATTCTTCTGATGAACGGGATTGCCAGGACGAATTCTGCAAATGTATCCCTGCTCAATAATTTTGAAATTGTAGCCACCTCCCTGATCGCGTTTTTGATTTTCAAAGAGGTGATTTCCCGAAGGCTTCTGGCAGCGCTGATTCTGGTGACCGCGGCCAGTGTGATTCTGGGATTTGAGGGAATGGACGGCTTTGTGTTCAACCAGGGCTCGCTGTTTGTGCTGGGGGCATGTATCTGCTGGGGCTTTGAAAACAACTGTACCAAAATGCTCAGCAGCAAAAGCTCCGTGGAGATTGTGACGATCAAGGGCTGCTTTTCCGGCCTGGGAAGTCTTGTGATTGCCCTGGTACAGGGAGAAAGTATTCCGGGCTTTGTCTGGATGCTTGCGGTGCTTTGCCTCGGCTTTGTATCTTATGGACTCAGCATTAATTTTTACATACAGGCGCAGAAAAATCTCGGGGCGGCCAAGACCAGCGCATATTATTCGGTGGCGCCGTTTCTTGGCGCGGGCTTCAGCCTTTTGCTGCTGGGAGAACGGCCGGGCCTGCAGTTTTATGCAGCCCTCGTTTTGATGATAGCGGGAACGGTGCTGATGGTGCGGGATACAGTGGCGCTGCAGCACAGTCATCTGCATACTCATGTGCATACGCATCTGCACCGTCATGGGGACGTAGTGCATTCTCATGAGCACACGCATCAGCATACGCACCAGCACATCCACGGCGCCGAGGAGGAGTCCCACACCCATGAAGCGATGAAGCTGAAGGGGCAGCTTCCGGGAGAGCAGCATGCGCACGCAGGTCTTGCGGAGCAGGAGCGAGACGGATGGTCAGGGCAGATACGAAGCGAGAGGCCGGGACCGGCACAAAGCAGACAGCCGGAACAGGGCTATGTGGTGGAGCATGTACATGAGCATGGAACACACGGCCTGGCCTGAATAAAGAATTATAATGAAATGCCCGTGGAAACGGGCAGAGGAGTGACAAATGAAACGTTGTTGGAACAGTCTTAATATTGCATTTTCCATGTATTCAAGGCTGCCGGCTGCTCAATGCGACTGGTCGGAGGACAATATGAAATATGTAATGTGCTTTTTTCCGTGGATCGGTGTTGTGATTGGAGCGCTGTGCTACGGCTGGAATTATCTGGCGGGATATCTTGACCTACATGCGCCGCTTCGCAATGTGGTTCTGATGCTGATACCGATGGCGGTCAGCGGCGGCATCCATCTGGACGGTTTTCTTGATACGGCGGATGCGCTGAGCTCCTGGCGGCCAAAGGAAAAACGTTTGGAGATATTGAAGGATTCTCACGCCGGGGCCTTTGCAATTCTTGCCGGTGTGATTTACTTTTTCCTGATGTACGGCGTCGTGGATATGGTTCAGGGGGAAATGGTTGAACTATATGCGTTTACATTTCTGATTTCCCGTTCCTTCAGCGGATTTTCCGTGGTGACATTTCCAAAGGCGTCCGCAAAGGGAACAGTGGCGGGCTTCGCGAGAAACGCTCAGACAAGGATTATACAGGTTACGTGCGTTGGTTATGTTCTGCTCTGCGCGGCGGCAATGCTGTTTCTCCATCCGGTGTACGGCGCAGCGATGCTGGCCGGCGCGGCACTGACCTTTGTCTGGTATTACCGCATGGCAATGAAAAATTTCGGCGGCATCAACGGCGATCTGGCAGGGTGCTATCTGTCGGTAAGCGAGCTGATAATGCCGTTTACCCTGGTAGCCGTGAATGTGATAATGAGCAGGCTGTAAATGAGGTGAAATATATGAAGGAAGAAAAAAATCCGGCGGTTCTTGTCAGCGCGTGCCTGCTGGGAGTATCCTGCAGATATGACGGAAGTGACAATGGGGTTCCGGCCATCATGGAGCTGGGAAAACGCTGCCGATTGATTCCGGTCTGCCCGGAGCAGATGGGCGGGCTTATGACCCCGCGGCTTCCGGCGGAACGAAGAGAAGGCGGGGTATATACGAAGGACGGCGCGGATGTCACGGAGCCGTTTCAAAAGGGAGCAGAGGAGACGCTTAAGCTGGCGCAGCTTTTTGGCTGCAAATGTGCGGTTTTGAAGGCCAGAAGTCCATCCTGCGGAAGTGGGATGATTTACGACGGAACCTTTTCTGGAAGGAAGATAGAGGGCGACGGCGTAACCGCGGCGCTTCTGAAAGAAAATGGAATCCGGGTGTATACAGAGAATGAAGCGGAGCAGGCGTTTGAGATAGACTGATTCGGCGGGCTGAGCTGGATTAGGCCGACGGTCGAGCCGGACTAAGGTGTTGGTCAGGATAGATTGATCCGACGGTTAAGCCAGACTAAGGCATTGGTCAGGATAGACTAGGCCGGAGACGTTTTAGCGGGCCTGGAAGAGAAAGGATTTTGAAAAATGAAGCTGATCATCGGCGGAGCATACCAGGGAAAGCTGGCGTATGCGAAAAAGGAGTATCATCTGACGGAAGGGTGGCTGGACGGAGGGACATGTCCTCCCGAGGCGATACTGTCCTGCAGCGGAATCTATAATTTCCACGAATATGTGAAACGAATGGTAAATACAGATAACATTGTTTCGGAATCAGAGCAGTTCTCACGGATATTTCTGCAGACCGATAATTTGAGCGGCCTGGAGCAGCAGGCAGAAGCCTTCGCTGAGATGCTCTGCAGGAAAAATCCTGACATTGTGATTATCTCGAATGAATTGGGATACGGCGTTGTGCCGATGGAAAAGGAGGACAGGCTCTGGCGGGAGGCCGTAGGGCGTATCTGTACTGGACTTGCATCCAGGGCAGATGAAGTGATTCGCGTGGTCTGCGGAATGGGGCAGCGTCTGAAGTAAAGGATGCATAAAAAGGATGCACAAAAATGAAGTGTAACTGAGAGGTAGGATTCGGAAATGTTTTTTCCGCTTTTTGTTGATTTATCGGGAAAAGAAATACTGGTGGTGGGGGCCGGAACAATTGCTTCGCGGCGCATCCGTACATTATGTGATTTTTCAAAAAAGATTACGGTGATAGCGCCGGAGGTCACGCCGGAGGTACGGGAGCTTGCAGAGCTTCGAAGAGTCAAGCTGCAGCGGCGCAGGTTTGAGATGACAGACCTGGAGGGGAAGGATATGGTGCTGGCGGCGACGGACGACGACGGTCTGAATCAGGCGATTGCAGAGAAATGCAGAGCATTAGGAATTCCGGTGAATAGCAGCAGCAATCAGGCCTTGTGTGATTTTCAGTTTCCCTCCGTGGTGCAGGACGGCGATGTGGTGATAGGACTGAACGCCTCCGGGAAAAATCACCGCCTGGTGAAGGAGACAAGAAAAAAGGTAGAGCAGTGTCTGCAGGTGACGGATAAGGACAGCAAATACAAGGATTCGAAATAGAAACATTAGACAATAGAAGC
>JAUNGD010000138.1 GCA_030524705.1 Lachnospiraceae bacterium | reverse complement strand
TCCTGCGGCTTCATTTTTACAGTACCATCACCAGCGTTCCCGCGGTGATCAGCACCATGCCCAGCAAGGATTTCACCGTAAATTTCTCGTGCAGAAAAACAAAGGCCAGAATCAGGGTGATGGCCACGCTCAGCTTGTCCACCGGTACTACCTTCGACGCATCCCCGATCTGCAAGGCCCGGTAATAGCACAGCCAGGAGGCCCCAGTGGCCAGCCCGGACAGGATCAGAAAGATCCAGCTTTTTTTACTGATACCGGCAATTCCACCCTGCGCTCCCGTCAGAAACACCATTCCCCAGGCCATTGCCAGAACCACCGCCGTCCGTATCGCCGTAGCAAGATTGGAGTTCACACCGTCAATCCCTACCTTGGCCAAAATAGAGGTCAGCGCAGCAAATACGGCAGACAACAGTGCAAATAAAAACCACATAAAACATCACTCCTTACTTACCTTTCATAATCGCTGCCGATTACCGCCACGTGATGCACCTTGTTCAAATTCATACCGCGCCTCCTGCACTATTTTTCATCGCACACCTGGAAAATATAAAACTTCAGATAATAGGATTCCTCCGCCGCCCACAGGATCGGATGATCCGGCGCCTGGGTGCGGTATTCCACCTGCCTCAGCCGCTTATGAACGTTCCGGGCAGCCTGATGAACCGTCTGGGTAAACAGCTCATACGTCATAAAATGAGAGCAGGAGCAGGTGGCCAGAAAACCGCCGTCCTTCACCAGCTTCATGGCCCGCAGATTGATCTCCCGGTATCCCTTCACCGCATTTTTCACAGAATTTCTGGATTTTGTAAAGGCCGGAGGGTCGAGAATAATCACGTCGAACCTCTCGCCCTTTTCCTCCAGCTCCGGCAGAAGGTCAAACACATCGGCGCAGAGGAACTTCACCCGGTCCTCCATTTTGTTCAGTCTGGCATTTTGCCGGGCCTGCTCCACTCCCAGCTCAGAAGCGTCCACACCCAGTACGCTGGCAGCTCCGCCCAGACCTGCGTTCAGGGCAAAGGAGCCGGTATGGGTAAAGCAGTCCAGCACCTTCGCTCCGGCACAAAGCTTCTGTATCGCCCTTCGGTTGTACTTCTGATCCAGGAAGAATCCCGTCTTCTGCCCCTCCTGCACATCCACCATGTACCGGACGCCGTTTTCTTCGATCTCCACATTCGTATCAAAGTGTTCTCCGAGAAAGCCCTTGTACAGCTCCATTCCCTCCTGGCGCCGCACCTTGGCGTCGCTTCGCTCATATACGCCGCGGATCAGGATCCCATCCGCAGCCAGCACCTCTTTTATCAGTCTGACAATGGTTTCCTTCAGGCGGTCGATCCCCAGCGCCAGGGACTGCACCACCAGCACATCGGAAAACTTGTCCACCACAATGCCCGGCAGAAAATCCGCTTCTCCGAAGATCAGCCGGCAGCTTCCGGTATCTGTCACTCGCTTCCGGTATTCCCAGGCATTTTGTACCCGCATTCTCAGAAATTCTTCGTCAATTTCCTGATGCGGATTCCTCGTGAGCATACGCACACGGATCTTGGATTTCTCATTGATAAAACCGCTGCCCATCCCGTATCCGTCAAAATCCCGGACAGCCACAATATCTCCATTTTCGAATTCTCCCTGAACCTTGTCTATTTCATTGTCAAATATCCACAGGCCGCCGGATTTCAGCGCCCTTCCCTCTCCCTTTTTCAGGGTCACAATCGCTTCGCTCATACATTCCTCCAAATCATTGCTATACACGCAAGTATAATCCATCCCGGCATGAATGTCCATAGCTGTGCTCACCGCATTGCCGAAAGAATTTGAGCCCCGCTGCTATATTGCTGAAAGTATTTTCTTCCCTTTTTCGGCAAACTCTGTTAAAATGTGATTGACAGCGGCGGCATATTTCATCACCGTCTCACTGCCGTCAGTACCGTGTCCGTTCTGAGCCGTTCCAGACAGGACATTTTTCATTCTATGACATGAAACGAGGAATTTTTATGCAAAAGCTAAAACGTATTTTCGCGCTGATCGGAGCCATCCTTCTGATCGGCATGTATGTCATCACGCTGGTGCTCGGGCTCACTGCCAGCCCCAACGCCCCAAACATGCTGATGGCCTCCATTGCCTGCACGGTGATCATTCCCTGCCTCATCTACGGCTTTATGCTGGTGGCCCGGGTACTGGACAACCGGGACAATTCTGAGGACAAAAACGAGGAGGAACAATCATGATCCGTAATATTATTTTCGATATCGGCGGCGTTCTGGTGGGCTTTGACTGGCCCGGATACATCAAACAATACGGCTTTGCTCCCGAAAAAGAAGCCGCGATCACCCAGGCTCTCATGGACGGCCCCGTGTGGAAGGAGCTGGACCGGGGCATCTGGACAATGGAAGAGCTTCTGGAGGGCTTTATAAGCCTTGCGCCGCAGTACCGGGAGGATGTGCGCAGGGTCTTCCTAAATTCCGGCGGATGTATTTATCGCCAGGAATACGCGATTCCCTGGATCACGTCTCTGAAAAAGCGCGGATACCACGTCTATTTTCTGTCAAACTATTCGGAATGGATGATAGAGCAGACGAAGGATGCGCTGGATTTTCTGCCGTATCTTGACGGCGGCATTTTTTCCTGCGACGTAAAACAGATCAAGCCGGACGCCGCTATTTACCAGTCCTTGCTGAAAAAATATCCGGCGATCCGGCCCGAAGAATCCGTATTTCTCGATGACTCTGCCGCCAACGTGGAAGCCGCGGGAAAGCTTGGTTTTTATGGAATTGTGGTGCAGGATCATGCACAGGCGGACAGGGAGCTGGAAAAGCT
>JAUNGD010000062.1:1270-21463 GCA_030524705.1 Lachnospiraceae bacterium | reverse complement strand
AGGCAGGTTGCCCACGCGTTACTCACCCGTCCGCCACTCAGTCATTCCAGAATCCATCCGAAGATCTCATCTAAAGTGCTTCGTTCGACTTGCATGTGTTAAGCACGCCGCCAGCGTTCATCCTGAGCCAGGATCAAACTCTCTGATAAAATGTGCGCTGAGTTTTGCGGGCAGAAAACGCGAATATGCATTGGAAGCTTACTTCCATATGCGTATTTCGTTTTATGCACTTGCAAAGCTGCGGTCAACGAGGAATCTTTGATTCCGAGTCTGCAGCTTTCGCAAAACGAAGCTTCGTTTAATCCGGTCAGATAACGTCTTGGCTATCTTTCCTTTACTGTTTTTAAAGGTCAGTTCCTTGAATGCAATAGAAAATATCCTATTTTCTATTGTCATGAATTAACTCTTTTAGAATCTTTTCAAGGTTGTTTCACTGTTCAGTTATCAAGGTTCTTTGTTGATTTTTGCTGTTCTCTCATCGAAGCAGCTTTGATATAATATCATAGGCCTTTCGATTTGTCAACAACTTTTTTCAACTTTTTTGTATTTCTTTTTCTTTTTTTCTCACCGCTGTGGTTGTTTTCCTCAGCAGCGAGTTACATATTACCACTCGTTTTTTATTTTGTCAACACCTTTTTTGACATTTTTTTCATGGTTTTTTCACGATTCTTTTCCATTGATGTTCCGCCGAATTTTCCTCCCTCCAAAGACCTGTTATATCAATGCTTTTCCTATGATATTTCAATCTGAGGGCGGGATGCGGACCATATTGCTTCGCCCACATTTGATAGCCTTGCTTTATAGATTCCTCTCTCTTTCCCTTACAGCAAAAACAGCGGCAGAACATCCTTCGAAATTCTGCCGCATTACATTCATATCCAGAGTGCCGTTTCCTATATTTTGACTCCTAGCAAAGCTAGGTGGGTAACCGCAGCGCAGCCGTCTGTCTTCCACTGCTTAATGGAGGCCTGACATATTTCTACGCGATGTAGGAATCCCATAAAAGTAAATGTAGGTTCAAAATGATAGGAGTGTCGCACACCCCAGAAACTATTCTAAGTATACTCCACTATGCCCCGTTGTGCAATATTTTTTTCGTTCTTTCTATAGCACTTTATGGAAACGGGAAAAATGCAGGTCAATCACACAATAATTCGTACGTTTCCCGCACTGCCTTAATAAATTCTTCACTGTTTAAAACAGTTACATTTTCAAGGGATGTGATCAGCGCCAGATCCTTTGTCATCTTACCGCCTTCAATAGTCTGAACGACTGCTTTTTCCATACGGTCTGCAAATGCTCCCAGAGCTTCGATGCCATCCAGCTCACCGCGTTTTCTGAGCGCTCCTGTCCAGGCAAAAATCGTAGCCACTGAGTTCGTGGAGGTCTCTTCTCCCTTCAGATACTTATAGTAATGACGCTGTACCGTTCCGTGCGCAGCCTCATACTCGTAATTGCCGTCCGGTGATACGAGCACAGAGGTCATCATAGCAAGGGAACCAAAGGCAGAGGACACCATATCGCTCATCACATCGCCGTCATAGTTCTTGCATGCCCAGATAAAGCCGCCCTCTGATTTCATGACCCGGGCTACCGCATCGTCGATCAGGGTATAGAAATACGTAATACCTGCTTCGGCAAATTTATCCTTATATTCTGCGTCAAAAATTTCCTGGAAAATGTCTTTAAAGGTATGATCATACTTTTTGGAAATCGTATCCTTGCTTGCAAACCAAAGATCCTGCTTCGTATCAAGGGCATAGTTGAAGCAGCTCCTTGCAAAGCTTCCGATGGACTTGTCGAGGTTGTGCATGCCCTGCAGCACTCCCGGCCCTTTGAACTCAAAAACAGTCTCCCGGATCTGTGTGCCGTCCTCCCCCGTAAACACAAGCTCTGCCTTTCCCGGCCCCGGAACGTCGATCTCCGTATTCTTGTAAACATCGCCGTATGCATGACGCGCGATGGTGATTGGCTTCTTCCAGCTTCTCACATACGGTTCGATTCCCTTCACAGTGATCGGCGCACGAAATACGGTGCCGTCAAGGATTGCACGAATCGTACCATTCGGGCTCTTCCACATCTCCTTCAGATTATATTCCGTCATTCTGGCCGCATTCGGAGTGATGGTCGCACATTTTACGGCTACGCCATACTTTTTATTTGCGTTTGCACTGTCAATCGTTACCTGGTCATTCGTCGCATTACGGTTCTCAAGTCCCAGATCGTAATACTCACTCTTCAGGTCAATGTAAGGATAGATCAGTTCATCCTTAATCATCTTCCACAAGATTCGTGTCATCTCGTCCCCGTCCATCTCAACGATAGGCGTACTCATTTTGATTTTTTCCATAAGCTTTCTCCTCCTGTGAATCCTTTGCTATGCACCCGCATTTTGAATCCTTCTGACGGCATCATTTTAGCACCGATTGATATTCCCGTCAAACAGTTCCGTCACATGTTTCCGAATTACACTCTGTTACATTCTACCAGATATTCCCGAATTACATTCTGTTACATTCTGCCACATGCTTCCAGATTACCGGAATTGCAGAAAGGCCTTATTCCTAATTCCCACCGCTATTCCTCGTCCTTCGCCCAGTCAAAGGAGTACCGGACGGCCTTATTCCAGCCCTTCAGCCTGCGTTCACACTCTTCCTTCGTCATAACCGGCGAAAATACCCGGTCTGTCTTCCAATTGCTGCGGACGTCCTCGGTGCTCTCCCAGTATCCGACGGCCAGTCCTGCCAGATATGCGGCTCCCATAGCCGTCGTCTCGATGCAGCTTGGACGCAGCACCTTTTCCTGGATCACATCGGACTGATACTGCATCAGGAAGTTGTTGGCGCTGGCGCCGCCGTCCACCTTAAGCCCGGCAAGCCGGATACCGGAATCGGCCTCCATCGCCTTAATTACATCGTTCGTCTGATATGCCAGAGACTCCAGCGTCGCCCTGACGATATGATATTTATTGACGCCTCTCGTAATCCCCACGATACAGCCCCTCGCATACTGATCCCAGTACGGCGCTCCCAGCCCCGTAAAGGCCGGTACGACGTAGCAGCCGTGGGTATCCTTCACCCGGCCCGCAATCCACTCCGTATCGGGAGCAGAATCAATCAAATGCATCTCATCCCGCAGCCACTGGATCGCAGCCCCCGCCACAAAAATAGAGCCCTCCAGGGCGTAGGTCACCTTTCCGTCCAGCCCCCAGGCAATGGTCGTCACCAGGCCGTTACTGGAAAATACCGGCTGCTCTCCCGTATTCATCAAAAGGAAGCCTCCGGTGCCGTATGTATTCTTAACCTCTCCCCGCTCAAAGCAGGTCTGTCCGAACAGAGCGGCCTGCTGGTCTCCTGCCGCCCCGGCAATCGGTATCTCCCCGCCGAGAAATCCCGGATCTGTCATACCGTAGATTCCGCTGGATTCCACCACCTTCGGCAGCATGCAAACAGGTATGTCAAGCTCCTTCAAAATCTCCTCGTCCCACTGAAGCGTATTGATATTAAACAGCATGGTCCTGGATGCGTTCGAATAATCTGTGACGTGGGCCGCCCCCTTCGTTAGCTTCCAGATCAGCCAGGTTTCCACCGTACCGAACAGCAGCTTTCCTTCCTCTGCTTTTTCCCTCGCTCCCGGGACATGATCTAATATCCATTTTATTTTTGTTCCAGAAAAATATGCATCTATTACAAGTCCCGTTTTCTGGCGGAACTTTTCGGTCAGCCCCCGGGCCTTCAGCTCGTCGCAGTATTCTGCCGTTCTGCGGCACTGCCATACAATCGCATGATACACCGGAACTCCGGTCTCCTTGTCCCACACAATCGCTGTCTCTCTCTGATTTGTGATGCCAAGAGCCGCAATATCCGCCGCGCTGGCGCCGATTTTTGACATTGCCTCCACTGCCACTCCAAGCTGAGTGGACCAGATCTCATCCGCATCGTGCTCGACCCAGCCCGGCTTCGGAAAGTACTGTGTAAATTCCTTCTGCGCCACGCTGCAGATATTTCCCTCCCTGTCAAACAGAATACAGCGGTTGCTGGTGGTCCCTGCATCCAATGCCATAATGTATTTTCCCATTTTACCATCCTCCCAATACGTTCACGCCATGAGCTCTGCATAACGAAGCCGCAGGCTTCATGCGCTTTCATCCATCATACAATAAATCGCTCCTCCACGCAAGACTTCCCGCGGTCTCTTCCACGTACTATACACAGCCCTTCCTGTATTCTATCTTCCGCCTTCTTTTCCGTATGCATATCCCACAGCCTCTCCCATACGCACCCTAGTCTCAATCCCGGCCCGGGAATTTTGCATTATTGCTTCAGAGGGCGCAATGCGTCCCGGCTGGCTCAAAATAAGAATCGTAGAACCGCCAAAGGCAAAGTTTCCTTTTTCCTGGCCGCGGCGTACCTTCGCCGAGGATGGCTCTCTGTTTTCGATCCTGCCCACCAGCATGGCCCCGACCTCCATCATCAGTATCGTGCCGAAATTCTCCGTTCGGATCACGCAGTACTCCCGGGTATTCTTTTTATAGATTGGTTCTGCCTCACCGGCAATGGGATTTACGGTGTGAAAAACACCTGGAATATGAAGGTTCGACGATTTGACCCCATCCGCAGGATAAATATACCGGTGGTAATCGTCCACACAGAGGCGGTACATCCAGAGCGTCCCGCCGATATAATGCTCTGCCAGATCACTGCCGTCCAAAAGGCTTTCAACGGTATAAGGCGTATGCTTTACCGCAAAGCTGCCCTCCCGGCTGATGGGGAAAACGGTAAGACGGGCGTCGCAGGGACTGATCCAGGCCTCCGGCCTTCCGTCAACGGGCCTGGCCCCCGGGATCAGCTCCCTGGTAAAAAAATCATTAAAGGAACGAAATTCCTGCTTTTTGCAGACGGACAGGTCGATCTGATTTGCCCGTACGTAGGGCTGCACGGCCAATGCGGACAAACGGGTATTCAGCAGCCATCCGCCTGCCCTCGAAAACCACGGACTGACCAGGGGCCGCAGCAGCATACGCCCGGCCGCATGACCGTACAGCCAGGAGATCAGCGCGTCCTGCCCGCTCATTGCGTGCTCACATTGTCTGCCAGACTTCTCCAGTTCCATCGGAATATCCCCCTCCATTTGTAATAAACAACCATATAGATCACCGCTGCCGCCACGATCACGATAAGAACGGCCAGCTCCTTATTCGTCGGCTTTCGGAACTGGAAATTCAGGATAAACAGAATTCCCGTTACCAGCATCCCAATATTCAGGATCAGAATATAATTCTGCTGGAAAAATGCGGAGCTTAAATGAATCAGCGGGAGAATCACAGCAATGGAGGTAATCGGAAGCCCCTGATAGTATTTGCGGTTCTCCTCCGTCTCCTGCTGCCGTCTTTCCTCCAGCACATTAAAATACGCAAGGCGTATCAGCCCGGCAAGGCAGTAAAAAACCAGGATAGCCATGCCCCAAATGGTATACATGCCGGAATGAAAACAGATCGCCACCGGGAATGCGCCAAAGCATACCATATCGCACAGCGAATCAATCTGTATTCCAAAACGCTTTTCATCCTCTGTCCGGTTCTTCTTGGTCCTGGCCACCTTGCCGTCAAAGGTATCAAAAAGGCCGCATAACGCCAGACAGAATATCGCCCAGTGCATATGTCCGGTGAAGGTACAGAACATGCCGATCACGCCAGACACTAAGCTCATGTAAGTAAGTATTACCGTATAATCATAAAATCCTATCATCATTTTCCCTCACTTTTCTTTTGTCGATCCCAGAAGCCTCACTGCGGCCTGCGTATGCTCCTGCGCTGGAACACGACGACCGCAGCCAGCGTAAAGACAGCGGATATCAGCAATTCACTGTAATAGCCCAGCCCCCGGCTGAGCACCATCCCCGGAAGCAGCAGAGCCCCGAACACCGGCTTAAATATCACCAGAAACAGACTTTCGCTGATCCCCATTCCCCCGGGCAGCGGAAGCATATCCACAGATACGGAAATCACCGCCTGCAGGGTCAGCGTGACCATCCAGGGGGTGCCGGACAAACCAAAGGCCCTATATACAAAGCACGTAACCGCAAACAGGGCGATCCGCTGGACAAACGTAATCAGAAATACCCGGATCATCAGCCAGATATGCCCCCTCATATACGCCGCCGTAGTGTTGTACATATCCATGGAGTCTTCCAGCTTTTTCATCCTTTCTTCCCTTTTTTTTACCAGATGCAGCCTTTCCAGAAGCCGCAGCCCCTTCAGCATGATCTGCTTTGCCAGGGAAGGATGAAATACCAGCACCATCATAAATGCCACGCAAAAAACATTCAGAGACAGGCCCAGGTAAAATACAAACAGTATTTCCCCCAGATAGGTCTGAAGAAAATCCCTCGCAAACAAAACGATTCCCAGACCGATCACCACCAGTACCAGCTTGTATGTAATGGTCACGATCATCAAAATGACGGTGGCCACCGGTATCGGTACCTTCTCTTTTTTCATGAAATAGATCTGCATGGGCTGGCCGCCGCTGGCCGACGGCGTCACACAGCTGAAGAAAAAGCCCACCGAGGAGAAGAGAAAACAAATACGTTTCTTTAACCGTATTCCGTAAGTACACATCATATGCCATATAATGATGGCCTCTCCCCATATAAATACAAATACACAGGCCACCGCCGGAAAAAGCCATACAAGATCCGCCTGGCCGATGGCCTCCTTCAGGTCCCCCAGATCCTCCCCATGAAGAACGCCGTACACAGTAAGCCCCAGCACCGCAAAAAAAAGAAGGGCGTTTAAAATTACTTTTTTTCGATTCGTCAATATTCCTCTCCTTCTTCTTCCTTTTAGGTTCGGAAAATATAAGCGGACACCCGGGTAAAAAGCTGTCCGTACCATTCGCCCAGCCGGGTACGCCCGGCGATCCAATAACAGATCTCTGCCAGCAATACGCCTCCTGCCACGTCCACCACCACATGCTGCTTTGTCGTCAATGTGGAGATAAATACGGCGGCAGCCATCAGGCAGGAAAAGCCGCGGTACCAGAAGGGTATGTTTTTCCGTCCCCGGATACCGATATAACACATCCAGCTCGTCAGGCAATGGATCGAGGGAAACAGATTATCCGCGGAATCCACCCAGTAAAGAAACCGCATGGCCTCATCCCAGATGCTGCTGCCCGTCACCTCCGGACGGATATTCGTGGTGGGCAGCCCCAGAAAAAAGAACAGGCAGATGCATTTTGCGAGAAAGTCCGCGCTCAGAAAACGGTACGCCTCTCTTCTGCCCTGCCGGACACAGATCACATAATTGGCGGCCCAGAAAAGATAACAGCCAAAATAAATCAACACGGTCCAGGGAATAAAGGGAATCGCCCGGTCCAGACTGGTTTCCAGATTGTAGTGATACCATTTCCCTGCAATCAGCTTTGCCCCGCTGTACACCAGCATGTTCAGCGTAAGCTCCGCAGCCAGGGGAACCCATCCATACACAGGCAGAATACGGCTTATTTTTTCCTTGATCGTCATAGCGTCTCTTCTCTCCACAGCTTAAATAAAATGATAAGGGCGGAAGCATTATCGTCCTTATCATTTATACTAGTGAATATTATAAGATTTTTCTTTAAATATTTCTTAATTATCATCCACTTTTTTTATTGTAACACAGAAGCCGGACAGTGTCCAAAGTTTTTCATCACATTTTCCTCATACTTCTAAAACCAGCCTGCCATTCTGATCACGGAGCAAAAGCCGCTCTGAAAATCCTTTCTTCCCGGTCATGGAACGTAATCTACTTGATCCCGAGAAGTCTTCTAAGATCAGGAATCCCCCAGCCTTGCCGGTTTTTCGGATACCCCAGATCCACGGCTGTTTCCTTCAGCCTCATTTTCACCTTGACATTTGTGAGAAACGGCTCCTTTTCCAGCAAAAGTGCGATTCCTCCGGCAACCGCCGGGGCTGCCATGGAGGTTCCGCTTTTGACACTGTAATACCTCCCCTGCTTCCAGTAGGGAGAACACGAATAAATGCCGGTCCCCGGGGCCACCAGCTCCGGCTTGCAGATACATTCCTCCGTGGGGCCGCAGCCGGAATACTCTGCCTTCGCGTACCGCCCCTTTCCTCGAAAATCATCGGAAGCCCCCACCGTAATCACCTTTCTGCTGTTCCCCGGGACGGTAATGCTCCGGGGCTCCGGCCCCATGTTGCCCGCCGCCACCACCACTACGATTCCCGCATCCCAGGCGCGCTCCACCTCCTGCACCAGCCTTTTCGCATTATAGTCATCCTCCCCCTTCGACGTACCCGCCGACAGATTCATGATGCGGATATTATGCCTTTCCCGGTTTCGGATCACCCATTCCATGGCTGCAATGATGTCCTCCAGCTTTCCCTGCCCGTACCGGTCCAGCACCTTCAGATGTACCAGACTGCAGCCTGGGGCGATCCCGCAGTAGCGTCCCCTGCTGCTGCTTCCGTCGCCCCCCAGAATGCCCGACACATGGCTTCCGTGGGAAGCGTCATCGTAGCAGACGGCCTTCCCGTTGACAAAATCCCGAAAAGCTATTATGCGGTGCGCGTAATCAGGATGAAAGCAGATCCCCGAATCCAAAACTGCGGCCGTGATTCCCCGGCCTGTAAAGCCCGCCGCGTGAACCTCGTCCGCATGCAGTTGTGCTCTTACACGATTCATACTCTCTCCTCCATAATACAGGATATGCCGGGGCGGATAAAAGGGCACAAAAAAACAGTGTTCTCCGGCCGCGCCGAAAAACACTGTTTTCTGTTCATAAATTTTCTGGCAGGCAACAGGAACGGCTACTTACAGTGCCCTCCGCAGTGCTTGCAGTCCCCGCCGCATTGCAGTGACTTCCCTGCCTTTTTATCCCTGACCATACTGCGTACAGCAAGGCCAACTACACCGATTACAACAACCAGAACTACCGCTGTTCCCATATGACCGCCTCCTGTCAATCTGAATATTTAAGCCATACCCTTCATTGTCACCTTAAGCGTTTTGCTCTCTTTGTACGGACGGAACAGCAGGTAAATGAAGCCGATCACAAGAAGGATCGCCACAACTGTACCGATACCGAACGCACCGCCTGTAAACAGCGTGCCAAGCTGGTAAACACAAAGGGCTACTACATACGCCAACAGACACTGATAGCCGATGGCAAACCAGAACCATTTCGTATTGTTCATCTCACGCTTGATGGCTCCCATCGCCGCAAAGCACGGAGCGCACAGAAGGTTGAATACCAGGAAGGAATACGCTGCGATCTGCGTCATGCTGCCTGCCAGCTGTCCCCAGATCTCCGCGCCGTCCTCTGCAACCTCTGCAAAGCCGAACAGAATACCGAAGGTACCAACAACGTTTTCTTTTGCAATAAGACCTGTAACTGCTGCAACTGCCATTTTCCAGTCGCCCCATCCAAGCGGTGTGAAAAGCCATGCAATTCCATTTCCGATGGTAGCAAGGATACTGCTTTCAAGCTGCTCAGCCTCCAGCATCGTGAAGGAGCCGTCCACCCATCCGAAGCTCATCAGGAACCAGAGCACGATGGTGGAGAGAAGGATAATCGTACCGGCCTTCTTGATGAAGGACCAGCCGCGTTCCCACATGCTTCTCAGCACATTGCCGACAGTCGGCATATGATATGCAGGAAGCTCCATAACGAAGGGTGCCGGATCACCGGCAAACATCTTTGTCTTCTTAAGAATAATACCGGAGCAGATAATTGCTGCAATTCCCACAAAGTAAGCGCTGGGAGCTACCCAGGAGGCTCCGTCAAACAGTGCGCCTGCGATCAGCGCAATGATCGGAAGCTTTGCACCGCAGGGAATAAATGTGGTGGTCATAATCGTCATCTTACGGTCTCTGTCATTCTCAATCGTTCTGGAAGCCATAACTCCCGGAACGCCGCAGCCCGTACCGATCAGCATCGGGATGAAGGACTTGCCGGAGAGACCGAATTTGCGGAAAATACGGTCCATGATAAATGCAACTCTGGCCATGTATCCGCATGCCTCCAGAAAAGCAAGGAAGATAAACAGTACCAGCATCTGCGGAACAAATCCGATCACCGCGCCGACACCGGCTACGATACCGTCGAGGATCAGGCCCTGCAGCCAGTCCGCACAGTTTACACTTACAAGGAAGCTTTCAATCGCCGGGGGGATAATTTCTCCAAACAGCACATCGTTTGTCCAGTCCGTTACAAAGGCTCCCACCGTTGACACCGATACGTAATAAACCAGCCACATAACCGCCGCAAAGATCGGAAGCGCCAGCCACCGGTTTGTAACAATACGGTCGATCTTGTCGGAGGTAGTCAGCTTTTCTTTGCTTCCCTTCTTATAGCACTCTCCGATAATTGAGGATATGTAAACGTAACGCTCATTTGTAATGATGCTTTCCGTGTCATCATCAAACTTCTTTTCCAGCCGGGCAATCTCGGCCCCGACATTCGGAACGGATTTCATAATAGCGGCAATCTTGTCATCCTTTTCCAGAAGCTTGATCGCAAAGAATCTCTTCTGCGCCTCCGGCACATCGCTTCCCAGCTTGTTTTCCACTGCGCTGATGACCTCTTCCACGTTCTGGTCAAATTCATGCACCGGTACGGCTGCCTGCTTTTTATTTGCCAGCGCCACCGCACGCTCTGCAGCCTGAGTCACCCCGGTACCCTTCAGTGCTGAGATCTCAACCACCTCGCAGCCCAGCTTCTGGCTCAGCTTTGCAATATTGATCTTATCGCCGTTCTTTTTTACAATATCCATCATATTGACAGCCATGACCACCGGAATTCCCAGCTCCATAAGCTGCGTAGAAAGATACAGGTTTCTCTCAATATTTGTGCCGTCCACAATATTCAGAATCGCATCCGGGCGCTCGTTGATCAGATAATTTCTCGCAACGACCTCCTCCAGCGTATACGGTGAAAGCGAATAAATACCCGGCAGGTCCATGATCGCCACGTCCTTATGCCCTTTCAGCTTTCCTTCCTTTTTCTCTACTGTTACTCCCGGCCAGTTTCCCACAAACTGGTTGGAACCTGTCAAAGCATTGAATAATGTTGTCTTACCGCAGTTCGGATTACCTGCAAGTGCAATTTTAATTGACATTTCCTACTCCTTTTCGCCTGATGGCTTTGTTTGTTTATTCTACTTTGTATTTGTTTTGACTATTTAAAATTAGCATTTTCTAACCTGTAGTCAAAAAAATTGAGAGTCCTTACTCAACCACGATCATCTCTGCGTCTGCCTTACGCAGGGACAGCTCGTAGCCTCTGACAGTCACCTCTACCGGATCTCCCAGCGGTGCAACCTTCCTCACAAATATCTCGACTCCCTTTGTAATCCCCATATCCATGATTCTTCTCTTGACCGGGCCATCGCCTGTCAGCTTTGTCACTTTTACTGTTTGCCCGCAGGCAACCTCTTTCAAAGTTTTCATAATATCCTCCGTCTTTCTCTTTCTCACCGGATCCGCCAGCTAAACCATAATTTTGTTGGCCATATCCTTGCCAATAGCCACACGGGACTCCTTGACATTCACAATCAGATTGCCCCCAACCTCGGAAACAACGGTGACTGTACCTCCTGCAACAAATCCCAGATTCTCAAGAAACTGTCTCGTTTCTTCCTTTCCTCCGACCTTTTTAATTACATTCGGTTCTCCTGCTTTTGCCATGCTTAACGGCATCATAACGACCCCCTTTTAATGGTTCACTGTCTGTATCCAGATGTACTTTCTTTATTCCAAAAGTTAGTATATGCTAACATACATTAGATGTCAAGAACTTTTTTTGTTGTTTACCATTTTCTGATTTTATGTTATACTTATTGATAAAATTCAGAATCGAGAGGTGAGGTGCAGCATATGATCATAAATGAATCCGCAGAAAATTATCTTGAAACAATTCTTATATTAAGCCACCGGCTTCCGGTCGTCCGGGCCGTAGATATCGCCACGGAGCTTGGGTTTAAAAAATCAAGCGTCAGCATCGCAATGAAAAATCTCCGGGAAAAGGGACACATCACGGTGGCCGATTCCGGCTTTATCACCCTGACCGAATCCGGCCGGGCCATTGCTGAAGAAATTTATGAGCGTCATCTGCTCCTCTCTTCATGGCTGACTACTCTGGGCGTAGATCCCAAGGTCGCTGTCACGGATGCATGCAAAATTGAGCATGTGATCAGCCGGGAAAGCTTTGATGCAATCAAAAAGCATGTAAATTCAGAGAATGCCTGAATATTCCGCCGGAAAACAGATTCCTTATCATTTCTCTGTTTTCCGGCTCTCATTTTCACATTTTTCTTCTGCCCTTCTCATATGGTAATAAAAATTCCCTGGAGTTTTCCGAATGGATCAAACCAGTATTTTTTCTACTCAAACCAACGAGATTTCCCCTGCTGTCTCCGAAGATTTTTCTGATATTATTTTTCGGTATCAGCTGACGCCAGAAGTACTTCTTTCTGAGCTGAACCAGTATTTTCCGCAGATCGTGGATACTCAGTACAGCATTTTGCATGTTCCTCTCTCAGAACAGTTCTCCACCATGGAGCAGATCGGCTACCCCGGCGTGCCGAAGCTTTTCACCTCCGTGGATACGGTCAGCCTGGAGACCGCCGGTATCCTGGCCGTACACAATCAGCCCGTTTTATCTCTGCGGGGAAAGGGGATTCTGATCGGATTTCTGGATTCCGGCATCGACTATACGCATCCTGCTTTCCGCAGCCCGGACGGTACGACGCGGATTCTCCGCATCTGGGATCAGACAGACCAGACCGGCCCTTCTCCAGACGGCATGATGTACGGCACGGAATATACAGAGGAACAGATCAATCAGGCGCTGTTTTCCCCGGATCCCTATGCGATCGTCCCCGAGAGAGATGAACTGGGGCACGGAACCGCCATGGCCGGTATCGCCTGCGGAACGCCGGACGGGAATGCCGATTTTATCGGAGCGGCCCCTGAAAGCCGGATCGCTGTTGTCAAGCTGAAGCCTGCCAAGCAGTATCTTCGGGATTATTTCGTCATCCCCGAGGATGCTCTCGCCTACCAGGAAACGGATCTGATGCTGGGTGTCCGGTATATGGTGGACATTTCCAGAAAACTTGAAATGCCCCTCGTGATCTGCATGACGCTGGGTACGAATCAGGGCGGCCACACAGGTACTACCCCGCTGGAGGAGGTGCTCACCTCCGCCCAGTTCAATGCCGGCGTTTATGCTGTCAGCGGAACCGGAAACGAGGTCGGACAGAGCCATCATTATCTGGGAAGCATCAGCCGGGCGGGAGAATTTGTAGACGTGGAAATCCTCGTGGAGGAGGAAACCCGGGGCTTCACCCTGGAATTCTGGGCGGACGCCCCGGAGCTTTACAGTATCGGTTTTACTTCGCCCCTGGGAGAAACAATCCAGCAGGTCCAGCCCCGGAAGGATCTGGCTCATGAATTTAATTTTATTCTGGAAAACAGCCGGATTTTTCTCACCTACGCCCTGGTGGAAATGCTGAGCGGCTCGCAGCTCGCCATGATGCGCTTTGAGCTTCCGACTCCCGGCGTGTGGCGCATTCGCGTCATGAATATTTCTCACGTAAACGGGACCTTCCACATGTGGCTTCCGATCACCGGCCTTGCAGACCCCTCTGTGCGGTTTTATACGCCGAATACCGATACTACCCTGGTCATCCCCTCCTGCGCCGAGTCCATCATAACCACCGGTACCTTTAACGCCTATAACAACAGCATGTTCCGCAGCTCAGGCCGGGGCTACACCAGAAACAATATCGTCAAGCCGGATTTCGTCACCCCGGGAGTAGATCTGACCGCTCCTGCCCCCGGCGGAACGTATACTGCCCGCTCCGGCTCCTGTGCGGCCTCCGCCCTGGCTGCCGGAGCTACTGCCCTGATCGTGGAGGCCGGACTGCTTAGAGAAGCCGCCCGCTATTTTACTCCCCGGGAGATCAAAAGCCTGTTTCAGCGCGGGGCGGTCCGCAGCGATATGTATTTCTACCCCAACCGGGAGCTGGGCTACGGCATCATAAACGTTTACGGCACCTTTGAATCCTTCCTCCGCTCCTGATTCCCGCCTTCCTTCGGTTCCTGCAAAACAGACGCCAGAGAAAACAGCCCGAACGCATATTTTATTGTTTTTCTGTAACACCCTTTTTCCGCGGGCATATGATACATTGTAAATGATAATTTCGGAGGAAAACGAAATGAGTGATTTAACTGCTACGAACTGTGGATGCGGATGTGAAGGAAACAATGGTATTTCTCTGTGCTGGCTGATCATCCTGCTTGCATTCTGCGGCAACGGAAATGGAAACGGCTGCGGCGGTTTCGGCGGAAACGGCTGCGGCAGTGACTGCTGCTGGATCATCCTTCTGCTTCTGTTCTGCGGCGGCGGCAATGGCTGCGGCGGCGGTTTCCTTGGAAACAACAACGGATGCGGATGCTAATCCAATCATACTGAAACAGGAAGGCGGGGCTTCGGCTCCGCCTTCTTAAGTATCACGATTCTTTTTGTTCCATCCCGTTTTGTATTGCGCCTTTTTCTCCTGTCACTTTCCGCTTTTCTGCCGTCTCCTGCTGCCTCGTCTCTCTTTTGCTTTCCGATATCTCCTGCTGCCTCGTCTCTCTTTTGCTTTCCGATATCTTCTGCTGCCCCGTTTCTCCCTGATTTCCCTCCTCCTGTCTTCGCTTCATACAGTCCTCGTCTATTTCATAAAATGCGTTTCCGTCCATTACAACACGAAATCCCATTTTCTCCGGCTCCTTTCTCAGTCATACTTTTCCTGCTATATACATATATTATGAAAAAAGGAATTCGAGGTCATTTATGCTGACTGCTTTGGATCAGATTGCCAATCAGAATCACCTGCAGCTCATCAAGGCGGCCCTTCCATATATTCCGTCAGAAAACCAGAAAATGCTTTCTGTCTGTATCAAAATGATCGAGCTGCACAACATTATGAGCTTTTATGATCACAGCAATTTTTCTGTAGCCGCATGCAGCGCCCAGACAGAGCAGCCCGGCATGCTGGATATTCTGGCCGATATTCGGAATTACTGCGAGGGTGAAGAACAGGCGCTTCTTGACCAGTGGATTCAGATTATCTCAGCTATGGAGCTTTATTCCGTTTTTTCACAGGCCCCGGACAGCTCCGAACCTGAACCATAGATTCCGAAATAGGAAAGGAACCTTTTATGAGTGATGATTCCTGGACACAAAATCCCGCTCTGGGCGGCATCGACCCGGCCAAGCTGCAAATGCTGCTTTCTATGGCAGACCAGGCAAAGGGAAAAAGCCCGGCTGAGCTGCTGCCATTTTTGATGGCGGCTTCCTCACAGTCAAAGGAAAACAATATGTCATTTAATTCTTCGGAAACGGATGCTATCATAGAAGTAATGAAAATGGGAAAATCAAAGGAAGAGATTCAGAAAATTGACCGGATCTGCGCGATCATGAAGCAGATCAAAAAATAAAAACAAAAGGAGTTCCCGTCATTTCCTCTGAAAACCCAAAACCAGGCTTTCTCTGGAAATGACTGGAGCTCCTTTTTCAGCCGCAGATTGTGTGTGCGGCAAATTTTATTTTAATGTGTCATGAATTTAGTCTAGTTTTTCTTTTAGAAAATTCAGGGCACGCTCCGCGGCCTGCGCTCTCACTGCATTTCGGTCGCCGGAAAAACGGTGTTCTTCCACTTCTGTTTCCCCGTCGAAATAACAGCCGATGTATACCAGCCCCACCGGCTCTCCGCCGCCTGAATCCGGTCCGGCATAGCCTGTAACGGAAACACAGCAGTCGGCTTTCGCCTCTCTCGCTCCACCCTCTGCCATCTCCCGGGCCGTTTCCCGGCTGACCGCCGTGTGTTTTTCCAGTGTTTCCCGGCGCACGCCCACCATCTCATGCTTTGCCTGGTCACAGTAGGTCACAAATCCTCTGTGAAACACCTCTGAGCTGCCGGGAACCGAGGTCAGCCTCGCCGCAATCATGCCGCCGGTGCAGGATTCCACCGTGGTCACCGTCATGTTCCGGCGTTTTAATGCTTTTACAAGATACTCTTCTGCTGCCATACTCTGTCTTCCTCTATCCTCCATCTAACGATGTATTCGGCGTTTTTTCTCCTCCGGCTGCTCCCGCGCTGTGCCGATTACATTTGTCCGTCCAGGACCTTCCAGTTTTTCCTCAGATAATCCGCCAGGGAAACAACTGTCAGGATCAATGCGATCCAGGTCAC
Organism: Lachnospiraceae bacterium; assembly: GCA_030524705.1. Classification (GTDB taxonomy): domain Bacteria; phylum Bacillota; class Clostridia; order Lachnospirales; family Lachnospiraceae; genus Choladousia. Next base: position 5,218 of record JAUNGD010000062.1, on the reverse strand, counting down.
AATCTGCGCTACAATGTCAAATGCGCCGCCCAGATCCAGGATCAGAAGGATAACCATGACCATCTGGAACACAGTCTTAAACTTGCCCCAGTAACTGGCAGCGATCACTGTGCCCTTATCTGAGGCTACCAGACGAAAACCGCTGATGATAAACTCGCGTCCGATAATAATGATCACGATCCAGGCTGCAAGAGCATCCTTTTCCACAAGACAGATCATTGCAGAACACACCAGGAGCTTGTCTGCAATCGGATCCATAAATTTTCCGAAATCCGTCACCAGATTATTTTTTCTCGCCAGATAACCGTCCAGCCAGTCCGTCATACTTGCCAGAATAAATATCGCGGCAGCCGCATATTTTCCGGCGTCTCCCAATCCGTCCCACAACATCAGAACAACAAATACAGGCACCATACATACCCGAAGTACAGTCAATTTATTCGGCAAATTCATCTGCAATCTCTCCTATCAAATCGTATTCTGCTGCGCCGGTAATCTTCACCTGCACAAAATCCCCGGATACCAGCATTTCCTCTGTATGTACGAACAAAAGGCCGTCCACATTCGGCGCATCGCCGTACGTCCTGGCCACATAAACATTTTCATCGGCCACCTTGCCCTCAATCATAGCCACCACCGTGCGGCCTACCATATCCTGGGCCCGGTCAAAGGCGATCTCCTGCTGCAGCTCCATGAGCTCCTCCTGCCAGTTCAGCTTTGTCTCCTCGTCAATCTGATCCGGCATGGAAGCCGCCGGTGTGTCCTCTTCCTGGGAATAGGTGAACACGCCAAGGCGGTCGAATTCCATTTCATCAATAAAATCCATTACCTCCTCATGCTGCTCCTGCGTCTCCCCCGGAAACCCTGCGATCAGCGTAGTCCGAAGCATAATGTCCGGTATCTCCCGGCGAAGCTTTTCCACAATTTCGGTCAGATCCGCTCTGGTAGTCCTCCGGCCCATTCTTTTCAGCACCGCGTCGGATGCATGCTGAATCGGAAGATCCAGATAATGGCAGATCTTCGGTTCCCGTTTCATTGTCTCGATCAGCTCGTCGTAAATTTCTTCCGGGTAACAGTAAAGCACCCGGATCCAGCGGATACCACGGATTTTGCAGAGTGCCTCTAACAGCAGGTGCAGAGACTTCTGTCCGTACAGATCCGTACCGTAAACGGTAGTCTCCTGCGCTACCAGAATCAGCTCCCGCACTCCCTGAGCCGCCAGCTCCTCCGCCTGAGCGATCAGCCGCTCCATAGGAACACTGCGGTATCTGCCCCGCAGCTTCGGAATAATACAGTAGGTGCAGCATTTATTGCAGCCCTCTGCGATTTTCAGATACGCATAATGGCCTCCGGTGGTCACAATGCGCCCCGCCTCGGTCTGCGGAAGATGGCTCAGAGCCTCCTCCTCCACGGCGCGGTGCCCGCCCAGGGCTTCCTCCACGGCCCAGACAATCCTGTCATACGCCGTCGTCCCCAGCACCATATCTACTTCTTCGATCTCGTCCAGAATTTCCTGCTTGTACCGCTGCGCCATACAGCCCGTCACGATCAGGGCCTTGCAGCTTCCGGCCTTTTTATACTCTGCCATCTCCAGGATCGTCTGAACGCTCTCTTCCTTTGCATCATTTATAAAACAGCATGTGTTAATTACGATCACATCTGCTTCTGTCTCATCGTCTGTAAAAGTGTAACCCTTGCTGCCGAGAAGTCCCAGCATCTCTTCCGAATCAACGAGATTCTTGTCACACCCGAGAGAAACAAAAAATATCTTCATGAATTATACCTGCCTCTTATCTGATTCTGTCCCCTCAGATACTACAATCTCTGTATCCTCCGCACCCTTTTTCTGCTGCTGCTCCAAAAGATCCTTCAGCTGAATCTCAGGATGCTCTCTCTGAATTCTGGCAAGCTTCTTCACCCTGGTCTGAATGCAGATCAGGCTGACGAGATTTGTAACGCCGTCGAAAATCAGGCAGATGCCGATATAGAGGATCATATACCGCTCTTCATTAAATGGATTGCACAGCAGAACGATACCCAGCGCAACAATGACCAGCGCACAGATCAGCACAAGGTACCATTTGCTGAATTTTAAGCGCTTCATATTTAAAGAGCTCTGTATCTTAACAACTGCGCCCAAAAGCAAAATAATCCCCATGGCAAAGGGCAGGACCGTAGACAAAAACGTCGGATTCAATAAAATAAAAACGCCAAACGCCAGACAGACAATACCGATCACCAGATCCATCTGAAGAAAACCGGACAGATTATCCTTGGTGAAATATATGATTCCATAGGTTATGCCAAGCACCACCATGACAAAACCAAGCCCATAGCAGATCATCTTCACCGAGGTGGTCGGCCATACCAAAAGTACGATACCCAGCACAACGTAAAGCGCCGATACCAGAATATAACTTTTACTGAATTGCTTAACTTCCTTCACTGGTAATCACACCCCGTTTCCGTACTATTCCTCTGCCTGCTCCTCTTCCTCTGGAAGTATTTTGATCTTTCCCTCATTTAATTCTGATACCGCCTTTGAAAGCGGCTTGGAAACGGCCAGTACATCAAGGTCTCCCTTCGACTGGCGTGCAATAATCTGGCGCGCCCGCTTTGCCGTAGCCAGAACGATGGAGTAACGGCTATTTACTACCGGCTCTTCGCCCTCTTCAACCTCGCTGTTTACTACCTTCATTAAATCTGAATAAGATGGATGTAACATAATATTATTCTCCTTTCGCAAATATCTTAATCTCGTTGCGGATCTGTTCTACAAAGTCCAGATTCCTGCTTATTTTATTATGCTGACTGTCGATCAGGCAATGGACTGTCTCCACGCTTTTCTCCAGATCATCATTAATGATCATATAATCATACGCTTCTACGCCCTCTGATTCCTCCACGGCACGCTGAAGCCGTTCCCGGATCACCTCTTCCGTCTCCGTCCCCCGGCCCCGAAGCCGGTCTGCCAGAGTCTGTGCATCCGGCGGCATCACAAACAGCAGCAATGCATCTGGATACTGCTTTTTAATATTGAGAGCGCCCTGAAGCTCAATCTCCAGAATAACATCCCGGCCCTGATCCATCTGATCCTCTACATAATCCCGCGGCGTCCCATAATAATTGCCGCAGTAGCATGCATACTCGATCAGCCGGTTCTCTGCTATCAGCTGTTCAAATTCTTCCTTTGTCTTGAAAAAGTATTCTCGTCCGTCTTCTTCATTTTCCCGGGGTGCCCGCGTCGTCGCAGAAATGGACAGCGCATAATAGCCGTACCGTTCGGTCAGACACCGCATAAGCGTACCCTTCCCCACGCCCGAAAAGCCGGAAACCACTACGAGGATTCCCCTTCTGTTCATTGCTCGTCTCCCTTCATATCCTGTTCGCTCACATAGCTGGCGGCAAACCGCCGGGCGATGGTATCCGGCTGCATTGCAGAAAGTACGATCTGCTCCGTCTCCATGACGATCACAGATTTTGTCCGCCGTCCCTGGGTCGCGTCAATGACCCGCTGGATCTCCCTGGCATTCTGCACCATACGCTTGATGGGCGCGGCATCAGGATTTACCACCGTCACTACCTTCTGGGCGTTCACATAATTGCCAAAGCCGATATTCACCAAACTCGCCATAGATGCCTCCTTTTTCATAAGCCGTGCTTCTGTCTGGCATGGCTTTTTTCTTGAGCCTTGCTTCTGTCTGGCATGGCCTTTTCCTTGAGCCGTGCTTCAAGCTCTATTCCGCTTCGCTTCATTTCGCTTGTGGGCATTCGCCCTATCATGCCCGACAGCTTCACGTCTGGCTGCTTGCAGCCGCCTTGCTTCTGTCTGGCATGGCTTTTTTCTTGAGCCGTGCTCCAAGCTCTATTCCGCTTCGCTTCATTTCGCTTGCGGGCATTCGCCCTATCATGCCCGACAGCTTCACGTCTGGCTGCTTGCAGCCGCCT
>JAUNGD010000062.1:0-1170 GCA_030524705.1 Lachnospiraceae bacterium | reverse complement strand
TGCTTCTGTCTGGCATGGCACGGCTCATTGCTATTCAATGTTTTGGATTTGTTCTCTCACTTTTTCGATTTCTGTCTTCAGATCAATCGCAATATTGGAGGTCTCCAGATCATTGGCCTTTGAAAGTATCGTATTTGCCTCACGGTTCATTTCCTGGGCTATGAAGTCTAATTTTCTTCCGATGCTTCCGCCCTGGAGCAGAGCCTCCCGCATGGTATTGATGTGGCTGCGGAGACGTACCGTCTCCTCGTCCGTGCAGATCTTATCTGCAAAAAGAATGACCTCCGACGCCAGGCGGCTCTCGTCTATCTGAGAATCAGCCAGAAGCTCTCTGACCTTCTCCTCCAGCTTCCTGCGGTATTCCGCTATGATCTGAGGATAGCGGTTTTCAATGAGAGTTACATTTTCTTCCATTCTGGCCAATTTGTCAAGGATATCTGTCTTCAAAGCCTCGCCTTCTCTGGTCCTTGCTTCCACAAACTGCCTGCAGGCGCCCCTCAGAGCCGTCTCAAGCACGGCCCATATCTCCTCTTCGTCCACGTCCTGCTCTTCCATCGTAAATACTTCCGGGCACCGGCCCAGTGCAGATACCCGAATATCATCCTCCAGCCCGAATTTCTCTGCCATCTGGCGGTAATATTTCAGATATTCAGCCGCAATACCTTCATTATATTTCAGCGCAACATTTTCCTCCGCAAAGTCCTCATATGTAACAAATACGTCTACCTTGCCGCGCTGTACATATTCCTTCAGGACGCCCCGCATGGCCGCTTCAAAAAAGCTGAATTTCTTCGGCATTTTGATATTTACGTCAAAATAGCGGTGATTCACCGCTTTCATCTCGACCGTAAATTTTCTGCTGTCCTGCTGATGTTCACACCGGCCAAAGCCTGTCATGCTGTTAATCATCTTTCTGTCCTCTCCTGCATTAAAGCATATTTTCCCATATTGGATTTTATTATAAACGATTGCGGAAAAGCCGTCAATGATAATTGTTTTTTCTTTTTTCAATTCGCCTTAGATTCATAAACCCCATATTCAAAGCCCGCCACAGTTTTGCAGTAACATATGTTCGCTTATAGCTTGAAAGCCTTTTGTTTGGCGGCTAACAAGCTTTTTTTATTTTTAAAAAATGTCATATTTTACTAGCGTTTTATAACGTTTTATGAT
>JAUNGD010000061.1 GCA_030524705.1 Lachnospiraceae bacterium | reverse complement strand
GCGGAAAGAAACCGTGGAGACAGAAGGGAACCGGTCATGCAAGACAGGGTTCAACAAGAGCTCCGCAGTGGACAGGCGGCGGAGTAGTATTCGCTCCGGTACCGAGAGATTATACATTTAAAATGAACAAGAAAGAAAAGAGACTGGCTCTGAAGTCTGCACTGACATCCAGAGTACAGGAGAACAAGCTGATCGTAGTTGACGAGCTGAAGCTTGACGAGATCAAGACAAAGAACATGAAGGCCGTTCTGGACGCTCTGAACGTAAAGAAGGCACTCGTTGTTCTGAATGAAAATGATCAGAATGTTGTTCTTTCCACAAGAAACATTGCTGACGTAAAGACAGCTCTGACAAATACAATCAATGTATTCGACATTCTGAAATACAACACAGTAGTAGTTACAAAGGCTGCTGTACAGACAATTGAGGAGGTGTATGCATAATGGCAGATATCAAGTACTATGATGTGATTCTGAAACCGGTGGTTACAGAGAAGAGCATGAATGCTATGGCAGAAAAGAAATACACATTCCTTGTTCATACAGATGCTACAAAGAACCAGATCAAAGAAGCTGTTCAGAAAATGTTCGAAGGAACAAAGGTAAAGAGTGTGAACACAATGAACCTTGACGGCAAGAACAGAAGACGCGGCATGGTTGTTGGAAAAACAGCTAAGACAAAGAAAGCTATCGTTACTCTGACAGAGGACAGCAAGGATATCGAGATCTTCGAGGGACTTTAATCCCAGGACACACACCGATGTGTGGAACTATATGCGGCGACGCATGATACTAATATCGAAAGGAGAACCATCATGGGAATTAAGACATACAACCCATATACACCTTCCAGAAGACACATGACGGGCTCTGATTTCTCTGAGATCACAAAGAGCACGCCGGAGAAATCTCTTCTGGTATCTCTGCAGAAGCAGTCTGGTCGTAACAACCAGGGTAAGATCACAGTAAGACACCGCGGAGGCGGTTCAAGAAAGAAATACAGAGTCGTTGATTTCAAGAGAAATAAAGACGGCATCCCGGCAACCGTAATCGGCATTGAGTACGATCCGAACAGAACAGCCAACATTGCACTGATCTGCTACGCAGACGGTCAGAAGGCTTACATCCTTGCTCCGCAGGGACTGAAGGACGGCATGAAGGTCATGAACGGACCGGAAGCAGAAGTACGTATCGGAAACTGCCTGCCGCTTTCTGAAATCCCGGTTGGTACTATGGTACACAACATCGAGCTTTATCCGGGACACGGCGGACAGATGGTTCGTTCCGCTGGTAACGGAGCACAGTTGATGGCTAAGGAAGGCAAATATGCAACACTGAGACTTCCGTCCGGTGAGATGAGAATGGTTCCGCTGAACTGCCGCGCTACGGTTGGCGTAGTAGGAAACGCAGAGCACAACCTGATCAACATCGGTAAGGCTGGTAGAAAACGTCACATGGGTATCCGCCCGACTGTACGTGGTTCTGTTATGAACCCGAACGACCATCCGCATGGTGGTGGTGAAGGTAAGGCCGGTATCGGACGTCCGGGTCCGTGCACACCGTGGGGCAAGCCTGCACTTGGTCTTAAGACAAGAGCTAAGAAGAAACATTCCAACAAGCTCATTGTAAGAAGACGCGACGGTAAAGCAATCAACTAAGTTCGAAAATATAAGGAGGTAAACCAATGGCTCGTTCACTGAAAAAAGGACCTTTCGCTGATGAAAGTTTACTGAAAAAAGTAGATGCCATGAACGCAGCAGGAAGCAAGCAGGTTATCAAGACCTGGTCACGTCGTTCCACGATCTTCCCGCAGTTCGTTGGACATACAATCGCAGTTCATGATGGAAGAAAGCATGTGCCGGTATATATCACAGAAGATATGGTAGGCCATAAGCTTGGCGAGTTCGTTGCAACCAGAACCTACAGAGGTCATGGTAAAGACGAGAAGAAATCAGGCGTTAGATAAGAATAAAAAATCTTGAATTTATTGTTATTAAGATTCAGTCCGCCCGGGGAGGGCGTTGCGGGGCCGCAGCTGCGGCCCTGAGAATGAAAGGAGGCTACATCCAATGGCTAAAGGACATAGATCCCAGATCAAGAGAGAGAGAAATGCTCAGAAGGATACGAGACCGTCAGCTAAGTTATCTTACGCTCGCGTTTCTGTTCAGAAAGCATGTTACGTTTTAGATGCCATCAGAGGTAAAGATGTACAGACAGCACTCGGTATTGTAACCTACAACCCGAGATATGCTTCAGAATTGATTGCAAAATTATTAAAATCAGCAATTGCAAATGCTGAGAACAATAACGGAATGAATGCCGAGAACCTGTATGTAGCAGAGTGCTACGCAAACAAGGGACCGACAATGAAGCGAGTAAGACCGAGAGCACAGGGCAGAGCTTACAGGATCGAAAAGAGAATGAGCCATATCACTATCGTGCTTGATGAGAAATAAGGAGGACAATCATGGGACAGAAAGTAAATCCACACGGTCTTAGAGTTGGTGTTATTAAAGACTGGGATTCCAGATGGTATGCAGAAGCTGATTTCGCTGACTGCCTGGTACAGGACCACGAGATCAGAACTTACCTGAAAAAGAGATTATACAGTGCAGGTGTTTCCAAGATTGAAATCGAAAGAGCATCTGATCGAGTAAAGGTTATCATCTATACTGCTAAGCCGGGCGTTGTTATCGGTAAGGGCGGTTCAGAGATTGAGAAATTAAAAGCAGAGCTTCAGAAGCGCATCGACAAAAAGCTTATTGTTGATATCAAAGAGATCAAGAGACCGGATAAGGACGCTCAGCTCGTTGCAGAGAATATCGCAGCACAGCTTGAGAACCGTGTTTCCTTCCGTCGTGCTATGAAGTCTACTATGAGCAGATCCATGAAGGCTGGCGCTCTTGGTATTAAGACATCTGTTTCCGGACGTCTCGGCGGAGCAGATATGGCACGTACAGAGTTCTACAGCGAAGGAACAATCCCGCTTCAGACACTTAGAGCAGATATTGACTATGGATTCGCTGAGGCAGACACCACATACGGCAAGATTGGCGTAAAGGTTTGGATCTACAAAGGCGAAGTACTTCCATCTAAAAAAGAAGGGAGCGATAAATAATTATGTTAATGCCGAAGAGAGTTAAACGTCGTAAACAGTTCCGCGGTTCCATGAAAGGAAAAGCGTTAAGAGGAAATACAATCTCCTACGGTGAATTTGGTCTTGTGGCTACCGAGCCGTGCTGGATCAAATCCAACCAGATTGAGGCAGCCCGTATTGCCATGACACGTTACATCAAGCGTGGCGGTAAAGTATGGATCAAGATTTTCCCGGATAAACCAGTAACAGCGAAACCAGCAGAAACACGTATGGGTTCCGGTAAAGGAACGCTGGAGTACTGGGTAGCAGTTGTAAAACCAGGTCGTGTAATGTTCGAGCTTGCAGGAGTTCCTGAAGATGTTGCTCGTGAAGCATTGCGTCTTGCTATGCACAAGTTACCTTGTAAATGTAAAATCGTTTCTCGTGCAGACTTAGAAGGCGGTGATAACAGTGAAAATTAATAAGTATGTGGAAGATTTAAAGAACAAATCAGCTGCAGAATTAAATGAAGAATTAGTAGCTGCTAAGAAGGAACTTTTCAATCTGAGATTCCAGAACGCAACAAACCAGCTGGATAACACAAGCAGAATCAAAGAGGTTCGCAAGAACATCGCCAGAATTCAGACCGTTATCACAGAAAAAGCAAACGCTTAAGTCGCGTATTCAGATTGAAGAAAGGAGAATTTCCCGTGGAAAGAAATCTTAGAAAGACCCGTACGGGTAAGGTTGTCAGTGATAAAATGGACAAAACAATCGTTGTTGCAGTAGAAGACCACGTAAGACATCCGCTTTACAACAAGATCGTAAAGAGAACTTACAAGCTGAAGGCTCATGACGAGAACAACGAATGCAACATTGGAGATACAGTAAAAGTTATGGAGACAAGACCGCTGTCCAAGGACAAGAGATGGAGACTTGTTGAAATCGTTGAAAAGGTTAAATAGTATAGGAGGTATATCGGCATGGTACAGCAGGAAACCAGACTGAGAGTTGCTGATAATACTGGTGCGAAAGAGCTTCTCTGCATCCGTGTTATGGGCGGTTCTACAAGAAGATATGCAGGTATTGGCGATATCATCGTTGCTTCTGTTAAAGATGCAACACCAGGTGGTGTTGTTAAAAAGGGCGATGTTGTTAAAGCTGTTGTAGTACGTACAGTAAAGGGTGTTCGCCGTAAAGACGGTTCATATATCAGATTTGATGAAAACGCAGCAGTTATCATCAAGGATGACCTGAATCCGAGAGGAACACGTATTTTTGGACCAGTAGCCAGAGAGCTTCGTGATAAGAAGTTCATGAAGATCGTTTCTTTGGCTCCGGAAGTATTATAAGGAGGGCCAAAAGAATGAATAAGATCAAGACTGGCGATACAGTTAAGGTAATCGCAGGTAAAGATAAAGGAAAAGATGGAAAAGTTCTGGCTGTAAAAGACGGCAAGGTTCTCGTTGAGGGCGTTGGCATGGTGACAAAGCACACAAAACCGTCAGCAGCAAATCAGCAGGGCGGCATCGTGAACAAAGAGTCTTTCATTGATGCATCCAACGTTATGCTCCTTCACAAGGGACAGCCGACCAGAGTTGGCTTCAAGATGGATGGAGATAAGAAAGTCCGCGTAGCAAAATCTACCGGCGAAGTGATTGACTAATTGAGAGAGGAGGTCGCACAAGTTGAGCAGACTTAAAGAGATTTATCAAAATGAGATCGTAGATGCTATGATCAAAAAATTCGGATATAAAAACATTATGGAAGTTCCGAAGCTTGACAAGGTTGTCATCAACATGGGTGTTGGTGAGGCTAAGGACAATGCGAAGGTTCTTGAATCTGCTGTAAAGGACATGGAAACAATTACCGGTCAGAAGGCAGTTCTCACAAAAGCAAAAAATTCAGTTGCTAACTTCAAGATCAGAGAAGGTATGGCAATCGGATGTAAGACCACACTGCGCGGCGAGAAAATGTATGATTTCGTAGATCGTCTCATCAATCTTGCATTACCGCGAGTACGTGACTTCAGAGGTGTTAACCCGAATGCATTCGACGGCAGAGGAAACTATGCACTTGGTATCAAGGAGCAGCTCATCTTCCCGGAAATCGAGTACGATAAGATCGACAAGGTCAGAGGTATGGATGTAATTTTCGTTACAACAGCCAAGACTGACGAAGAAGCCCGTGAATTATTGAGATTGTTCAATATGCCGTTTACGAAATAGTTAGGAGGGAAATTTCATGGCTAAGACAGCAATGAAAATCAAACAGCAGCGCAAGCAGAAATTCTCTACAAGAGAATATACACGCTGCAGAATCTGTGGTCGTCCGCATTCAGTTCTGAGAAAATACGGCATCTGCCGTGTTTGCTTCCGTGAGCTGGCATACAAGGGACAGATCCCGGGTGTTAAGAAAGCAAGCTGGTGACCGGAAACACTTAATGAGAACGAGCAAAATGCGAAGTTCGAATTTGGTGCAAAACAAATAAATTATAATATGACATGAAAAGTCTGAAAAAGTAGGAGGAAACTATCATGACAATGAGCGATCCGATTGCAGATATGCTTACAAGAATCCGTAATGCAAACACTGCAAAGCATGACACTGTAGACGTACCGGCATCCAAGATGAAAATTGCAATTGCAAACATCCTGGTTGACGAGGGATATATCAAGAAATATGACCTGATCGAGGATGGCGTTGTAAAGACCATCCATATCACACTGAAATACGGTGCAGATAAGAACGAAAAGATTATCACAGGGCTGAAGAGAATCTCCAAGCCGGGCCTTCGTGTATACGCAGGCAAGGATAATCTCCCGAAGGTACTTGGCGGACTGGGTGTTGCAATCCTTTCCACAAACCAGGGCGTTATCACAGATAAGGAAGCAAGAAAGCTTCAGGTCGGCGGAGAGGTACTGGCTTTCGTTTGGTAGGATACTGCTGAAGAAAGATACCTTTATATATATTTCATCCATACAGGTCACAGACCGCCTGCTTTGCAGGCTACTCGCTGCTACACAGCTCCTGTCTGTGACTCACTGGGCCTTCGGCCCATCCCCAAAACAGAAATACAGCCCTTAGCAAGCGTACCCAAAGGGCACTTAGCTTGCACGGTCTGTTTCCCTGTTTTGCTGTATGGCTGAAAGCTATTGCTGAAAACAGAGAGGGCGTTCTGCCTTCTCCGAAAATCTAAGTAAGGAGGAAACAGGCATGTCACGTATAGGAAGAATGCCAGTAGCAATCCCGGCAGGCGTTACTGTAGAGATTGCAGAGGGTAACAAGGTTACCGTAAAAGGACCGAAGGGAACTCTGGAAAGAGTGCTTCCGAAGGAAATGGAAATTAAGATGGAAGACGGTCACGTAGTAGTTAGCAGACCGAACGATCTGAAGAGAATGAAATCTCTCCATGGTCTTACCAGAACACTGATCCACAACATGGTTGTCGGCGTAAGCGAAGGCTACACAAAGACACTGGAGGTAAACGGTGTTGGTTACAGAGCTCAGAAGAGCGGTAAAAAGCTGACTCTGTCTCTTGGATATTCTCATCCGGTAGAGATGGATGATCCGGATGGAATTGAAACAAAGGTTGATGGAAACAAGATCATTGTTTCCGGTATCAACAAAGAGCAGGTTGGCCAGTACGCAGCCGAAATCAGAGAAAAGAGAAAACCGGAACCGTATAAGGGCAAGGGTATCAAGTATGCTGATGAGGTTATCAGACGTAAAGTTGGTAAGACTGGTAAAAAATAAATAAGGAGAGTGTGAAGAATGGTTAGCAAAGAATCAAGAACTAAAGTTCGTTTGAATAAGCATAGAAGAATTCGTAATCGTTTCAGCGGCACTGCTGAGAGACCACGTCTTGCTGTGTTCAGAAGCAATAATCATATGTACGCACAGATTATTGATGACTCCGTTGGAAACACTCTGGTAGCTGCAAGTACACTTCAGAAGGATGTGAAGGCAGAGCTGGAGAAGACCAACAACGTTGATGCGGCAGCTTATCTTGGAAAAGTCATTGCAGAGAGAGCTCTTGAGAAGGGAATCAAAGAGGTTGTCTTCGACAGAGGCGGATTCATCTACCAGGGCAAGATTAAAGCGCTGGCAGAGGCTGCAAGAGAAGCTGGACTGGAATTCTAAGAAGGAGGAAAAGACACATGAGACATGAGATTATCGACCCGAATCAGTTCGAACTGACTGACAAGGTAGTGTCAATTAAACGTGTATCCAAGACTGTTAAGGGTGGACGTACCATGCGTTTTACGGCTCTAGTAGTTGTTGGTGACGGAAACGGACACGTAGGTGCCGGACTTGGAAAAGCAACTGAGATTCCGGAAGCGATCCGCAAGGGTAAAGAAGATGCAATGAAGAAACTGGTTTGCGTAGCACTGGATGACAATGCCAGCGTACCGCACGACTTTATCGGAAAATTCGGTGGTGCTTCCGTACTGCTGAAGAGAGCTCCTCAGGGTACTGGTATCATCGCAGGCGGCCCGGCACGTAACGTACTGGAGCTTGCAGGCGTTAAGAATATCCGTACAAAGTCTCTGGGATCCAACAATAAGCAGAACGTTGTTCTTGCAACACTGGAAGCGCTGAAGCAGATGAAGTCCCCGGAAGAGGTAGCAAGACTCCGCGGCAAATCTGTTGAAGAGATTCTGGGATAGGAGGTTTGAACCATGGCAGACAAATTGAAAGTTACATTAGTAAAATCACCGATTGGTGCTATCCCGAAGCATCGTGCAACTGTTAAGGCACTTGGTCTTACAAAGATGCACAAGACGGTAGAGTTACCGAATAACGATGCAGTTAAGGGCATGGTTGCTCAGGTTTCTCACCTGGTTAAAGTAGAAGAAGCATAACGAATATTTCAGATAAGGAGGTGCCATAATGGATTTATCAAACTTAAAGCCGGCTGCTGGCTCCGTACACAGCGATAATTTCAGAAGAGGCCGTGGACACGGCTCAGGAAATGGAAAGACAGCAGGTAAGGGCCATAAAGGTCAGAAAGCACGTTCAGGCGCACCGAGAATAGGTTTCGAAGGTGGACAGATGCCTCTGTACAGACGTCTTCCGAAGAGAGGTTTTACAAACAGAAATTCTCTGGATATTGAAGCGATCAACATCAGTGCACTTGAGGTATTTGACAATGATACAGAAGTAACGATCGAAAAACTGATCGAAGCTGGTATCGTTAAGAGCGTAAAAGACGGTGTGAAGGTGCTTGGCAACGGAACACTTACGAAAAAACTGACTGTAAAGGTTAACGCTTACAGTGAAAGCGCAAAGGCGAAAATCGAAGAGCTCGGTGGAAAAGCAGAGGTGATCTAATATGTTAGAGACACTGAAGAATGCGTTTAGAATTAAAGAGATCCGTAAAAAGCTGTTCTTTACTTTTTGCATGATTATTGTGATCCGACTTGGTTCACAGCTTCCGGTGCCGGGAGTAAACAGGAATTATTTTTCACAGTGGTTTGCACAGCAGTCCAATGATGCATTTAATTTCTTCTCCGCATTCACCGGTGGCTCCTTCGAGAAGATGTCGATCTTCGCGCTGAGTATTACTCCGTATATTACTTCGTCCATTATCATACAGCTTCTCACCATTGCTATTCCGGCTCTGGAAGAGATGCACAAGGACGGAGAGGACGGACGTAAGAAAATTGCGTCAATTACCCGCTATGTCACAGTAGGGCTTGCACTTATTGAGAGTACTGCAATGACTGTTGGATTCGGAAGATCAGGCCTGATCCCGGATATGAACGTACTCAAGGGTATCACAGTAGTCGTTGCGCTCACAGCAGGAAGTGCATTCCTGATGTGGGTCGGTGAGAGAATCACCGAAAATGGGGTTGGAAACGGTATTTCCATCGTCCTGATGGTAAATATTCTTTCCAGTATTCCTTCCGATATAACCGGCCTGTTTGAAATGTTCGTCAAGGGCAAATCACTTGCCCGAGGCGCTCTGGCAGCCGTTATCATCATTGGAGTTATCCTTATTACCATCGTTCTGGTTATTATTCTGAATGATGCTCAGAGGAGAATTCCGGTACAGTATGCAAAGAAGATGCAGGGAAGAAAAATGGTGGGCGGTCAGTCCACATTCATCCCGCTGAAGGTTAATACAGCAGGCGTTATCCCGGTCATCTTTGCATCCTCACTGATGTCCATTCCGCAGATCATTATAAGCTTTTCCGGTGCAAATCCTACCGGTGTCGGCGCGACGATCGTCGGAATGCTCAGTCAGGGGAACTGGTTTAATTTCAGTAAGCCGGTATACTCCGTTGGTTTGATCCTGTATATCGCTCTGATCGTATTCTTTGCATATTTCTATACTTCAATCACCTTCAATCCGATTGAAGTTGCAGACAACATGAAAAAACAGGGCGGATTTATTCCCGGTATCAGGCCGGGCAAACCAACTACGGATTATCTGAATAAGGTTCTTGGATACATCATCTTTATTGGTGCGGTGGGACTCATTATTGTAGTTCTGGTGCCGGTATTCTTTAACGGAGTATTTGGCGCTCATGTTTCCTTCGGAGGAACCTCCATCATCATTATTGTAGGTGTTATCCTTGAGACATTAAAACAGATCGAATCCCAGATGTTAGTACGTAACTACAGAGGATTCCTGACAGACTAGTGACTGATCCGCTTGGGAGCGGTTCGTTGCGAATGACAGAAAGTGTGCTCACTTCGGCTGTAGGATAATACGTCCGTGACGACGGTTATGATACAGTCGAAGGGGGTGCACTAAATTTGGTTTTTATCAGAAAAGGTGGTATATATTATGAAGATAGTCATGCTTGGAGCACCAGGTGCGGGAAAAGGTACACAGGCAAAGATGATTGCATCGAAATATCAGGTGCCCCATATTTCGACCGGTGATATTTTCCGTTCCAACATCAAGAATGGTACAGAGCTTGGAAAAAAGGCAAAAGAGTATATGGATCAGGGCCTTCTCGTTCCGGATGAGCTGACGGTGGATCTTGTTATCGACAGGTTAAGCCAGGAGGACTGCAAAAACGGGTATATCCTGGATGGGTTCCCGAGAACAATTCCGCAGGCAGAAGCGCTGGACGCAGCACTTTCAAAGCGCGGTGAGACAATGGATTTTGCCATTGACGTAGATGTGCCGGATGAAAATATCGTATCCAGAATGTCCGGCAGAAGAGCATGTACCGGCTGCGGTGCAACATACCATATTGTACACAATCCGTCAAAAAAGGGTGATGTATGTGAGGTCTGCGGTGAGACGCTGGTTCTCCGTGATGATGATAAGCCGGAGACAGTGCAGAAGAGACTGACCGTATATCACGATCAGACACAGCCCCTGATCGAGTATTATTCGAAACAGAATATCCTGAAGACCGTAGATGGAACTCAGGATATGAATGATGTATTTACAGCAATCACAAAGATTCTGGAGGCGTAAAGCATGGCAGTGACAGTTAAGTCAGCAAAGGAAATTGACCTGATGCGAGAGGCCGGAAGACTTCTTGAAATTGTCCATAAGGAGCTGGCGGATGCGATCCGTCCGGGAATTTCAACGTATGATCTGGACAAATTGGGGGAGAAGGTGATCCGCAGCTTTGGATGTGAGCCGAATTTCCTCAATTACAATGGATATCCGGCGTCCTTCTGCATCTCCGTAAATGACGAGGTGGTTCATGGAATCCCATATAAAGAAAAGATTCTGCATGAGGGAGACATTGTGAGCATCGACGCAGGGCTGATTTATAAGGGAATGCATTCGGATGCAGCCAGAACCTATGGAGTGGGAAAGATTTCACCGGAGGCTCAGAAGCTGATCGACGTGACCCGGGAGAGCTTTTTCAGAGGTATTGAATTTGCGAAGGCAGGCCACCGTCTGCATGAGATATCTGCTGCTGTGGGAGATTATGCAGAATCCTTCGGATACGGCGTTGTAAGAGATCTTGTGGGACATGGCATCGGACATGCGCTTCATGAGGATCCGCAGATTCCGAATTTCCGTCAAAAAAGCCGTGGAATCCGTCTCGTTCCGGGTATGACGCTGGCTATCGAGCCGATGATCAATGCAGGCCGGGCAGATGTGGAATGGCTGGACGACGACTGGACTGTTGTGACAGAAGACGGAAGCCTCTCTGCACATTACGAAAATACAGTTCTGATCACGGACGGCGAACCGGAGATCCTTACTTTGAGTGAGGGCAGCCCGGAAGGGCGGAAGTCTTCATTTTGAGGCTTTGTTAAATGCAGCTTTGGAGGGAACCATGAAGGAGTGGAAATCTGAAATGCTGGCTGTTTCAAGAGCCGGTCACGATAAGGGCGCATTGTATGTCGTTCTTGAAAGTGATGAGACGTATCTCTGGCTGGCGGATGGGAAAAGAAGACTTTTGGAAACGCCCAAAAAAAAGAAACGTAAGCATGTGCAGGTGGTAAAGCATCTGCCGGAGGAAATCCTGGCACAGATGCAGTCCATTACGCTGGACGCCCACGTGAGAAAGATTCTTAAGAATTACCGGAACATGCAGGAAAATAATCTGCAGCAGCCCCAAATGCCGCAGGATGACGTTTTGAGCAGCTGCAAGAATCAAGTAAATGTATGACAGGAGGTCTATATGTCAAAAGCAGATGTCATTGAAGTAGAAGGTACCGTGCTTGAAAAGCTTCCGAACGCAATGTTCCGTGTAGAGCTTGAGAATAAGCATGTGGTGCTGGCACATATCAGCGGAAAGCTTCGTATGAATTTTATCCGTATTCTTCCGGGAGATAAGGTTACGATTGAGCTGTCTCCGTATGATCTGACAAAGGGAAGAATTATCTGGAGAGATAAATAAAAATATAATCCAAAATAAAAAAGATACTGATTTCGCTGCAGGAACGAAACAGTATCTTTTTTATTTGTTTTTTATTGATTTTTTCAAGTCAAGAAAAGATTTTTTTCAATGCCAGCTCTGCCAGTCCCCGCACATAAGATTCCCGGTAATTGTACTCGTATCGTACCGTGGGCAAATGGGTGCTTGGAATGTGACCGGAGGCCTGCTTTATGATCTCGGGAATCATATCGCTGGTTATGTTTTCACCGGTAAAGACAACTGTTTCCGGATTCAGGATAGAGCAGTAGCAGATGAGAGCAAAGGCAGCGCACTGAATCACATCCTCACGGCTTCTCTCCAGCATTTCATGTATCTCTCCTCCGGAATAAGGCAGATACAGGATCTCACCGGCGAAGTTGTTGCAGCCGTGGAGAATTCCACCCTTCAATATGATACCCGAGCCCGGACCATTATTTTTGAAAAAAGAGATCGTTACAAAGCTGTGAAGGAAATCTGTATGTTCCAGAGCTGAATTATAAAAGCCCAGGGCAATAGCATTCATATCATTCTCCACAAAGACGTTACGCTGGTACCTCTTTTCCAGGATATCTACGAGATCAATTCCGTTTAAATCTTCCACCGCGCAGGAAGAAACTGTGTGGTCATAATAATAGCCGGGAATACCGATGGCAATTGTATCAATCTTGGGCTGTTGTTCAATCAACGTGTCCAAAAGCAGCTCTATGTCGTGAAGTGTAATTTTCTCCTGATAAAGAATGCTGTGATTTACGATATTTCCACCCAAATCAATGATTGCATAGTTCAAATAATGTATCCCGTCTTCCTTGACAGGATAAACACAACATATGTAAGAATAATCTTGATTAAAACGGTAAGATTTTGGAGGGCGTCCTACAGTTGTAGAGACGCTTGCTTCTACTGGTATAATTTCGTGTGACTGTTCCAGTTCATTTAAAATGGTATTGCAGGTTGCGATACTGAGGCCTGTTAAACGTGCAACTGAATTCTTTGTACCGTTTTCCATAGAACGCAGTGTATTTTTGACCAGAAGTACATTGTGGTTCTTCACTTCATTTACTGAACTGACTTGTTTCATAATTATCTCCCTGTGACTTTCTAAATATAAAATTGATTATTATAACATTAATAATAACTAATTTTATGGAAATTGTCAAATAGTGAATAAAAAGATTTTTTCTTATTTTTCCCAGAAACTGGAAATCAGGTTTTGTATAAAATAATAATTTTTATAAATATTATAAAAAATAATAATATAATAATTGACAGAATAAAAAAAGGGTAGTAGAATGTAATTACAAAATAACACAAGGGTGTTACAAAAACTATTCAAAGGAGGAAAAAATTATGTTCAAAAAAGTATTGGCGGCAGGTTGTGCAGCAATGATGCTTGCAGCTCCCATGAGCGCTCTGGCGGAGGAAGGAAGCAGTGTGATTACTCCCGATAAGGCGAGAGAGGATCTTAAGATCGGCGTTTCCTTTAAGACGCTTCAGGAAGAGCGATGGGTTATGGAACTGGGAGTGATCGAAGACGTTTGTGAGGAGAATGGTATTGAGTGTATTTCTCAGGTCAGCGAGAACGATGCGCAGAAGCAGGTTGGACAGATTGAAAATCTGGTTGAGCAGGGCGTGGATATCATCATTGTTCAGTCAAATGAAAAAGAGGCAGTGAGCGGCGCTCTGAAAGCGGCCCACGACGCAGGCGTTCTGATCTGTTATTATGAGCAGCCAAGCGGTGAAGTATATTGCGACTTCAGCGGCGGCAATGACGAGTATGAGATCGGCACACTGATTACAAAGACCGTCGGCGATATGGGAATTTCCGGAAAAGTTGCTTATATTTACGGCGATCCGGCAGGCGGCACGGGCGTTTACTCTTTCCATGATGGCATGCATGACAGCATGGAAGGCTGCGATGTAGAAGTGGTCGGTGAGCAGTGGACAACAAACTGGGATCCGTCTATGGCTATGAGCTACGCGGAGAACTGGATTTCTCAGTACGGTGAAGAGCTGACAGCGATCCTTGCAATGAACGATGGTATGGCAGGCGGCGCTGTACAGGCGCTTGAGAATGCGGGACTGGCAGGTAAGGTTCTTGTAACAGGCCAGGACTGTGATCTTCTGGCAGTACAGAGGATTCTGGCAGGCACACAGGTATCTACGATCCTGAAGAGCGGTAAGGAATATCCGAGAATATTTACGGAGGCATGTATTTCCTACAGACTTGGCGAGACAACGGCAGACGAATATTCCACAACACAGAACAGCGAAGGCGAAGAGATTCCGTTCATGGTATACTCCGGCAAGATTATCACAAAGGACAATGTGGATGACGTAATCGAAGCGGGCGTTTATACACACGAAGAGGTATACGGAGAGGCTGAATAAATTCCATGATGTTTCAAAATCTGAAAAAGGAGCAATTTATTCATTCGAATTTTCCTTACTATAATTATTCACTGGAGTATGCTCTGGATTCGCTGCAGCGCATGGGCGCCGGAAAACTGGAATTTTACGGTGCGCATCCCCACTTTTGTATGGAAGATGTGACTTATTCCGATATGAAGGTATTGAAGCGCAAACTGGATGACCGTGGGCTCAGTGTGGTGGAGATCAACCCGGAGAACTGTGCCTATCCTACGAATCTTGCATCTTTGAATCCGGCTACACGGCTTCGGACATTCCGTTATTATGAGAATGCTATTCGGACTGCCAGCGTCCTGGGCGCGCCGTACGTACTGGTGTTCCCGGGATATGCAAACATGGATGAGGAGCCGGAGGATGCATGGAGCATATCGGTGGATGCAATGGCCAGGCTGGGTGAAATCGCAAAAACGGAGGGCGTGACCATCACGTTTGAGGCGACGACGCGAAATCTGACGGTGGTGACTGACCACAGGCAGGTGATGCGGATGATTCGGGAATGCGGATGCGGCAATATGGCCGTTACCATTGATCTGATGTGCCTGATGCAGACACAGGAGAGCGTGCAGGATGTATACGATACCTGCGGCGCGGATAAAATTGTGAATGTACATTATACGGATGGCGCCCTTTTGTCCTCAGGCGCATGGGAGCATCGGATTCCGGGAGAAGGAGAATTGGATTTAGAGAAGATGCTGAAAATGTTTGATGAAAATCATTACCAGGGATGTTTTGGCAATGAGGTGAAATGGAGTACAGATCCGGCTCTTCATACGCCGGAGCTGGTCTGTGCAAAATTACAGAGATGGTGGGATTTGCATTTTGAGTAAAAATGACAATGACTGCAGAACGACGGAGCCTTGAAAAGAGGCTCCGTTGTTACAAAGAAAGGGGGAAAACGGAGATGGAAGAGTATATTTTGCAGATGAACCATATAACAAAAGAATTTCCGGGAGTCAAAGCCCTTGATGATGTTACGTTTGGTGTTCGCCGTGGAGAAATCCATGCGCTTTGCGGAGAAAACGGCGCAGGAAAGTCTACGCTGATGAAAGTACTTTCCGGGGAACATACGGATTATACAGGAGAACTAGTACTAAACGGAGAGACGGTAAAATTCAAAGGTATTAAAGAGAGCGAGAGCGCCGGAATTGCGATTATTCATCAGGAGCTGGGGCTTATTCAGACGATGAATGTCTGTGAAAATATTTTTCTGGGTAATGAAGAATGTCATAACGGTTATATAGACTGGGATTATGAGTACAAGAAAACGAAAGAATTGTTAGATGATTTGAATTTGAAAATTAATCCGAAAACGAGGGTCGGAAATTTGGGCATCGGGCAGCAGCAGTTGATCGAGATTGCCAAGGCGCTCAGCAAGAACTGCAAAATCCTGATTTTGGATGAACCTACCGCACCGCTTCCGCAGGAGGATTCTGAGAATCTTCTTAAGCTGGTGTGCGAGCTGAAGGATAAGGGAATGAGTATTGTCTTTATTTCCCATAAGCTCAATGAGGTTCTGAGCATCGCAGATACGATCACCATTCTGCGCGACGGACAGACCATCGACTCGAGGCCGGCAAAGGAATTTACGCAGGAAACACTGATCAGCGGCATGGTGGGGCGTGAGCTGAATACGCGATTTGAAAGCCGCAGCTGCGAGATCGGCGATGTGGCTCTTAGAGTATCAGACTGGTCGGTATATGACGGAATTAATAATAAATGGATTGTAAAGGACATCAATCTGGAAGTACATCATGGCGAAGTGATCGGACTGGCAGGAATGATCGGCGCGGGGCGTACAGAGCTTGCTATGAGTATTTTCGGCGCACTGGACGGAGCTGTGACCGGAAAGCTGGAATATTTGGGGAAGGAGCGTCCGCATTTTAAAAATGCCAGTGAAGCGATTGACGCCGGATTATTTTATTCCTCAGAGGACAGAAAACAGCTCGGTTTGATTCTGACCTCCGATATCGCGTATAATGCGTCGCTTTCTGGTCTGAATAAATTTACAGGAGGCGGACTGTTTATCAACAGAGACAGTGAGTACGCGAAGGTAAAGGAGATGGTTGCAAAGCTCCGGATCAAGACACCGTCCATTTTGCAGAAGGTAGGAAACCTTTCAGGAGGAAATCAGCAGAAGGTTTGTCTGGCAAAGGCACTGATCTGTGAGCCGAAGGTGCTGATCCTCGATGAAGCAACGCGCGGTATTGATATCGGAGCCAAAACGGAGATTTACCAGCTGATTAATCAAATTGCACAGCAGGGCGTTGCAGTTATCATGATATCCTCTGAGCTTCCGGAGATTCTGGGACTCAGCGACCGTATCTACGTTATGAAGGAAGGTCGGATCAGCGGACAGTTTGACAACCGAGAAAGGAAAATTACGCAGGAGAATTTGGCGATGGCGGCTACAGGAGGTACTGAGAAATGACGAATGGAAACAAAAATAAAAATGTAGATTTATTCAGCCTGTTTTACAAGAACAGTCTTTTGGTAGAAGCAGTGATTATCTGTTTCATCTTTGAAGTATTTACAAAGGGTGCTTTTCTGAGAGTCAGCAATCTTGTCAATCTGCTGATGCAGGGAGCTACCTGCTCTATTATTGCAATTACTATGTGCCTTGTTATCATTACAGGGAATGCGGATCTGTCTGCAGGCCGTTTCCTGGGAATGCTCAGTATGGTGGCCGCGATTCTGCAGGTAACACATTCGGAACTCCCGGCATGGCTGGTGCTGATTCTGATCTATGTGATTGCCATCGCAGTTGGATTCTGGCATGGTTTCTGGGTGGGATACTTAAAGCTTCCGGCATTTATCATTACCCTGACCTCACAGCTCATCTTCCTTGGAATCAACCAGTTCATGAGCGGCGGAAGAATTTATGGACCGGTGGGCGGCATTATTTCCAAGATGGGAAGCGGATACCTTCCGTCCTTCGGGCAGGAATTTAATATGGCTACAGTTCTTGTAGGCGTGATTGTCATCGCCGCATATATTATCCTTACAGTTTCAAGAGAGAAAAAGGCCCAGAGTCAGGGATTGTCAGAAGGAAACTGGTCGAAAGCGGTTCTTAAGATGGTTGCCGTATCTGCAATAGCCGCTGCCATTACGGCGCTGTTTGCCGGACATAAAGGCTTTTCCTATGCGATGATTATCCTGTTTGTTATGACCATGGTCGTTTCCTTTATCAGCCAGAACACAAAATTTGGCCGTTATATCTACGCAATCGGCGGAAACGCCAACGCAGCTTCATTGTCAGGCATCAATGTTCCCAAGGAGACCATGAAGCTTTACGTCCTGCATGCGGTAATCGTTGCCACAGCATCTATGGTATATCTTGGACGACTGAATTCTGCTACGACATCGGCAGGAAACGGATATGAATTTACAGCCATCACAGGATGCGTGGTAGGCGGTACGGCCATTACCGGAGGACGCGGTACAGTAATTGGTGCAGTGGTAGGTACGATGGTTATGGCGGCGCTTGACAATGGTATGAGCCTTTTGAATCTGGATCCGTCTTTGCAGTACGTAGTCCGGGGCGCGGTTCTTCTGTTTGCGATCAGCCTTGACGCATATGCAAATAACAGAAAAGCAAAAACAGTTCAGGCAGCCTGAATAATAAAACGATATTGAAGGGAGAAAAAAATGAAAAGCTATAAAATCAGAGACATTAAGGTGCATCTTGTATCTCAGCCGGTGACGGGAGGATTTTCAGATGCCACAAGAAAAGTAGAGTGTATCGGGTTTACTATTGTCCGGGTTATCACAGAGGATGGAATCGAAGGCTTTGGCGTTACGTATCATGAGGTCGGCGGAGAGGCCACAAAGATGCTTATTGAGAAGAACATTGCTCCGAAGCTGATCGGAAGAGATCCCTTTGAGACGGAAGTGATCTGGAATGAAATGTTCGGATATCTCCGGGGCGTAGGGCGCAAGGGCCTGATGTTCTGTGCACTTTCTGCGGTAGATATTGCATTGTGGGATCTGAAGGGCAAGATCGTGGATATGCCGCTTTATAAGATGTTCGGCGGTACGCAGACGAAGGTACCGGTATACGGAAGCGGCGGCTGGACCTCCTATTCTGACGATGAACTGGTAGCGGAGATGGTAAGTCTCGTGAAGGACGAAGGATATCAGACAATTAAATTTAAAGTCGGAGTAGAGGGCGGACAGAATCCTACGCGGGATGTTGTACGTGTACGCAAGGTGCGTGAGGCAGTGGGTCCGGACATTGGGATCCTTCTGGACGCCAATAACTGCTGGGATGCCGCTACGGGAGCGAGATTTGCAAACCGTGTGAAGGATTACGATATCCTGTTTCTGGAAGAGCCGGTATTTGCAGATGATATACCGGGGCTGAAAAGATATAAGAGCAGTACGGATCTTCCGCTTGCGACGGGAGAGCATGAATATACAAAATACGGTGCAAGGGATCTTCTGATCAACGGATGCGCAGATATTGTCCAGCTGGATGGAACACGGGCGGGCGGATTTACGGAAATGCTGAAGATCGGCGCTCTGACACAGGCCTTTAATGTGAAATTTGCTCCGCATGCCATGGAGAATATTCATATTCATCTTGTAAGCGCATTTAACAATGCACCGTTCCTTGAGAGGCTGAAGCTTTTTGAGGGAATTACGGAAAATACGTATTTGGATGCTCCGAAGCCGGTGAACGGATTTATGACGATTCCGGATCTTCCGGGTCTCGGACTGAAACTGAACATGGATTTTATCAACGAGCATGACGAAAAATTTTAGGGAGAAAATAGTATGAAAGCTGTTGCCAAAACAGCATACGGCCCGGAGCATCTGTCCTATATGGATGTCCCGAAGCCGGTATGCGGAGAGAATGATATTATCCTGAAAGTAAAGGCGGCAGGAATCTGTGGGTCAGATATGCCCCTCCTTTATGGACCGGATGAAGCAAAATATGAACATTATACATATCCGATGGTGATCGGACATGAGTTCGCGGGAGAAGTTTTTGAAGTAGGAAAAAATGTTACGGACTGGAAAAAGGGAGACAGGATCGTATCGGATAATACAGGATACGTATGCGGCCACTGCCCTGCATGTGAAACGGGGAATTATCTTCTCTGCCCGGAGCGAAAGGGAATCGGCGGAGATATGGACGGAGGAATGGCCGAGTATGTCAGGATTCCAGGAATTGTTCTGCAGAGGGACGCGGCCAGTGTCCGCCGTATTCCGGATAACATGGAATTCGAATATGCGTCGGTGATGGATCCCATCTGCAATGCCTATAAAGCGATTATTCAGGAAGCGAAGATTATTCCGGGAGATAATCTGGTGATTTACGGGAACGGCCCGCTGGGATTGTTCAGTGTACAGATTGCAAAAATTGTAAATGCTGCAAAAATCATCGTGATCAGTACAAAGCGCAGCGCTCCCACAAGAAACCCGATCTGTGAAGAGCTGGGGGCCACGGATATACTGATGGCCGATGATCCTGAGCTTATCAGCAAGGTGAAAGCGCTGGGCGGAGAGGATGGAATCGCGGCAGTGATCAACTGCGCTTCCCGTTCTGCAAACGTTTTACCGCAGGCAGTGGAAATACTGAGACCAGGCGGAAAATTTGTAATGGTGGGATATACGCGTTCCGCAGTGACTTATGCGGAGGATCCAGCAGACCTTATGGGACATAAGGGGATCCAGTTTATCGGCCACATGGGGTATGATCATACCTCGTGGAGAAATGTGCTTGCACTTTACCGCGAAGGGCGCATTGATATGTCTCCGATAGTAACGCATAAGCTTCCGCTTTCAAAGTGGAGAGACGGATTCGAACTGTTTACGAAACGCGAAGCTGCCAAAGTAGTTTTGATGCCTGAATTGGATAAAGAGATTTAATGGTAAAGGGATTTACGGGAACGAATATATTAACTGTTTCCCGGGATACGGAGAAAATATTATGAAACAGTTTGAAGGAATTTATCCTGCAATTATTACTCCCGTTGATGCAGAGGAGGAGATCAATGAGAAAGCTCTGGAGCAGGTGATTGAAAAAACGCTGAAGCAGGGAGTATCAGGATTTTATGTAAGTGGAAGTACGGGTGAGTCTTTCCTTTTGAGAGATGAGCAGAGGGTACAGCTGATCAGGACGATCTGTGGGATCGTAAATGGAAGAGGCGATGTTATTGCAAATATCGGAACTTTTTCTACAAAAGGAAGCATTCGGATGGCAGAGGCAGTGGCAGACTGCGGCGTAGCGGCCGTTTCAGCGGTACCGCCGTTCTATTTCCCATACTCAAAAGAAGAAATCCTGCAGTATTACCGGGATCTGGCAAGCGCTACCGGAATGCCGACCCTGATTTACAACATTCCGAAAATGAGCGGAGTTTCTTTTGATACCCAGGAGCTGATTGACTTTTTAAAAACAGACGGAATCCTTGGCGTGAAGCAGACAACCATGGATTTAATGCAGACGGAAGCTCTGGTCAGAGAATGTACGGATAAAGTAATTTTTAACGGGCATGATGAGATATGGCTTCCGGCTCTTTCCGTAGGCGTGAAAGCAGCCATTGGAAGCTCCTTCTCGATCATGGGAGATGTGTTTATCGGAATTAAAAAGGCGTTTGATGCAGGAAATATGGAACATGCAAGATACCTTCAGGGCAAGGGCAATGCAATGCTGAAAACGCTTCTTGAGATCGGAATTTTCCCGGCAATCAAAGGCGTGCTGAAGCTTCAGGGAATTGATTGCGGCGACTGCATCAAACCGTTCCAGCCTTTAACAGCAAAGGATTATGAGAAGCTTGAAAAGGCGCTGGAGGATTTGTATGACGGACTGACCATCTAAAAGCCGGAATAAGGAGAAGCTTATGGGAAGATTCAGATTCGGGGTGTGTGAATGGTCCATGAGGGCAAGAGGGCAGAAGCTCTGTGCAATTGCAGCAAAAGAAAAATTGGACTGTCTGCAGCTGGGAGTCGGGGAGGAAATTTTTGAAGGAAAAGGCCTTGGTTCCCAGTCTGTAGTGGAAGAATATTTGAAGGCTGCAAATCAATACGGATTGGAGATCTGTTCTCTTTCTCCGCAATTTGTTGACCAGTACAGCTTTACGGCGCCGGGAAGCGCGCAGGAGGAGCAGGTGGCAGTATCACTTGTGGAGAAGACCATTGATCTCTGCGGAGTATTTGACTGTCGCTCATTTCTGCTCCCTGTGCTCGGGAAAACTGGGATTTTTGACGGCCCGTCTTTTCACCGGGCCGTGGAATATATTAAAAAATTCAGTGATGAGGCGGCAGAAAAGGGAATTGAGACCTCTCTGGAGGTAAATCTGAGCGTGGAGCAGGTTCATAATCTGCTGGATGCAGTGGATAATCCATCCGTAAAAATCTTTTTTGATTCTCAAAACATGTACGCTTTTGACGGAACATCAATGGCGGGGTATTTTACAGCGCTTGAGAAATGGATTACGGGAGTACATGTAAAGGACGGAGTGGGGACGCTGCTCTCAGGCTCTCTGCTGGGAGAAGGAACCTCCGGATTTTTTAAAACAGTGAGGGCGATTAAAAACAGCAGTTATACGGGGCCTGTAATTATTGAAAGCGTTTATGCAAAGCCGACGGTGTGTCATATGGGCGCAGAAGAAGAGCTTCTGGCGAAAGATATCGCAGTCCTTCGCAATGCCTTTGCATGATACGGCGTATGAAAAATCAGTTGCTGAAGATATTTATTATAATAATTATTATAATATAATGAGAAAGGAACGGTGTTATGGAAAATAAGGCAGTGCTTTTATTGGAAAACAGAAAAGTAGTGATTGG
>JAUNGD010000008.1 GCA_030524705.1 Lachnospiraceae bacterium | reverse complement strand
CGATGCACCATTCCTCCGGTCCGCCTTATAGGATCTTCTTTCTTTTCAGCTCCTTTCGGGTCGCCAATCCGCCATAGACTGCGGCTGCCACCTCCGATATCCAGAAGGCATACCACGCATATCCTATTCCGAAATATTTGGAAAGCAGATAAATTCCGGGCACCAAAAGTATGAACTGCCGCAGCGCCGTGCCCAGCATATTCACCATTCCGTTTCCGAGCCCGGAAACAGCGTATCCCAGAACCATTGTGACTGAGGCAAACGCGAATGTACCGCAGATAATGCGCAGCGCCGGGACGCCAAAAGACAGCATCTCTTCACTCGCAGAAAAAATTCCCAGCAGCGGCCCCGGAATTGCAAAGAAAACAATGCTTGCCACTATGGCAATCCCAATTGCGATGGGGAGCATCGTTTTCAGCAGCTCTATGATTCTCTCGTTTTTCTTTGCCCCGAAATTGTATCCCACAATAGGAATCGCAGCCTGCCCCAGACCGTTCATCGGCATAAATAAAAAGCTCTGCAATTTATAATACACGCCGAAAAACGCCACTGCCGTAGGTGAAAAGGTAATCAATATGGCATTTACCGCGGTCACCATTATGCTTCCCAATGCCTGTGTGACGATCGTAGGCAGCCCTACCTTATATATCTCCCGAAGCACCCGGGGATTTAAACGGTAGCCCGCCAGCCTGACTCTGACGACAGGATTTCGCATCGTATTCAAAATAATCGCAGTTATGGCTGCGACCCACTGCCCGATTACCGTAGCGATGGCAGCGCCCCTGATTCCCAGTTCAGGCAAGCCCAGCAGGCCGAAGATCAGGATCGGGTCAAGAATCAGATTCGTCACCGCCCCGGCAATCAGCGTCACCATACTGTCAAAGGTATTTCCCACGGACTGCAGAAAACGCTGAAACATCGTCCCCACAAAGGTTCCGGCGCAGAAAAGCATGCATATGAATAAGTATTGCCTGCAATAATTGCCGATCACCTCATCCTCTGTAAACAGCCGTACAAACAGCCCGGAGCAGAAAATTCCGAGCACCATAAACACCGCAGTCCCGATCAGCGACAGAATCACGCCCGTCACTGCCGTATTTCCCGTCACCTCATATTCCTTCGCCCCAATGCTGCGGGACAAAAGCGCATTGATTCCCACACTGGTTCCCACTGCGACCGCAATCATCAGCAGCTGCACCGGAAAAGCCAGAGATGTTGCCGTCAGCGCCTCTTCTCCGATCCTCGCCACAAATATGCTGTCCACAATATTGTATAAGGACTGTACCAGCAGTGAAATCATCAGCGGCAATGACATGTTCATGACCAGCTTAGGCATCGCCATTGTTCCCATTTTGTTATTCTGATCCATAAATTTCTCCCTTTCTCTTTTTGTACCGAAGGACACTCCCGCGAGTGCGCATCGCTGCACGAAGCGCTTTTTATGTCATAATGGAAAGAACTTTCACATTCAGCGCAGCAAGGTCTTTCTTACGAAAAAAATGTGCAAGCCTCTCTCCAAGGTTTGCACATTTACTATGTAAACGGTCGCGTCCACTTTCATTATTCTACTTGATTTTTTCTCTTTTTTCAATATCTTTCCGGAAAAGAATTTTAAATACGGTCCGCACAAAAGGCTGAATAAAGAACAGCTGGCTGAAAAAAGCAAACGGAAAATTAAAGCATACCAGCTTCAGCCAATTAGCCAGCAGCGTAAGAATATGAAAGCCCGCATAATACGGATAATAGAACCATGCTGCCAAAAAGCTCATTGCAGGACACATCAGTCCGACCGTGGCACAGATAATCGTTGTTTCAAAAGTCACCGGATGGGTTTTCCCCGGCTCAAATACATTGCAGGCAAGCTTAAAGGAGCACGGGCTTCCCATAATGCACTCCAGACCATAAGCAAAACAGAACTCGATCAATATGATCGCCCAGATGGGCAGCATCCTTCCGAACATATACACTCCGCCCTGGGCATTGATCGCGTGAATGACTGAATCGGCCCCGGTCACCTGCATCAGAACAGAACCATTGACCACATACAGACTGTAAAATACATAAGCGTGTACCGTCACCAGAACGGTCAGGAAGGCAAACACCATCCTTTGAAATTGATTTCTTGGCATACTTTTTTCCTCCTCATGACATACAAAAACACAGGTATGCCTGCACGCATCTCCAATCATAAAAACTATGTTCCGTAATCAGATTTACGTGCGAAGCACTACCTGTGTCATCATGTATGTTCCATATTTTATTTGCAGGAGCTATATTATCACAAAATTTCGGAAAAAGTCAAAGGCTTTTTCTCCGTCTGCCAGCAAAAAAGTTTTTCTCCGTCTGTCAGGAAAAGCCTGATTTTCCCTGCTCTCTAATAGGTGAACAGCTGCACCCAGTAATTCGTACCATTTTCATCCTGATAATATCCTACGCCAAGCTTCTGGAAATTCTTGTTCAGAATATTGGCCCGATGGCCCTCGCTGTTCATCCATCCCTCCATCACCTGCTCCGGCGACTTCTGGCCCCAGGCAATGTTTTCTCCGCTTCCTCTATAGGATACGCCCTGTTCGGTCAGCGCCGTGCTGAAGCTTCGCCTGTCCGGTCTGGTATGAGAAAAGCTCTGCTTAATTTCCCTGGCCCGCACATTTGCCGCGTCAGTAATCTTAAGATCCAGTTCCAGCCCGGGAAGTCCCGCTTTCGCTCTTTCCTGATTAACCAGATTTAATATTTCGGCAGCATAGACATGTACCTCTTCCGGTGTCTCCGGGGCCTCCGGCGTCTCCGGCTGACTTGGCGCTTCCGGCGTCTCCGGCTGGCCCGGCGCTTCTGATGTATCGGGAGTCTCGCAGATTTCAGGAATTTCAGGTATCACAGGACAGACGATGCTTCCGCTCTCAAAGCCTGCTCCTATATTCTCCAACGTCTGCTGCAGGCTCTCGAGATCCTGCCCGCTTAAGACAACATAGCCATTCCCCTGCCCGAGGATCTTCACCTCACTTGCATAAGCTATATTCGGCGCGCTGCACGCCACCATCACTGAAACAGCTGCTATTGCAGATATTCTTCTTTTCATCTGACTTCTCCTTTCGATGTTTTATATTTGTTACATTTCTGTTACAAATTTATACTAACATATTAAGGAGAAGGAGACTACCAGTAAGTATTGCCAGCAATTCCTCTTATTGTAATTTGCAAGCGGCAGCAATATGCTCTTTGTGATCAGCCGTTAAATCAACTCATAGCTAACACACATCGGCTTCCCGGTCCAGGGATCCTTATCGATATAGGCTTTCAGAGAAAATACGTCCTCCATCATGCGTTTCGTCATAATATCCTCCGGGGATCCCTCATACAAGACCTTTCCGCCCCTGACGCAGATCAGCCAGTCCGAAAATCTGGCCGCCAGGTTCAGATCATGAATTACAAGGGCAATGGTCTTCTTCTGTGTCCTGTTCAGCTCCTCCAGAAGCTCCAGCACCTCCAACTGATGGGCCATATCAAGATACGTCGTAGGCTCATCCAGCAGAATAACCGGGGTATCCTGAGCCAGGGCCATGGCGATCCATGCCCGCTGCCTCTGCCCGCCGGACAGTGCATCGATATTCCGCTGAGCCAGTTCCTCCATATGGGTAATCTGAAGCGCCCACTGGATCGCATCCTTATCCTCCCTGTGCAATCTGCCAAAGCCCTTCTGATGCGGATAACGGCCAAAGGCCACCAGCTCGTACACCGTAAGCCCGGCAGGAGCCTGGGGCCCCTGGGGAAGAATCGCCATCTTGCGGGCAATTTCCACCGTCGGCATCTCTGCAATTTTCTTTCCGTCCAGCACCACTTCTCCGCTCCTGACCGGAAGCATCCGGGACAACGCCTTTAAAAGTGTAGATTTTCCGCAGCCGTTGGGCCCTATGATAGAAGTAATCTTTTCCCGGGGAATCTGCACATCCATAGCCGGTATAATCACGTTTTGCTGGTAGCCCACGGAAATACCTTTTCCCTCTAAAACCGTATTCATATTCGATTCTCCTTCACGTTTTTATCAGCAGATACAGGAAATACGGTGCTCCGATGACCGCCGCAACGATTCCCACCGGTATTTCGTTGGGAGAAAGCAGCGTTCTGGAAACAGTATCTGCATAAACCATAAGCACTGCCCCCGTCAGTACGGCGGCAGGCAGCAGAATCCGGCAGTTAGGCCCCACCAGCCTTCTGGCAAGATGCGGGCATACCAGTCCTACAAAGCTCAGTCCGCCACCCACCGCACAGCAGAGACTAGACATAGCCACCGCAGCCCCCAAAAGGATCACCGTCTGCCTCGGCACATCAGCCCCCAGCCCAGTGGCAGTCTGATGCCCCAGATTCAGTACATTCAGGTCGCGGCTTTTATAGCAGGCAAACCCCACAAGAAGCAGCAGACCGATAAACAGCATCCGTACATTCGGCCAGGTGGCTCCCCATATACTTCCGGACAGCCAGTTCTGCACAAAAGCGTATTCACTGTCCGACATCCGCAGCATCAGCATCGTAGTCACACTGGAAACCGCTGTAGATACCGCCACACCGATCAGCAGCAGCCGTCTCGGGGACAGGCTGCCCCGGGTAGTAGCCAGCCGATAATCCACAAAAGCCGTTACCGAAGCACCCGCAAAGGCCAGCAGCGGAAGAATAAAGGTCATGGAGGTTCCTCCCGACGTAAACACTACAAAGGCGGCTATAAACAGTCCCGCGCCTGCATTGACACCCAAAATTCCCGGCTCTGCCATATCATTTCGGGAAACATTCTGGATCACACAACCGGAGGCTGAAAGTCCGACTCCCACCAGCAGGCTGGTCAGAACCCGGGGAAGTCTGAGATTGATCAGCGTATACCGAAGGCTCTTTTCCCCGCCGCCCTTTATGATCTCCCAAAGCTGGGGAAGCGTAATCTCTCGGTACCCCGCATTGATGTCAATCCAAATACCCAGAATCAACAATATGATAAAGATCAGGAACACTGTCCCAGCTTTTACTTTTTGTTTCTGATTACTCAAAGTCCTTCCCTCCTTTTCTTGCAGTCCAGATGAAGAAAGGAACACCAATCACGGAAAACACAAGGCCTATGGGAGTCTCTCCCGGCGCATTAATGACCCGGGAAACGAGATCAGCAATCAGCATAAAGAATGCTCCGCCTATCATGGAAGCCGGTATGATCTGACGGTAATCGGCCCCGACAAAATACTGCATCACATGCGGCACCATCAGACCCACAAATGCTACCGGTCCGGCCAAAGCCACCGCTCCGCCTGCCAGAAGAAGTACCACCGCCAAACACAGGACTCTGGAGCGCTCCACCTGAAGCCCCAGTCCTCTGGAGGCATCCTCACCCAGACTGAGCAGAGACACCTTGCCGGAGAGAAGGATGGCCGCTGCCAGTCCCACAAGGATTACCGGAGCGGCAAAGTAAAGCTGCTGCATCCGGATAGCGGCCACCCCTCCCGATGTCCAGAAGGTCAGATCATATCCGATATTGTAGAAAATCGAAACGGCCTGACTCAGAGAGGACAGGAAAATGCTGATGGCACTTCCTCCCAACACCAGACGCACCGGGTCGAGTTTCCTATGCTTCATACTCATCAGGCAGTACAGCAGAGCCATAGCCGCCGTCGCCCCCAAAAACGAGAACAGTACGACACCGGTAAAACCGATTCCCGGCAAAAGTGCAAGGCACAGTGCCAAAGCAAAAGTAGCTCCTGCATTGATTCCCAGAAGCCCTGAATCAGCCAGGGGATTTCTGGTAACTCCCTGCATGATGGCTCCCGCAGAGGCAAAGGCGGCCCCCACGAGAATGCACCCAATTGTCCGGGGAATCCGCAGCTCTAAAATGACCAGATGCTGATGATCTGCGGAATCCGCATGGCTGAGCGCCCTTAAAACCTGCCGCAGCGGAATCTGTGTACTTCCGAATAAAACGGAGAGCACCGCTGCCGCCAGCACGGCGATACAGCCTGCGATGAAAAAAACAATTGTTTTGTGATTTTTTATTTTTTCCATTACTGCTCCTTAAAGCTGCGGAAGAAATCGAGAAAAATATCAAGCTGCCCGTTTAGAGTGATCGGATCACGGTGCATGAAAGCGATCTGCTCATAGGAGAGGATCTTTCCGTTCTTCACCGCCTCCAGATTGTTCCAGATCTGAGAATCCTCCACAAACGAAGAATCCGTATCCGCCAGAACACCGTAAAGAATAAAATCTCCGGTATACTCCGGAAGTGCTTCCAGAGATACCACCTCATACTGCGTATCTCCGTCCACCATTTCCTTCTGTACCTTCTCCGGCGCCTTCAGTCCCCACATATCATACAGGATAGATGCGCCTCTTGCAAAATGGCTTCCCATTGTATAAATCTGCTGCGGCCAAACCTCCACGATGGAAACGGTCTGATCGCCCACAATCCCCCGAATCTCATCCTTTGCCTCTTCCACTCTTCCCTGAAAGTCTCCAATGTAGCTTTCCGCCTCATCACCCTTTCCTACGAGATCAGCAATATAGCGAAACAGCTCTTCATCACTGCGCTTTCCGTCCTCAATGTACACTGTAGGCGCAATCTCCGAATACTTTTCATAATCCGCCTCCGTAATTGTGATAATCAGATCCGGTTCTTCCGCCACAATCATTTCCAGAGAAGTTTCCGCGCTGACCGTATTCAGCTCCTGAATTCCATCCGTCAATCCCTCCAGAAACGGATTTGACAGAGAATACGGGGATGCAATCACCGGCTTCACATCCACGGCCAGCAGCTCTCCAAGATAATAGTCCGAAACAATCACCTGGGGATTTGCCGGGATCTCCACTTCCCCCTTGTCTGTTTCCACTGTACGCATTTCCGCGTTCTGATCCTCGGCTGCCGTTCCATTTATACTTACTGCTCCCATCAGCAGTGCCGTAGTACAAAATAAAGTAACTTTCATTCGTTTTCTCATTGCATTCTCCCTCTCTTTGCGTCAGATTTGTTTTAACTATTTTTAGTTAGTCTAAGCTAATTCGCGGTTATTCTAGCATAGGCAATGTAAATTGACAATACGGTTTATAAATTGCATACTTTTAAAATATTTCCAGCATGTTTTCAAGCTATTATTTTTTTCTTGTACACAGAAATCCGTACATGGTATGATTGAGAAAAAAAGGAGAAGCGCCATGGCTTTATTCACACATTCCGAATTTCAGAAAACCATTTTCCGTCACCTGACCTTCCAGCCCGATGTACAAAATCACCGCACCGTATGGGCAAATCCCGGGCGCCCGGAATTGGGCTCTGTCCTTGTCTATGAACGGCCCGGCTGCTACATTCTGTCGGCCGCCGACTACATGGTTCCCGAAAACTTCTCCGTAAAATTTGAAAACACACAGCTCCAGCTCCGCTTCGGCAGCTTTTACGAAGGTAAGACCTGCTTCCAGATCGAGGGCCTTGCCGCCCGTTCCTCCACTCCTACTTCTTTTCTCGTACTGGAAAAGCATACGAAGGGAATACAGTTCTGGAAGGCCGGGCAGCATTTTAAAGGCGTAGAATTCACCCTCTTTCCGAAATACCTTGCCGCCCTGGAGGAATTGGACCCGAAGAGCCATATCTTCACCGGATTTCCGATAAATATGACATACCCGGCCCTTCCCTCCACCATCGTTTCTTCTATATGGCAGCTTTCCAAAATGACATTTTCCGATGATCTGACCCCTATTATATTAGAAGGAATCCTTCTGCAGTGTATGGGGACTCTCACTCAAATTCTTTCAAAAGAAGGTTTTGCAGCCTTTCACACACAGCCCACCGCAAAGCTTGGAAACCGTACGCTGAATTTCAGCAGCGCCGACCTGCAATCTATTCGTCAGGCCGCCGGAATTTTGACTGAAAACATAGCAGCGCCGCCCTCCATTGATGAACTCAGCAAACGGGTCTATCTAAACAGACAAAAGCTGGAGGCCGGTTTTTCCCTGTGTTATCATATGACCATCGGGCAATATATCCGGAGCTGCCGCATGGCGGAGGCGGCCCGGCTGCTGGCCGAAACACAGCTGCAGATACAGGAAATAGGCACCGCCGTAGGTTACACCAGCTCCGCCAGCTTTATCAAAGTCTTTCGTCAGACGTATCAGGTGACACCCCTGGCCTTCCGTAAAGCGGCTCGGGAAAGCTGAAACAGTATATCATAGCTCTCTTTCCCAAAAAATATTTATAATCCCCCTGAAACTGCGGACTTCCGGGCAGTATTTCAAAAAATTTAGAGGATTTTTATTGATTTTATCATTTTATTATGTATAATATGATTGTGAAACTAAGAGTGTCCACTTTTTAACAAAGTACCACTATCCCTGCATTCGCAGGCGAATATTGAAGAAGAGAGGTTAGAGTAAGATGGCAGAAATCAATTTAAGCAAGTATGGCATTACCGGAACTACAGAGATCGTGTACAATCCTTCTTATGAAATGTTATTCGAAGAGGAAACAAAATCTGATCTGGAAGGCTTCGAAAAAGGACAGGAAAGTGAACTTGGTGCGGTTAACGTAATGACAGGTGTTTATACTGGCCGTTCACCAAAAGACAAATTCATCGTAATGGATGAAAACTCAAAGGATACTGTATGGTGGACTTCTGATGAATATAAGAATGATAACCACCCGGCTTCAGAAGAGACATGGAAAGCAGTTAAAGAAATCGCACTGAACGAGCTTTCTAACAAGAGACTTTTCGTAGTAGATGCATTCTGCGGTGCAAACCATGATACCCGTATGGGAATCCGTTTCATCGTTGAAGTAGCATGGCAGGCACACTTCGTTAAGAACATGTTCATTCAGCCTACCGCTGAAGAGCTTGAGAACTTTGAGCCGGATTTCGTTGTTTACAACGCTTCCAAGGCAAAAGTAGAAAACTATAAGGAATTAGGTCTGAACTCTGAAACAGCAGTAGTATTCAACATCACAAGCCGCGAGCAGGTTATCATCAACACATGGTACGGCGGAGAAATGAAGAAGGGTATGTTCTCCATGATGAACTACTATCTGCCGCTGAAGGGCATCGCTTCCATGCACTGCTCTGCAAATACAGATATGAACGGCGAGAATACAGCAATCTTCTTTGGTCTGTCCGGTACAGGTAAGACTACTCTGTCCACAGACCCGAAGCGTCTCCTTATCGGTGATGACGAGCACGGCTGGGACGACAACGGCGTATTCAACTTCGAGGGCGGCTGCTACGCAAAGGTTATCAACCTTGACAAAGATTCCGAGCCGGACATCTACAATGCAATCAAGCGCAACGCTCTTCTTGAGAACGTTACTCTGGATGCAGAAGGCAAAGTTGATTTCGCAGATAAGAGCGTAACAGAGAATACACGTGTTTCCTATCCGATCGAGCACATCGAGAAGATCGTGAAAAACGTACGCCCGACCTCCGCAGGTCCGGCAGCTAAGAACGTAATCTTCCTGTCAGCAGATGCTTTCGGCGTACTTCCGCCGGTATCTATTCTGACTCCGGAGCAGACACAGTACTACTTCCTGTCAGGGTTCACAGCTAAGCTGGCTGGTACAGAGCGTGGTATCACAGAGCCGACACCGACCTTCTCCGCTTGCTTCGGACAGGCATTCCTGGAGCTGCATCCGACAAAGTACGGCGAAGAGCTGGTTAAGAAGATGGAAGCAAACGGCGCTAAGGCATACCTGGTAAATACAGGATGGAACGGCACAGGCAAGCGTATCACCATCAAGGATACACGTGGTATCATCGACGCTATCCTGAACGGCGATATTCTGAAAGCACCGACCAAGAAGATCCCGTACTTCAACTTCGAGGTTCCGACAGAGCTTCCGGGCGTAGACACAGGCATTCTTGATCCGCGCGATACTTATGCAGATGCTTCCGAGTGGGAGACAAAGGCTAAGGATCTGGCACAGAGATTCGTTAAGAACTTTGCAAAATATGAAGGTAATGAGGCTGGAAAGGCTCTCGTTTCCGCTGGTCCGCAGTTATAAGAAAAAAGCGGCCTGATTCCTTTGAATGAACGGGCGCATGATAAAAATACAGGGCTGTCATTTCTGCTAAATATTTTAGCAGGGCGACAGCCCTGTACTGTTTCTTCTTCTCAAGTCCGGTAGTATCCCTTAGCAGACCTGCTCTTCGTCAACATATATCCCCGGATTTTATTTCCCAATACATTCTTTTTTGTCCGTGGACTCTCGTTCCATATGAAATAAGATCCTTCTGTTTTTTGTATCCATATTGCATTCTGCTCCCAGCGGAATTGTGATATGCTTTTCCCCATGCCCTGTCTGAAGATTATACAAAACGGGGCCGTCATAATCCTCCAGCGCATCCCGGAAACAGCAGATGGCGTCATACTCCGGCATGGGCTTATTGTCGCAGTCCGTAAACTGCCCCAGCAATATGCCTGCACTGTCCCTGAACTTCCCGGCGTTTTTCAATTGATATACCATGCGCTCCAGGCGATTTCCTGTCTCGTTGATTTCTTCAATAAAAAAGATTTTTCCTCTCGTATCCACTTCATACGGGGTCCCCATAGAAGCGCTCAGCAATGCCAGATTACCACCGGTAACGACTCCCCTCGCTCTTCCTTCCCGCAGGACCTTCACTGGGAAACCTATGGGGTTTTTGTATACATAATCTCCGCTGCAGGTCAATGCGTCCCAAAAGGCCGCCTCCGATTCTTCGTCAAAGGCGTCAATCATATTGGAAGACACCATCGGCCCATGAAAGGTTCCCATAGAACAGACCTGATTAAATAACAGGTGGAATGTAGTCACATCACTGTATCCTACGAAGATCTTCGGATTTGCTTTGATCAGATCCAGGTCCAGATACTCCACGACCCTTCCGCAGCCGTCCCCGCCTCTGGCACAAAATACAGCATCCACCTCCGGATCTGCAAACATTCTGTTGATCCACTGTGCTCTTATTTTTCCTGTCCCGGCCATATAGCCAGCATAATCCGCTGTCAGATTATCCGCCATTTTGACTCGGAATCCCATTTTTTCCAGAACCTCTCTACATTTTTTTTCTTGTTCCGCCGTAATCGCAGAACACGGGCAGATGACCCCTACCGTACTTCCTTTTTCCAGTCTTTTCGGAAATTTTATCATCTCTGTCCCCTCCGTCTCTGCTACTGGTACTGATGACATGCAACCTTATGCTGCCCGTCTGCTTCCCTAAGCTGCGGGCACTCTCTGCGGCAGATATCTTTTGCATAAGGACACCGTGTATGAAATACACATCCGGAAGGCGGATTCAGCGGCGATGGAAGCTCGCCTTCCAGCACGATTCTTTTCTTTTTCACATGAGGATTGGCGCTGGGCACCGCAGACATCAACACCTGAGTATATGGATGCAGCGGTTTTGCAAATAAATAATCTGTCAAAGCCTCCTCCACAAGATGTCCCAGATACATAACGCCAACCCGGTCAGAGGTATATCGGATCACGCTCATATCATGGGAAATAAACAGGTAAGTCAGTTTCTTTTCCTGCTGAATGTCCTGAAGCAGATTAATAATCTGTGACTGCACAGATACATCCAGTGCGGATACCGGTTCATCGCAGACAACAAACTCCGGATCTAGAATAAAAGCCCTTGCCAGTCCGATCCTTTGGCGCTGTCCGCCTGAAAACTCATGTGGAAAATGATAATACTGCTCCGGCCGGAGGCCAACCTTTCCGAGCATATCCATAACCATATCCTGACGTTCCTCTTTTTTACCAATATTCTGGATCTGAAGAACCTCTGCGAGAATATCGCCGACTCTCATTCGCGGATCCAGAGAGGTATACGGATCCTGAAAGATCATCTGCATTTTTTTCCGGAGGGGCCTGACCTGCCGCTCACTCATTCCGGCAATATTCCGGCCCTCAAACAAGATATCTCCCTCTGTTGCCGGCATCAGATTGATCAGTGTCCGGCCTAATGTACTTTTTCCGCATCCGGTCTCTCCTACCAGCCCATAAGTCTCTCCTCTGTACAATTCCAGTGAAATACCGTCCACTGCCTTTACATTATTTATAACCTTTCCAAACGTATTTCTTATTGGGAAATATTTTTTTATATTGTCTGCCCGAAGAACAGCTTCCCTTTTCTCTTCCATATAACCTTATATGATTATTCAAAAGCAAATAATCATAATTTCCTTTCTTTTTTATATCGTAATATCACATCGATCTCTCAGTACGAAGCTGCATCCAGGCCTTTGCATCGCCTATCTTCCAGTGTATCATTCAAAATGCAGATAATGTACTAGTAATCAATTTCCCCGGCATAAAAGCACCGGACGCTCTGTGTCTCACTGACCCTGCGCTGCTCCGGCATTTCCTTATGACATTTTTCTGTGGCATAGGGACATCTGGGAGAAAAACGACAGCCCTTCGGTATCTGATTCAGCATCGGCACCATTCCTTTGATCTGATACAATCGCTCATCTCTTTCTCCCTCCATCTTCGGCACCGACTTCATCAGGCCTGCCGTATAGGGATGCAGGGGATGATCAAAAATTGTATTCACTTCTGCTTCCTCAACAATCTGTCCCAGATACATGACAGCAACCCTGCTACACACCTCTGCTACCACCGACAAATCATGGGTGATCAGCATGACTCCCATATCCAGCTTTTTATTCAGATCCAGAATCAGATCCATGATCTGGGCCTGTATTGTCACATCCAATGCTGTCGTCGGTTCATCCGCGATCAAAAGCATCGGCTGACAGCATAAAGCGATCGCAATCATAACCCTTTGCCGCATTCCCCCGGAAAGCTCATGAGGGTACTGATCTACTCGCTTTTCCGGATCCGGAATACCGACCAGCCGAAGCATCTCTACCGCTTTTTCACGCGCTTCTGCCTTTTTCATGCCCTGATGGATTTTCAGGGTATCCATGATCTGATGCCCTACCGTAAATACAGGATTCAGAGCGCTTAATGCGTCCTGAAATACCATGGCAATGTCATTGCCTCTTACATTCTGCATTTCCTTTTCTGACAAGCTCAGAATGTTTCTGCCGTTGAATAAGATTTTTCCGGTATATTGTACCTGGTATTTTTCGTCATACAGGCGCATAACAGACTGTGATGTCACACTTTTCCCGCATCCGGATTCTCCCACGATACCAAGAATTTCTCCCTTATATACATCGAAGGAAACTCCCTCGATGGCCTTCACAATTCCTCTTTCGGTTTTAAATGAAGTACTGAGATTCTCAATCTGCAAAATTCTTTCCATTTGTCCCCTCCTAATTGATGTGAGGATCAAGTAAATCTCTCAGACCATCCCCAAGTATATTCAAGCCCAAAACCGCCGCTGCTGTAAACGCTCCCGGAAATACAATCATCCACCAGGCCTTGCTGATTACCTCTTTACCTTCATACAGAATATTTCCCCAGCTTGGCTGCGGGATCGGCACACCCACTCCCAGAAAGCTGAGCGCAGCTTCCGTAATAATCGCATTGGCAAAAGCAAATGACACCTGTACAATAACCGGCGACAGAACGTTCGGTGCTATATGTCGGAACAGGATTCGCAATGTGCCGGAGCCGGATGCCTTCATGGCCTCAATATAGGTCTGCTCCTTCACGACCATTGCCTGTGCCCGGGCGATTCTGGCCACTTTGGGAAAGCTGACCGCCACAAGGCTGATAATAACATTTTTCTCACTCGCTCCCAAGGCACTCATCAGGGCAACCGCTAAAAGTGAGGAGGGGATTGCCGTCAGGCCGTCACAAATTCTCATCAGAACACTGTCCAGCACCTTGTAATAGCTGGCAAACAGGCCGACAACCATACCAATGATCATGGAATAAAGCGCCACAGAGAATCCTATGAACATGGATACACGTGTCCCGTAAAGCACCCGGCTGAATACATCTCTTCCCGTAGCATCTGTCCCAAACAGATGTGCCGCACTGGGGCCCTTAAGCCGGTCAAGCACGATCATATCATACGGATCATGCGTTGCAATAAGCGGAGCAAAGATTGCAATCAAAATCATAAAAATCGTAATCAGTCCTCCAATAATCGCCAGCTTATTTTTCTTCAGCTTCAGCAGCCTCAGATGCCTTTGCTCCCTCTGCAGCTCTCTGATACTTTTCTCTAACGATTCATCATATTTTTCTGATCTCATAGTCCTCTTCATCCTGCCACCTCCTAATCATC
Source organism: Lachnospiraceae bacterium (assembly GCA_030524705.1). Taxonomy (GTDB): domain Bacteria; phylum Bacillota; class Clostridia; order Lachnospirales; family Lachnospiraceae; genus Choladousia. Next base: position 68,010 of record JAUNGD010000008.1, on the reverse strand, counting down.
CAGTCTGACTCTTGGATCAATTACTCCGTAGAGCAGGTCAATCAGAAGACAAATAAATATATTCAGTACAGAGACAAATAAGACAACGGCCTGCACGACTTCATAGTCCCGCTGGCTCACCGCTGTGATGATCAGCTTTCCCATTCCGGGAATATTGAAAATAGTCTCTACAACTGTCGCCCCTGACAGCAGCCCCATAAAGGTCTGCCCAATTGAGGTTATGATCGGGATCAATGCATTCTTCAGAGCATGCTTCAAAATGATCGCCCTATTCTTCTCCCCTTTGGCCTTGGCCATTCTGATATAATCACTGTTCAGGACTTCCAACATGGAAGATCTGGTCATACGAATAATAAGCCCGGCCTCCATACAGCCGAGCGCTATTGCCGGCATTGTCAGATAACGAAGGAAGGGGCCAAATCCATTTTCTGCGATCGTTTTATACCCTGCCACCGGCAGCCATTTCAGCTTCACCGCAAGCAGAATCATAAGCAGCAATCCCAGAAGGAAACTGGGAAGAGAAATGCCCACCATGGAAAATATGGATATGATGCGGTCGCATATGCTCCCCCGGCTCTTTGAAGCCAGAATGCCCAGCGGAACTGCAATAGTCACCGCAATAATAAGGGCGTATACCGTTAATGCAAAAGTAGGAGCCAGATGATTTTTCAAAATCACTGCCATGCTCTCACTGCTGTACAGCGACTGTCCCAGGTCTCCATGGAATATCCCGATCAGCCAGTTAAAGTACTGAACCGGAAGAGGATCATTCAGTCCCAGAGAGCTTCTCAGGGCTTCGATTGCCGCCGGATCTGCCTGATCACCCAGCATAATAATGGCTGGATCGCCGGGAGTCAAATGTATAATCATAAAGATAACGACGGATACTACAAACAGTGAAGGAATCACAGCCAGTAATCTTTTTAAAACATATTTTTTCATATAGATCAAATTCCTTTACTACAGTAAAAATTGCAATAACAGACAGATGGGAGCCAAATAAAATATTTGGCTCCGCTGTCTGCAATCACACGAAATGAAAATCATTATTTGAGTACTCTCGCATTGGAATAAACAACATGCTCAAACAGCTCAGCCCCCTCTACTTTGCTGGAGGTAACCATGTTCTTAATAGAGCTTCCAAATTTTACGACAGGTACACTAGTCTCATACATATATCCCTGCAGGTCATCCCAGATCTTAATCGCATCTTCCTTAGACTGGTTTGCCGCGATCTCCTCCAGGTCACCCAGAATTCTTTCATCGCTTACCCATCCGGACCAGGTCGCTGACAGATACAGGTTCAGAGTCGGAAGTACTTTCGGGGTAAAGCTGGTAATAAATGCATCATACTGATCCGGGTGGTCATATTTGAAGGATGCGTAGGTAGACCAGTCAAAGGTCAGCAGTTCACACTTAATGCCCGCTTTTTCCAGCTGATTCTGGCAGATCAGAGCCTCTGCATAAAATGCCTCGTCATCATTCGGAGCAAGGATCGTGAATGCATCATCATCCGTCATACCTGCTTCCTTCCACAGCTCCAGCGCCTTCTCCGGATCTCCCTGGTTGTAGTACTCACTTCCTGCCTCGGAATACCAGTCTGTAATGTCCTTGAAGGTATAGCTGGAATAAATGGAGTACATATCCTCTCTTCCGTATGTACCATACATTACTTCATCACAATTGATCGCTGCCTGGATTGCCTGGCGAACCGTCTGATCAGCGCCCTTGCCCTCCTGCTTGTTAAACACAAGAAACGACATCTGGCACTCCTGCAAAGTAACCTTATAATCATCATTGTCCTCAAAGAGATCCAGGTTGTCGTTGGAAATCTCTGTCGCAATATCATATTCACCGGTCTGAAGTCCTGCGGTCACCGTGCTGCTGTCTGCAACAATATCAAAGTAAATATCCTTCGTATATGCAGCCTTATATCCGCCCCAGCCAGAAAACTCGCCCTCCGTACCGTAGGGCTGATACTCATCAAATCTCGTCAGATGGATCTGCTGCTGATCCTTCCACTCCACAAATTTGTATGGGCCGGTACCGATATACTCACTTATCAGCCCTGATTCGTCCACAGCGTCCACCACGCTTTTCGGCATGATGACAGCCCTCTGCCCAAGGCCTCCCATCAGCTCATTCACGTATGCACAGCCCTTTTCCATCGTCAGAGTCACCGTGTAGGTATCCGCCGCGACAAATTGTGTCTCGCCGATCATCGTCTGTGCATTTCCCGCATTCTCAAGCCATCTGTTCAAGGAAGCGGCCACATCCTCCGCCACCATTTCATCACCATTGTGGAACTTGATCCCCTGCCTTAAATGCCAGGTATATACGGTATTGTCATCACTGATCTCCCAGGACTCAGCCAGCTCAGGAATCGGCTCATAATTCTCATTCACAGTAACCAACGACTCAAAAATAGTTCCGTCTGCCACTTCCACAGAAACCGTCGCAGAGTTGGCAACAATATCCAGATTCGCAGGCTCTGCACCCAACGCGATGTGCAGCTCATCCTTGTACTCGCTCTCCGCAGCACTTACCTCTAAAATCCCGCCAAGTCCTGTACAAAAGACTGTCATTGCTGCAGTAAGCATCATAGCTGTTAATCGTTTTAGTTTTTTTCTCTGCATTCTTATCTCTCCTCTTCACATTATACATGTTCGTTCAAAAATAATATTTAAAAAGGCATACAAATAGCTTTATACACCTTTGTATGCCTGATTTGTATCTTTTTTTTGAACTATTTTCATTTATCATAAAACACTACCTACTATTTGTCAATTATTTTTATAAATAGTATTTTCATTTTTCATTTCTGGGTATATCATAAAAGAAGCTTTATTTTCAGTTAATTTACTGTTTACCTGAAAAGGAGGAGATACTTATGAAAATACTGATCGCCGGAATCCCGGAAGAAACACCCAAGTATCAGGCAGCACTGGCAAGCTGTGGGATTCCCTTTGAAGTTTCACTGACCCCGGAAGACGCGGATATTTATAACGGGTTGATCCTGCCGGGAGGCGCTGATATTCTTCCGTCCCTATTCCATCAGGAAAATAACGGTTCCCGGAGCATTGATGCAGAAACAGACCTGGCACAGCTTCGCATACTGGAGCATTTTGAAAAATCCGGAAAGCCAATTCTGGGAATCTGCAAGGGCATGCAGCTTTTGAATATTTATTTTGGCGGGGATATTTGTCAGGATCTTCCCACTAACTGGGCGCATCAGCATACCGACACCGACCAGCTCCATGCTGTTCACAGCACGCCCGGTTCTATCATGGCACGGCTTTATGGTGAAGACTGCATTGTAAACAGCTCCCATCATCAGGGCTGCGGCCGGATTGCTGACTGTTTTCTTGTCACACAGACATCCCCAGACCATGTTATTGAAGCGATCGAGCATAAAACAGCCCCTATTTTAGGGGTACAATGGCATCCGGAAAGGATTGCCTTTGACAACAGACGTCCTGATACTGTCGACGGCGGACTTGTCATCCGGTATTTTCTGGATCTTTGTCAGGCCGGATAGCTGGCACATTTTTATATTAGGAAGGAAATTAATCTGTATGAAATTCACGAAAATGCAAGGTGCTGGAAATGATTTTGTCATAATCAACAACATGACAGAAAAAATACCGTTTCAGGAAATGGGAAGCATTGCAAAAAAAATCTGCGCCAGAAGAATATCCGTCGGTGCAGATGGCGTTATGTTTGTTGAAAAACCAGAACATGACGCAGATTATCGAATGCTTTTTTTCAACGCTGACGGAAGTATGGGTGAAATGTGCGGGAACGGAGCAAGATGCATCGCAAGATATGGCTATGAAAACGGACTGGCCGGAGAACAGATTTGTATTGAAACCACAGCAGGCCCAGTATACGCCCGAAGAGAGAGCAGGCAGATATATACTATCCGAATGAACGATATCACCCAGTTGGATATAGGAAATACGGCTGTCTTTCAGAGAAAATCCTATCCCTATGCCTACGTCGAGCTTGGCAGCCCGGGCCTGCCCCATGTGGTCGTACCCATCCCCGGCCTCTCCGACACAGACCCTGAAAGTCTTCGGTCTCTTGGTATGTTTTTCAGATATCATGAAAAATTCCCTAAGGGCGCCAATGTCAATTTTTATGACATCACCGGCCCGAACGAATTGCAGGAGCTTACCTACGAACGCGGCGTGGAGGACTTTACCTTCGCCTGCGGAACAGGGACATGCGCAACAGCAGCTGTCCTGACGCTTCAGAAACAAATCAGCGGTAAAGACGTAAAGGTACATGTACCCGGCGGCCTTTTAACTGTATCTTTAACCGCGCTGGAAGATCATGTAGAGAATATTTATCTCACCGGCCCTACTCTTATTGTCGCCGAAGGCGATCTGATTGAAGCTCTTGACTGTTGAATCAAAGAGCAGCCTGGACTGGTATCTGCCCCCACGGCTGCTCTGCTATTTTTCCGGACAGATCCCGTTATGGCTGTTCAAACGATGCCACCGGAGTTCCCTCTTCCGCGACAAAATCGCAGCCGGGACACTTTTCATCCGCTGCAAGCGTTCCTGATTCTCCCAGGGCCCCGCCCATTTTCACAAAAACCTCAATCATCTCGCCGCACTTCGGGCATTTTACCTCCACCATTTTCGGAGTTGTTTTGCCCTCCTGGCATCCTCTCAATACTGACATCTGAAAATCCTCCTTTGCTCTCTGCTCTTTTTCCTTTTATTCCCCCAGGTAATAATGCCCGAACGCATCTGCCGCCTTAAGTGCTGCAGCTACCGTTTCCGGCGTCACCTCAAACGGCATATTATGCAGTGTGTCGTTCTCTGCGCACGCAGCCTCGGCCACTGCCATAATCTTTTCATCCGTAATCGTTTCTACTCCAAGTTCCCTCCAGGTCACCGGAAGCCCTACTTCGATACAGAAATCAATGACCTCCGCCAGCTCTTCCATCGGAACGTTCTCCAAAACAAGCTGTGTGATCGTACCGAAAGCCACCTTCTCGCCGTGATACATATGATGGCACTCCTCCAGCACGGTCATACCGTTGTGGATCGCATGAGCTCCGGCCAGACCTGCGCTCTCAAAACCGATTCCGGAAAGAAGAGTGTTTGCCTCGATAATCTTCTCCACAGCCTCTGTACATGCGCCTGCTTCCAGGGCTATTTTCGCTTTTTCTCCCTCTTCCATCAGGGTGTCAAAGCACAGCTTTGCCAGCGCCATAGCCGCTTCCGTGGTCTTTCCTCCCGCACAGGAAATTGCTCCGCTTCTCTTGCAGGCTCTCGCCTCAAAAAATGTGGCCAGTGCATCTCCCATACCTGCCACCGTCAGACGTACCGGAGATTTTACAATGATATCCGTATCCATCAGGACCATGTTCGGATTTGACGGAAGGAAAAGATATTCTTCAAAAACGCCCTCATCCGTATATACAACGGACAATGCACTGCACGGGGCGTCCGTTGAGGCGATGGTGGGGCAGATCAGCACCGGTGTCTTGCAGTAATATGCAACGGCCTTTGCAGTATCAAATATCTTTCCGCCGCCGACACCGATCACCAGGTCGCAGTTTTTTTCCTGTATCAGTGCCTTCAGCCGGTCGATCTCCGTCCTGCAGCACTCTCCGTTAAAATAATCAAATATAAGTCCGCACTCTGTCTCTTCAAAGCTCTTCTCAATCAAAGCGCCGATTCTCTTATATCCGCCTGCACTGATCAATACCAGAGCTTTCTTTCCGTACCCTGCCGCATAAGTGCCGAGCTTTTTCATCTCCCCTGCACCCTGTACATATTTCGAGGGACTAATTAAAATTTTTGCCATACGTTATGTCTCCTTTCTATTTTCATGCCATCAACCGCAAGCGTGTTGATATGTATACCTCCATGTGCCGCCCTTTGCAGCGTCCGGCACAGACCGGACGCTTACTAAATTATAGCATGTTTTGCCGGCCCTGGCTATTCTCAATCTGACTGTTATCCGTTTTTCCTGCACAATCTGACTGTTTTTCGTTTCCCGATGGCTTTCATAAATCGGAATCCCGTCTCATATATTCCGCGACAGCCTCAAAGCTACGTCCCTGTAAAATACTTCAGGAGGTCAGGTCTGCGCTGGAAGCCTCCAGCTGTGCCTTTGCCTGCCGGATGCCCTCAAGCTCTTCCTCCGTCACCTTATCTGCCCGGAATCTTGATAAGCGCTTCTGCAGGGCATTGCAGTCATTCTTGATCTGCTTTTTCTGTGCCTTATCCATCTCCTTCCCTTTCTCCTTCAGCGCCTGCTGGGTGCGGTTCAAAAGTCTCTGGGCTTCCCCTGTGACCTCCAGCGCATCCCGGCGCAGGGTATCCTGACCGGCATACATCTGGGCATCAAAAATGGCCTTCTGAATCTCGTCCTCCGACATCCGGTCAGAGGCGGTGATCGTAATAGACTGCTCTTTTCCCGTATCCAGATCCTTTGCGGAAACCTTAAGGATCCCGTTTGCATCAATGTCAAAGGTCACCTCGATCTGCGGTACTCCTGCCGGCGCTCTCCGGATGCCCTTCAGCTTGAATTTGCCGATGGTCTTATTATCCCGGGCCATGGGGCGCTCTCCCTGAAGGACATGGATCTCCACCGAGGTCTGGTACGGAGCCGCGGTGGAAAATATCTGAGAGTATCTGGTGGGCAGCGTGGAATTACGGTCCACCAGCTTTGTCGCCACGCCTCCCACCGTCTCAATGGACAGGCTCAGCGGCGTCACATCCAGAAGAAGCAGCTCCTGACCTGTTCCCGCCGCCACTAGGCCCCTGCCCTGAAGCGTACTTCCAAGAATGGCCGCCCCCTGGGCCACACATTCATCCGGATTGATGTTTTTGGAGGGCTCCTTTCCGGTCAGCGCCCGCACCTTATCCTGCACCGCCGGAACTCTCGTAGAACCTCCCACCAGCAGCACCCGGTCAAGCTGCGCTGTCGAGATGCCCGCATCACTCAGCGCTCTCTGCACGGGATCTGCGGTCCTCTCCACCAGGTCTCTGACCAGTTCGTTGAATTTCGCCCTGGTCAGCGTCATGTCCAAATGCACCGGCTCTCCCTTTGCCTGGGTCAGATACGGCAGCACAATATTAGTGCTCTCAGAGGTGGACAGCTCCTTTTTGGCCTGCTCCGCCGCCTCCCTGATCCGCTGCATCGCCGCAAAATCCCTCGACAAATCTATGTGCTGCTCCGCCTTAAAGCTTTTGACCAGCCAGTCCGCGACCCTGGCGTCAAAGTCATCTCCGCCCAGATGATTGTCTCCGGCAGTGGCCAGCACCTCGATCACTCCGTCACCGATTTCAATAATGGAAACATCAAAAGTGCCTCCGCCCAGATCATATACCATGACCTTCCGGGCCTCTCCGTGGTCAAGGCCATAGGAAAGAGCCGCACTGGTAGGCTCATTGATGATACGCTTCACAGTCAGTCCCGCGATTTTCCCCGCATCCTTTGTGGCCTGCCTCTGAATATCATTAAAATAGGCCGGAACCGTAATGACAGCCTCCGTCACCGGCTCCCCGAGAAAATCCTCCGCCTCCTTTTTCAACTGCATTAATATCATCGCGCTGATAGTCTGGGGCTTATATTCCGTTCCGTCGATACGAGTGCTCCAGTTCGTTCCCATATGGCGCTTCACCGAACAGATCGTCCTGTCCGGATTCGTCACCGCCTGACGCTTGGCAGCCTCGCCCACCAGACGCTCTCCGTTCTTTGCAAAGGCTACGATACTCGGCGTAGTCCGATTCCCTGAGCTGGTGGGCACGATCACCGGCGCATCATTTTCCACTACAGACACACAGCTGTTGGTTGTCCCCAAGTCAATTCCTATTACCTTACCCATTTTGATTTCCTCCAAATTTGCTTCTTTTATCTTCCCTGCAAGATTGCACGTATCCCCCGGAGGGTATATAGTAGACCACAAATATATTTGCCGTTTACTATAAGTGATTTTTCTGGAAATTATATAACTCCCGTGGTGTAAGTCAATGGATTTTATGGTATTTTAAGACTTTTTTGAAAGATTTCAGGACCTTAGTCCGTCTCTACCTCACTTTCAGCTTTTGCCTCGCTTTCCGTCTCCGCCTCACTCTCCGTCTCTTCCTCTTCCTTTACCCAATCAGAGGCCGGTACATCCAGAAGCTCTGACAGTATCGCTCCTGAAAGTGTATGTACCTCCCCGGAACCTTCCATCTGCACATAGTAATCTTCGTTCGCATCCTTATTTCCGATTCGGAACGTCAGCATTTCTTGTACTGCATTTCCCGATTCCGCCTTCTGTTCCGCGCCGTTTTCTGTCCCGGTCTCCGTGCTGTCCTCCGCGTTGTTCTCGGTTCCGGCCTCAGCTTCTTCCTGATAGAATATTGTAAGCTTCCAGGCGTCCTCCCCCAGACCATACGCTGTCCCATCCTGGCAGTTATGCTCCAGAAAATCCTTATAATTCAATGAATTAAGCACCGTGGAGATTGCAGCTTCTACCGCGTCTTCATCCGCCTCCGCAATCTCTCCTTCTTCATTTTCCACATACCACACATCATCCTCCTGGTACAGGCGGTATCCTCCCTCTCCCTGCTCCACCGTCACACCGTTTACCTTTGTGCTGTATATGATCGGCAGCGACTCGCTGCGCGCATAATCATACGGATCTTCCGAGATAGAGGTGCGAAGCGCAGAGCCGATGGTATAGACCACAGAGGTATCTCCGTCCAGCATCATGTAATCGTCGCCGGTCCCCTGATTGGTAGCTCCGATGACCAGTGTTGTCTCATTGCCCTCAGCATCTGTAAAGGCAATGGAATTCTGCGGCTCTTCAAATCCATACTCACTGACATCCTCTATCCCGGTCAGTGTCCGTACCGCAGGCAAAGCCGCCAGATCCTCCAAAAGAAGCGCAATGCTTTCTTCGTTTACCGGAAACGTTTCATCCTCCTTCAGAATCCAGCCCTCATCCGTATGATCGAATTCCGCCTGGGTGTCCCCTATGGCAAAGCACAAAGATGTGATATTTTCTGTGTCCATAGTCAATATCGGTGCATTTTCCTCCGCTTCTGACTCCTTCTGGGCCGTTTGATTACCTATCCTTAGAAAAGCGTATGCACCGAACAGGCAGCCAAGCAGAACCGCGCTGGCAGCCAGAGTCATTCCCTTTTTCTTCATATTACAAAATTCCTTTCCGTGTCATATTATAGGAGGTGCTCCTACTGCTTCCGCCTCTTCAGCCAGATATAGAGCCCTCCTATCAGGAAGGCCCCCGGTATGATACCGATTACGATAATACTCCAGAAGCTGCTGCTGGCGGAGGTAACTGTCAGGTAATTTACGGACATGCTTTTTGAAGGAACCGATACAGTGGACGTATGTCCGCACATCCAGCTTAGAGTGTTCATGACCAGCTTTGCATTTCCCCCTGAAACCATCTGGTCAGCTGAAGCGTCCAGCAGCATAGAAGAGGAATATACCGCCAGCTTTGTCTCAGCCGTCTCAATTTCGGCATTTTCAGTCTCATCCTCAGCCGTTTCTGCTCCTGCTGCCTCGGTCTCGCCCTCAGCCGCTTCTGCTCCTGCTGCGTTGTCCCCGGCCTCGTCACTGTCCTGTACCAGTCCGGAAATACTACCCAGCTCTGCGGATGCTCCGGCGCTCTCTATAGCTGCCTCAGCTTCCTCCAGCAGCTCCTCCGTCAGCTCCACCGTCTCCGTAACGATCACGCCTACGTTAAAGGGGCCATCAATGTCTCCGTCCTCTTTCCCATAGGTGGTCATATTTTCCACATCCACCTTCGAGTAAGCGGAGGAAGACGTAGTAAGCACCGGAGCGGCACTCAGGCCGTCCCGCAGCTCTTCCGAGACGAGAATTCCCTGTGCAGCAGCCAGAAAAGCGTATGCGCTGCCTCCGGTCATATCAGCAGATACCTCCGTGCTGGCAATATCCGGCACCAGATAATAGGGCGTCTGAATATAGTAATTGCTGTCTCCTTCCATGATGATCCCATCTTCCAGAGAAAGACCGTAATATTCCAGTACCGACATTAGATTCGGCATCTCTTTTCCGGTATAATCTGTGACAACGATGGCCTTTCCGCCGGTCTTCAGATAGCTGAGGAGCTTCTGCGCCTCTGCTTCTGACAGATCGCTGGCAGGGGATGCCACCAGCAGGCAGTCCGCATCCTCGGGCACACTCTCTGCCGTGACCAGATTCAGCTCTTCCGTCTCAATATTCTCCTTTTCAATGGACTGGGCAAGGGAGCTGTTGATCTGGGACTCTCCATGGCCGGTCAGGGTATATAGCTTTGGCAGATCCTCTGAGCTCACCGCAGCAATGGCGCTGGTAATCTGGCCCTCAGCATCGAACCCCGTCGTTTCATACGTATAATAATTATAATTAAATTCTGACTCGTACATACTGTCGTACGTGACTACCCGTTTCGCATCGTTGCAGGTCACAATTACACTGTTCTCAGACAGAGTTTCATCTGTGTACTGAGATGTAAAATTTGGATTTAAAACAGGGTCCTTCTCCACCACCGTGATGTGTGAGGAAAGGTCGTCATACCGTTCCAGCAGCCGGGAAACATTTGAATCCCGGTTGTCGTCCTGTACCACGTAATAAATCGTAATGTCCTCCTCCAGCCCCGCCGCCAACTCTTTTGTTTGGTCGCTCAGCACCGTCAGCTTCTGGTCGCTGATATCGATCTGCGTATACTGGGACGGAAGCTCCGAAACGATCAGATTTACTGCCACCGCAGCCGCCACTGCAAACACAGTCATCGCCATACTGTAGGAACCGTTTTTTATCCGCCGGATACTGACCGGATATCTCTCTTTTTTTCTTTTCAATACAAATAGGGATTTTATTTTATTCATGCATCCTTCCTCCTGTCCATCCTCTTAGCTCCACCGTCTTTTCTGTATGGATTGCACCGTCAGAAACAGAAATACTCCAATAACGGTCAGATAATATATGATTCCGGTGACGTCAAGAATGCCGCTGCAAAATTCTGTAAAGTGCTCCGTAATGTCCAGGACCCCCAGCAGCTCCTGAATCAAGCTTTCATAAAACGAGGCATTTACCAGGTACAGCACCACAAGCGCCGCCTCCAGGCAGACCGCTATGGCAATCGTAATGACTGCCTGATGCACCATATAATAAATCACACAGGCAGCTGCCAGTACCAGGACCACCATCGTGTAAAAAGAAGCCGATGACGTTTCCGGGAAAAAAGAAGCGATCCCCTCTATCACATAGCATACGAACAGAAACAGGAACGTCAGCACCGCCGCTATGACCTGGCTCTCCGTCACCGACGAAAGGTACAGGCCAATGGAAAGATAACAGCTTCCCATCAGAAAAAAGCCAAACAAGGCCGTATAGGATTCAGCCATGGAAATCGTGCCAAACTGTGTCAATATCAGCGGATAGACCGCCAGCACTGCCGCTGCGATTCCAAAGACAGACACCAGCGCCAGATATTTCCCCATTACGATTCCTGCCACAGATACCGGTGAGGTGAGCAGAAGCTGATCCGTTTTCTGCTTCCGCTCCTCTGCCAGCACACGCATACTGAGTACCGGAACTGCAATCAGAAATACAAACAGTACGGACTGCAGCGTGTAAGAAAACTTTGGATACGCTCCCTGAAGATGGTAAGCCGTATAATAAATTCCGGAAACCACCAGCAAAAATGCAATGAACACATATCCCACCATAGAAGTCATAAATCCCCTGAACTCTTTTTTATAGATCGCTGCCATCTTCGTTTTCCTCCCCTTCTGTCTCTTCATTTTCCGTCAGCTCCAGGAATACATCCTCCAGAGAAACATGACTTTGCTGCATCCGCAGCAGCGCCATTTTCCGGGAGGCCAGCTCATAAAAAAGCTTTTCCCTCAAATCTGTCGTACCTTCCGTTTTTATCAGCACATCATGCGCCCCCTGCTCCGGGGAATCCAGTATCTCAAAGCTGGTGATACCGGAGGTATCTTTCAGCAGCTGATGCAGCCCGTGCTTTTCGCAGCGCACCGTAAGCTCCAGCGACGCAGAGCCCTTCATCAGACTGGTAAGCCTTTCCGGCGTATCACTGGCCACCAGCTTCCCGTGGGAAATAATCATAATATGGTCACAGATCGCGCTGATTTCAGACAAAATATGAGAGCTGAGGATGACTGTGTGCTTTTCACTCAGCTTCTTGATCAATTCTCTTACCTCAATGATCTGCTTTGGATCCAGTCCCACCATGGGCTCATCCAGGATAATGATCTCCGGAAATCCCAGGATCGCCTGGGCCAGACCGACACGCTGCCGAAAGCCCTTTGACAGATTTTTAATCAGTCTCCTTTGCACCTCCACGACGCCGGTCAGCTCCATGGCTTCCAGGATCAACGCCTCTCTGCTTTTCCCTGGCAGCCGTTTCAGCTCTGCCGCAAAAGTAAGGTATTCCAGCACCGTCATTTCCGGATAGATCGGCGGAATCTCCGGCAGGTAGCCGATACATTTGCGGGCCGCCTCCGCATCCTCCAGAATATCATGTCCGTTTATTTTTACTTCTCCGGATGACGGGGCAATATACCCCGTTAATATATTCATCGTCGTGGATTTTCCGGCGCCATTCGGCCCCAGAAATCCATAGATCTGTCCGCGTTCAACACGAAAGGACAGATCGTCTACTGCATGATTGCTTCCATACCGTTTCACCAGATGGTTCACTTCTATCACGATAATTCCTCCTTTATATAAGTGCAGGGTTTTTACTGCATTTTGTTCCGTGAAAATTCTTCCTCCAGCCCTGTCTTTGTATAGATATCGCTCAGTGCCTGATTATATTCCCCGTTCTTTTTTCCTGCAGCTGACTTATTCAAGACTGGCGCTTCTGTTCCTCCTTGTTCTTCCCCACTGTATCATTCGTTGCTGAATTGAAGCTGAAAAACACAGAAAAATCATATTTTAAAAGCCCCGGCTCCTGTTCTTTTCGTTGACACTGAGAAACCGGCTTGCTAAAATGACTTACATATCCGAAGACATTTCCATTTGAGACATTCCAGACAAAGGGCGGGGTATATTAAAAAGATGAAGATATTAATAATAGAAGATGAAAAACTCTTAGCAGATTCTATAAAAACACTGCTGACCGCCAAAGGTTTTGAAGTGGAAACAGCTTATGATGGGGAGACCGGCATTGAATTGTCGGTCCTCTCCTTCTATGATCTGCTTATTCTTGATATCATGCTGCCGGGCATGAATGGATATCAGGTGGCAAGAGAGCTGCGGGCAAAGCGCTGTTCCACTCCGATCTTGATGCTGACTGCAAAGTCGGAGCTGCTGGACCGCGTAGAAGGACTGAACGCCGGGGCCGACTACTATCTGACCAAGCCCTTTGACACGAGAGAGCTGCTGGCCTGCATCAATGCTCTGCTCCGCAGACAGGGCTCCGAGGTAAATGAGCTTTCCTATGGAAATACTTCTCTTGATCTGGCCTCCGGTACGCTGATATGCGGTGAAAAAAGTGTGCGGCTTTCTGCCCGGGAATTTGATGTGATGCGGCTTCTCCTGCAGTCCCGGGACCGCAACCTGTCAAAGGAGGTCATTCTTGCCCGGGTCTGGGGATATGATTCGAATGCAGTGGAAAATCATGTTGAGGTCTACGTTGGATTTCTGAGGAAAAAACTGACAAGCATCGGCTCCGACATCCGTATCGAAGCTATCCGGCGGCTCGGATATCATCTGGAGGTGTGTGAGAAATGTTGAAAAAGCTGCGCATCAAATTTATCTGCTTTAACATGACCATCGTTACGGTCATGCTGATTGTCATTTTCAGCCTTGTCTTTGGAATCACGCGAAGGAATCTGGAGACCCAGAGTCTTCAAATGATGCAGGCGGCAGATATCACGCCGACACGCCCCGCCGGGAGGCCGGAAGACCTTTCTCCCCACGTAAAGCTTCCTTATTTTACCGTACAGATAAATGAGCAGGGGGAGCTTACTGCAAACGGCGGAGGCTACTATGACTTGTCAGACAAGGATTTTCTTTGGGAATTAGCAGATACAGCCCTGGCATCCGAAAATCCCGTCGGCACGATTCGGGAATACAATCTCCGTTTCTGCCGTATCAAAACGCCTTTCTCTCAATGTCTTGTTTTTTCGGATATTTCCAACGAGCTTGCCACGTTGAGAAATCTTCTGAAGACCTGTCTTTTCATTGGACTTATCAGCTTCGCGGTTTTTCTCGTAATCAGTATTTTTCTGGCTAAATGGGCGGTCGCCCCTGTGGAGCATGCCTGGAGCCAGCAGCGCCAGTTCGTGGCCGATGCTTCTCACGAGCTGAAAACGCCTCTTACCGTAATACTTACAAATGCAGAAATGCTTCAATCTGCGGATTATGGTGAAGCTGCCCGCCGGCAGTTCTCAGACAACATTCTCACCATGTCCCGGCAGATGCGGGGGCTGGTGGAGAGCCTGCTGGAGCTGGCTAGAGTAGATAACGGTTCCGTCGCAGCGTCCCAGACTGCCTTAGATTTCAGCGTTCTGGTGGAAAATGCCCTGCTCCCCTTTGAACCGATCTATTTTGAAAAGAACCTGACTCTAAAAAGCCAACTGGAAAATAATATCCGCATCAGGGCAAGCGAGCCGCATATGCAGCAGCTGATCGGAATCTTGCTGGACAACGCACAGAAATATTCCGACCCGTCCTCCGAAATCACAGTCTGCCTGAAAAAACAGGGCAAGCGTCACTGCATTTTATCCGTCGAAAATCCTGGTCCGGCCATAAGCCCTGACGACCTGAAGCATATTTTCAAACGCTTCTACCGGATCGACAAGGCGCGAAGCATGAACCAGAGCTACGGCCTCGGCCTTTCTATCGCCGAGAGCATCGTCTCCTGTCATCACGGAAAAATATGGTGTGAAAGTAAAAATGGAAGGAATACGTTTTTTGTCCGTCTTCCTTCCATCATATGATAAAATTCTATTTTTCTGAAATTCCGCCCTGGAGCCTTCACATCTTTGCCGTGCCTACGCGATCCGCGCACGCCTCCGGAGCATCTTTCTTTCCGGCACGGAACCATTCAATCGGCGCTGTGTCATCCGGATGCAACGGAAAAATGCCGGTATCAGAAAGCAGTCCGCAAACAGCCATGCCATCACATTAGACAGACAAATACCGGTAAATCCCGCCATGGCTACTACTGCCGTACCCGCAAGCCCCCGGGCGATCATTTCCAATACCCCTGCGATCACCGCGAACGCGGAAAATCCCATTCCCTGTATTGCGAACCGCACGACATTCACCAGCGTCAGAAGGCTGTAGCCCGCCGCCGAAACGGCCAAAAAATGATAAGAATAATCCAGTACCTGTTGATTCGGTTCATCCAAAAAGAGCATGGAAAGCGGTCTGCCGCCCAGGAACACAAGGCCCAGAAGCACAGCTGAGACCACGAATCCGCACAGCGCAGCGTCTTTTACCCCGCTTCTGATGCGGTCAAGCCTGTTGGCCCCCATATTCTGCCCGCAGTA
Source organism: Lachnospiraceae bacterium (assembly GCA_030524705.1). Classification (GTDB taxonomy): domain Bacteria; phylum Bacillota; class Clostridia; order Lachnospirales; family Lachnospiraceae; genus Choladousia. The sequence goes on along the minus strand of JAUNGD010000008.1, from coordinate 52,504 downwards.
GGACGCCATGGTCGCTCCCAGCGCCTCATAGGGACAGCAGAGAAAGGTATTGATCTTCTGCCCTGCGGTCACGCCTGCTACAGCCACCGCGCCGAATCCATTGACGGCAGCCTGTATTACCAGAGTACCAATAGCGGTCACCGAATACTGCAGCCCCATGGGAATCCCGATATAGCACAGTCTCCGAATGTGATACCGCCTCGGACGCCATTCCTCCCGGCTCATCCGCAGGACCGCAAATTTCTTTTTTATATACCAAAGGCAGATCAGTCCGGAGCCGCCCTGAGAGATCACGGTGGCAAGAGCCGGTCCCTCTACTCCCATGTGGAATACAACAATGAACACAATGTCCAGTACAATATTGATCAAAGAGGAAATCGCCAGGAACACCACCGGAGTCCTGCTGTCCCCCAGCGAGCGGAGCATTCCCGCCAGCATGTTATAGAGGAAGGTACACGGTATTCCCAAGAAAATAATTACAATATATGCATACGCATAATGAAAAATGTCCTCCGGCGTCCTCAGCAGAATCAGCAATGGTCGGCAAAATCCCACCACCACCGCGGTCAGAAGTACGGAGATCAATCCGCATAGCCAGACGCAGTTCGCTGCATATCGGCGCAGCTCACCCTCATTTTTCGCGCCAAACATCTGTGCCACCGGTACTGCAAATCCGTTACATACCCCCATTACAAATCCAATCACCAAAAAGTTCAGGGAAGTGGTAGAACCAACTCCCGCCAAAGGATTCACACCTAAAAATTTCCCAACAATAATGGTGTCCACCATACTGTAAAATTGCTGGAACAGCATTCCCAAAAACATCGGCACCGCAAAACCGATAATCAGCTGCAGCGGTTTTCCTTCTGTCATATCCTTCGTCATCTTTCAGCCTCCTGCTCCCCGATTTTTTCATACGGCCGCCCGAAATATAAGCTGCGGCTGTATACTTCGATGTTACTGTGAACAGTAACACTTCGATTTGTAATAATACTGATTTTTTTGGGTTGTTTCTATAATAAAACCGCTGTATACTATAACAAAACCGACTATATCATTTTGCATAAGCATAATATCACTCATGCCCCGGCGGACATGCCATGCCGCACAGTTAAATCCATGACAGGAGGATATCTCATGGCCGAATTATTCCCAAAATCTACTATTTCAGTGAACGGACAGGAAATCAAACAACACGGTACACCTGAATTTCCTTGCGCATGCTACAACGTACCGCCTGAAATCCAGGTGCCCTGGCACTGGCATGAAGAATTTGAATGTTCCTACGTTTTCCATGGTTCTGTCCTTTACAATACGCCCCAGGGCCGTTTTCTTTTGGATGAGGGCGACGGTATCTTTTTAAATTCCGGAACCCTCCATACCGCAGACGCCGCCCGGGACGGCGTCTGTAAAAAAAGCGACCTGGTCTTTCATGGCCGCCTCATCTACGGCTCGAAGGACAGCGTCCTGTATCAGAAATATATGAAGCCGTTGATGGCGCCGGATGCCTTTCAGACTCTGGTGCTGCGCAAAAATGTCCCCTGGCATTTTGAAATCCTCAGCCGCATCAAAAAAGCCTCCCGGCTGTGTCAGAACAGACCGGAAGGCTATGAATTTACGGTTCGTAGCCTGTTATCTGAAATATTTTTTGACCTATACTGCTATCAAAATGCGCCCTCCAGGGAATCCTCAGCCGCCTCGGCCTCCGAAAATGAACGCATCAAGCAGATGCTGCTGTACCTGCAGGAGAATTATGCCCGTCCCATCACCGTTGCCGAGCTGGCCGCCCACGCCAGTATCTGCGAAAGAGAATGCCTTCGCTGCTTCAAGAAAATGCTGCGCCTTTCTCCCATCCAATATCTGATTCACTACCGGATCGCCCGCTCCTGCATCCTGCTGCGGGAGTCGGATCTTTCAATACTGGAAGTCAGCAGCCGATGCGGCTTTGAAAGTCCCAGCTACTTTACAAAAACGTTCCGCCGCATTGTCGGGAGTACGCCGACGCAGTACCGAAAAAACGTACATTAATCCAGAAAAGTATTCCTGTACTCTTCCTGAACTTCCTTTGGCACCAGGCTTCCCCCAGTCGCCCATACGATATGCACTGCATGGTTCATTTTGTCCAAAAGATCATTTTCCCCAAGATATTGCAGCGTCTCTTTTTTCTGATTCAGCCAGATGGATCCCTGAAACGCAGCGCACGCACTCGGCTCAAGGAAAATATCTTCTGTCCTCAGCAGCTCCCGCATATAATCATAAAGCCTTGCATCTACAACTGTAAATTCTCCGCTCAACATATGCTTCATCACGCTTCCCACAAATCCGGAGGGGCGTCCCACTGCCAGACCATCTGCATGGGTCTGCCCCGTCAACCCGATATCCTGCACACAGATTTTGTTGTCCAGCCCTGTAATCATCCCCAGTGCCATACACGGCGCCTGGGTCGGTTCCACAAAAAAGCAATGCACAAGCTCTCCGAATACCTGCTTCAGTCCAAAGCTGATGCCTCCCGGCGCACCTCCTACGCCGCAGGGAAGGTACACAAACAGCGGATGCTCTGCATCCACCGTGATTCCAAGCCCGGCAAGCTGTCCGGTCAGACGTTTTGCCGCCACAGCATACCCAAGAAACAGGTCTTGAGAATTCTCGTCATCCACAAAATAACTCATCGGATCCTGATCAGACAACACCCGGCCCTTTTTTACAGCCTCACTGTAATCCGATTCGTATTCGACCACCTCTACACCATGGCTCCTGAGCAGGTCCTTTTTCCACTGCTTTGCATCAGCCGACATATGCACGATCGCCTTATAACCGACAGCCGCGCTCATAATACCAATGCTCATACCAAGATTTCCCGTAGAACCCACCTGAATCGTATACCTGCCGAAAAATCCCCGTGCCTCTTCCTCTGCCAGCCTCTCATAGCTGTCGCCCTTCCTCAGCAAGCCATTTTTCAGCGCCAGCTCCTCCGTATGCTTCAACACCTCATAGATACCGCCCCGGGCCTTCACAGAACCGGCAATCGCCAGATGACTGTCCTGCTTCAACAACAGCTTTCCCTCCAGCCTGCTTCTGTATTTTTTATTTATATATTCCTGCATGGCCGGAATCGGCGTCAGCGCGGACTCAATTATACCGCCGCAATCTCTGGTTTCCGGAAAATACTTCATAATTAAAGGAGCAAACCGCTGCAATCTCTGCTCGGCATCCTCTATATCCTGCATCGTCAGCCCGGAATCCCTCATGCTACTTTCATGATCCGTTTTGTCCGGATTTATCCAGACAATTTCTTTCCCGGCCTGAAGCTCTTTTATGATTGGAAATCGTCCGGCCAGTTCACTGATTTTTATTTCTTCCATGTCATTCATAAAATCCACAGACCCTCGTTCCTTCCGCTACATAATACATTTTCCTTTTTCTCCTACTTTAAAAATACATATTCCCTGTCATTGGAGCGCTCCGCATCGAAGGTATATCCCAGCTCCGAGAAATTCTTCAGCATACTGACCTCTGTCACATTGTGAGCGGCCATATACCGCACCATCTCTCCCCTTGCCATTTTCGCCTGAGTGCCCTTCTGTATTACCTTCTCCCCGGACAGCTCCCCAAATACGCAGGTAATAAATGTATCCTGCTGTGTAAGATACTGTTCCACACATTTGGAATATTCCTTTGACGCCAGATTGATCACTGTGCGGTCAGCATTATCCTGCATCACGCACTGATAAATACTGTCTCCCCAGAATTCATACAGATCCTTCGCCTTTTCCACACTTGCCTTCGCCTGCATCTCCAGCCGGTAAGGCGTCACACCGTCAAAGGGCCTTGCCACACCGTAAAATCCGGATAAAATATTCAGATGCGCGTCTATGTACTCCAGTTCATCCCTGGTAAAGACACCGGGAGCCATATATTGGTACTGTATCCCATCATATGAAATAACCGCCGGCGTCAGATTTTTTTCCAAATCCATATACCGGAATCTCTCAAAATTTTCCTGAGCAATCTTATCATTGCACTTCCAGAGCTTTTTTGCCTCCGGATAGGTAAGCGCCTTCATGTATTCCATGATGCGCCGGGTCCGGTCCAAAAGCGCAGGCGCTCCTTTCACCGGATACGTATCGGTATCTGTCCGCATTTTCTTTGCGGGAGAAATAATGATCTTCATAATTGTATATCACCCTCTTTTATTCAGCTTCGCCGCCCTGCAGAACAGGAAAAACCCGGCAATGAACATCACGGAAATGATTCCCACGCCGGCGTTTGCCACACCTGTCAGCTGGGCAACAAATCCCACCAGCGTCGTACCGACAAAGGAGGCTCCTTTCCCGCAGATATCATAGATTCCAAAATACTCTCCGGACTTTTCCGGCGGAATGATACGGGCAAAATAGGAGCGGGACAATGCCTGAATCGCCCCCTGGAACATTCCCACCAGTATCGCCAGCAGCCAGAACTCCCACTGCTTGTCAAGCTGGATCGCAAACAGCGCGATGCCCGTATAGGCCAGGATGCAGACCTTGATCAGCAGATCCGTCGGATATTTCTTCGAAAGCTTTGAGAAGATCAGCGCGCAAGGAAATGCGACGAGCTGCGTCACCAGCAGCGCCAGCAAAAGTCCTGAGGAATCCAGCCCCAGCGCGCTGCCGTATGCCGTTGCCATCTCAATGATCGTATATACTCCGTCAATGAAACAAAAAAATGCCAGAAGATACATAAAAATATTTTTCTGTCCGCTGATATCCCGCAGCGTCGCGCCAAGCCGCCGGAAGCTGCCCCGGATGGGATGCTCCGGCATCCGGATATAGTTTTTTTGCTCATATTTTTTCAGAAGCGGTACCGTCACTGCCAGCCACCATACCGCATTCAGCACAAAAGCCACCGTCATGGCCGTTCCCATGGAAATTCCTATCTTATCATACATCAATACGAAGACCAGTGAAATCACGAACGGAATGCAGCTTCCGATGTAGCCCCAGGCATATCCATTGGAGGACACCATATCAAGCCGGTCCGGCGTAGTCACGTCCACCAGCATAGAATCATAGAAAATCAGGCTGGCATTGTACCCCACCTTGGCAATCACAAAGACCGCCAGAAATACGATCCAGGACGCGGGCAGCGACAAAGCGGCACATCCCGCCACACCCACCATCATGCTGAGGGTAAACAACGGCTTTTTATAGTTCTGGGTATCTGCAATCGTCCCAAGCACCGGTCCGATCAGTGCCACGATGATCGTAGCTGCCGAAGCGGCATATCCCCAGTATGCCAGATAATCCACCTCGGAAATACCGGCGTTGCCCGCCAGGTAATTAAAATAAATCGGTATGATCGTGGACACCAGCATCGTAAAGGCAGAATTACCCACATCATACAAAATCCAGTATTTTTCCAGTCTCGTCATTTTTTCTTCTTTCATAGCTCTCTCCCGCACATTTCCCACATAAGCCCCGCTCAAAATGTGTTTTTTCTCAATCATTTGCCGGAGTACAGCTCCCTTTGGCAAGCTGCCCCGGCATATCCCCTACTCAAATGTCCTGTCAAAGCGTACATTCAGCCTGCCGCCTCTTCGGACTGTCTCATCAAAGCTTTCAATCATTCTGACTGCCACCGGCACGGCATTTTCGTACCGCTGCAAAAGTCCCTGGCTGCTCTCCTTACAAGCCGGATTATCCCGGCGCTGATTCATCAGCCCCTTCATCCTGTCATAATTTCCCAGTATTTTCATGGAGGTATTAATAACCGCCTGGCCCGCAGCCCCCGGCCTCGTGAACAGCCGCTTAACCAGCTTCAGATCCTTCAGGGCCCTCTGCGTAATTTCCGGCGTAATTCCCTTCCCGTAAAACGGTGCGATGGCCTCTGCCGTCTCCCGGTCCGTAGGCACCAGCCCGGCCAAAGGATACGCCAGCGCGTCCTGCCCGTCCATGCGAAGAAGCATTTTCTCGAATTCCTCTTCTATCTCCAGATGCTGCACCCCTGTCTCTTTGATCATCCAAGCGACGTATGGATGGCATTCACTGTCAAGAATAAAGTGGCAGATAAAGCCCATGAGATAAGCATATTCTCTGCTGCCGCGTCCCATATGTCTGACTACCCGGAGCGCATGCTCAAAAAACGGATACGCGGAAACTGCATGCAAATGGCTGCCGTACTGATTGACTTTATTTTTTCCCCACGGTCTGTAGAAAAAATATATATCCGGGCCCTGCAGCCCAATCTGATACTGTGTATAATGCCTGTTTATGGTTTCCCTTAATTCATTATTTACCCGTTCGGACACCTCAGTTCCAAAGCGGTCGTGTGCATAAATTGCCGGCATAATTTTTACTCCATTTCTTGATTTCAAAAACATCCTGCATATTCATTCTGCCTTTTGGACTGTTTTCTTTCATGATAAAAGTATACGCAGAAAAAGTAAATAGAAAAATATTTTTCACTGGAAATCCATGCCAATATAAAACTGCCGGAAATGGCTTCCCGTCACTCTCGGAAGCACAAATACCGGCAGTTTTTTCGTTCTTCACTCCTCACCAATTGCAAAGGCATGGTTCATCGGCCCGCTGCCTGCTCCCAGGTCCAGCATAGCGCCCAGAGCATCCGAGACATAGTCCTTGGCCTTTTTTACGGCCAGCTCCATCGGATAACCCTTCGCCAGATTGGAAGCGATCGCACTGGACAAAGTGCATCCGGTCCCATGGGTGTTCGGATTGTCAATCCGTTTGCCATAGAACCATGTACTTCTTCCATTAGCATACAGCAGATCATTTGCATCGTTTTGCTGATGCCCACCCTTGCAAAGAACGGCACAGTGATATGTTTCGCCGATCTGCTTTGCCACAGCTTCCATATCCTTTGCCGATGCAATCCTTTTTTCGCAAAGCACTTCTGCTTCCGGAATATTCGGAGTGACAAGCGCTGCCAGCGGCAGCAGCTTCTCTTTTAATACCAAAATTGCTTCCTCTCCGATCAGCCGCGCCCCACTTGTCGCTGCCATCACCGGGTCAAGCACAATGTTTTCAGCCCGGTACTGCGTAAGCTTTGCCGCAATCTCCTCAATCAGCTCTGCCGAAGAAACCATGCCGATTTTTACTGCATCCGGGCGGATATCCGTAAATATACAATCAAGCTGTTTGCCCAAAAATTCAGGTGTCACTTCCATAATTCCTGTTACGCCGGTTGTATTCTGGGCAGTCAACGCCGTAACCGCACTCATGGCATATACGCCATGTACGGTCATAGTCTTGATATCTGCCTGGATGCCGGCGCCTCCGCTGGAATCACTTCCGGCGATTGTCAATGCTGTCTTCATCCTGAAAACCTCCTTTGATGTTTCTTTGCATGATTTTCCTGACGGATCCTGCGGCAGGTGTCCCGTTTTCACATTAAAAATGCGGCGATACGTAGAATATATCGCCGCACAGCACCTGCACTTTATCTATTGATATTCTCCTACGTTGGCATTATCCAAATCAGGTTACGGGTCCAGACGCCTACGTCTGTTCTCAGCCTGCTGGTGCAAGCTCCCCTTTGTCATCGTTTTTGAAATTTTTCCCGGAAGCCCCTTATGTTGGCTTCCACATCTCCCTTTAAAATTCCTGCCGCCGCAGCTATTCCGTCTGCACCGCAGGCCAGCGGTCTGCCGCAATTCTCTGGAGTGATCCCTCCGATTGCCACATTCGGGAGTCCGCTTTCTCTTAAAATTTCCCGATAGGTTTCTTCCGTGATCGGTGCCGCGTCCGCCTTTGTCGACGTCGCATACCAGGCGCCGCTCCCCAGATAGTCCGCTCCATCCTCTCTTGCCCTGACCGCCTGCTCTGCGGTCTTCGCAGTCACACCGATAATTTTATCCGGCCCCAGAAGCCTTCTCGCATCCCTCGCCGGCACATCAGATTGTCCCAGGTGAACGCCGTCCGCCTCAGAAAGCATTGCAATGTCCAGCCGATCGTTCACGATAAACACAGTGTCGTACTGCCGTGTCAGACGGCGCAGAATTCTGGCACGCTCCAGATATTCTACGGAGGAAATATTTTTCTCCCGAAGCTGAAGAATCTCTATTCCGCAGGCCAGCGCCTGCTCCAGCTTCTGCAGGCCATAAGAAAAATCTGCAATCAAATAGAGGCTGTTCTGTTTCCAAATCATAGTTTTACCTTACCTCCTCCTTCTGTCCTGCAATTATTCATCACTTATTTCCTTTCTTTAAAAGGAAAGCCTTTTCTGCATTCCTATTTTTATATTCACCCAGAAAGCTGACGCCCTTATTTTTCCAGAAGCATCGCATAGACCTCCCGCTTCGCAAGTCCCCGGTCCTTTGCCGCCTGCTTCATCGCCTCTTTGCGGCTCATTCCCTGTCTCTCGTAAAGCTCCACATGGTCATTGATGTTCATTTGCGCCCATTGGCTCTGCTCCTCCTGCCGCATCTCCTCCCGGCTTCTACCCTCCAGCACGATCACGCATTCCCCCTTTGGATCCTGCACGCCGTAATATGCGATTGCCTCGGAAAGTGTCGTCTGAAAGGCAGTTTCATGGCGCTTGGTCAGCTCCCGGCATATCGTCGCCCGGCGGTTCCCCAGAGCTTCCTGCAGCTCATTCAGCGTACGGAGCAGCCGGTGGGGAGCCTCGTAAAGAATGATCGTCCTGGTTTCTGTTTTAAGCTCCTCCAGTATCTGCTGCTTTTCTTTTTTATCCTGGGGCAAAAACGCTTCAAAGCAGAACCGGCGTGTCGAAAGCCCCGACAAGGTCAGAGCCGTCACACAGGCACAGGCTCCCGGCAGGGAGGTCACTTCAATTCCGGCCTCATAGCAGAGCCGCACCAGATCCTCTCCCGGATCAGAAATCCCGGGAGTTCCGGCATCCGTAATCAGAGCGATATTTTTCCCTTCCCGCATTTTGTCAATCAGCGTATACGCTTTTTCTATTTTGTTGTACTCATGGTAGCTTGTCATCGGCGTATGGATGTCAAAATGATTCAGCAGATGCAGACTGTTGCGGGTATCCTCTGCCGCGATCAGATCCGCTTCCTTCAATGTACGCAGAACACGCATTGTAATATCCTCCAGATTTCCGATGGGCGTTGCGCACAAAAATAATTTTCCCTGTCCCATTGCTCCTCTTTTCCTGCTGTCAGTGAATTATTTTTCTATCTCTTTAAATCCTTTTCTATTCGAGAATCCGTCTTTCTATCTCTTCAAAATCCTTTTCTATTCGAGAATCTGTCTTTCTATCTCTTCAAATCCTTTTCGGTCTGCGAATTCATCTTCCTATTTCTTCATATTTCTATTGGCAAATTCTTTTTTAATATCCGTATATCTCTGTGATTTCCGGCATGTACACCCCGGGCTCCTTGTACACAATCAGCGGCTTCTCCACCGTCATCCGCGGCTTTCCGCCCCGCACTGCCTCGATCAGCACCATATTCGGCTCCCGGTCAACATATGGATATACAAGCCGCATACGCTTCGGCTCCAGTTTGTATTGCGACAGCGTGCGTATGATCTCTGCCAGCCGAAATGGGCGGTGTACCATATAAAACCTGCCGCCGGGCCGAACCAGCTTCGCCGCCGCACGCACTACATCCTCCAGCGTACATAGGATTTCATGCCGCGCCGCCGCTTTTTCAATATCCGGATTCACCAGCCCATGCTGTCCAATCATGTAGGGAGGATTGGATGTAACCGTGTCAAAAGAAGCCGGAGCAAACAGTTCCCCGGCTTCTTTGATATCTCCCTGAATAATTTCCACACGCTGTTCCAGATCGTTAAGCCGCACACTCCTGCGGGCCATATCCGCACTGACCGCAGATATCTCCAGCCCCGTAAAATGCTGTCCCTTCGTCTTTGCCGCCAGCAGAATCGGAATGATCCCCGTACCGGTCCCGAGATCCAGCGCCTTTTCCCCCTCCCGGACCTCGGCAAAACCGGAAAGCAGTACCGCATCCATCCCAAAGCAAAACAGCTTTTCATTCTGGATGATCTGAAACCCGTTCCGGTGCAGATCATCCAGACGTTCTCCGTCTCTCAGCTCAATCATCATTCAGCTTTGATTTCCCTTCCTTTTTCTCAAGAGCTTCCAGGGCCTTCAGCTCCTTATCCACAGAATTGTCTTTCCCGCCTTTGTCATTTTTGTCGCCCTTATTTCCTTTTTCCTTGCGGCGTTTCGGCTTGAATTTTAATTCCTTGACGTCAAACTCCTGCAGCTCCTTTTCGTCATCCACGTCAATAAGCACCTTGACCCTCTGACGCAGTACATTGACGCTGTGTACCTCTCCCTTCTGTCCATCCAGCGTCGTCACCGTATCTCCGACTGCCGGAAGGCGGCTGTTCAGGTACTCATACGTATCCTCTTCATTTTTCAGACAGCACATCAGCCGGCCGCAGACTCCTGAAATCTTTGTCGGATTCAGGGAAAGATTCTGCTCCTTCGCCATTTTGATGGATACCGGCGCAAACTCGGAAAGATAGCTGTTGCAGCAAAGCACCCGTCCGCAGATGCCGATACCGCCGAGGATCTTCGTCTCATCCCGGACGCCGATCTGCCGCAGCTCTATCCTCATTTTAAATACGGCGGCCAGATCCTTCACCAGCTCACGGAAATCAATTCTTCCGTCCGCAGTGAAATAAAACAGGACCTTATTGTTATCAAAGGTATACTCCGCATCAATCAATTTCATTTCCAGGCCGTGCTTTGCAATCTTTTCCTGGCAGATCCTCAGCGCGTCCTTTTCCTTCGAGCGGTTCCTCTGGGCTCTTGCATCGTCATCCGGCGTCGCCACCCGGATCACTGCCTTCAGAGGCTGAACAATCGTTTCTTCTGATACGCTCCTGACTCCTCCGACGACGGTACCGTACTCCACGCCCCGGGCCGTCTCGACGATCACATGATCACCAGCCTTGATTCTGTAATTCTTCGGGTCAAAATAATATACCTTGCCCGCATTTCTGAATCTTACTCCTACAATCTTAACCATGTATATTCTCCTTAATGACAAGGAACAAAAGCTCCATTGTCAGATCAAAATTCACATTTGCGCTCAAACGCGTTTTGGCGCTCTCAATCGCCTTCATAACCTCTTCCACGCCCTCGTAGGAACAAACCTTCACCGTATCCCGGATCGTTCTGATTTCATCCTGGAAAACAATACCGTCAATGTCCCTGGTCGCCTTGAAGTACACCATATCACGGTACCAGAGCGCCAGGATATCAAGATAATCCTGAATTGATATTTTGTACTCCTGCACTTCCCTGACATAATCAATGAGATCACTGATCTCCATTTTGCCCGCGTTGCGGATCAACTGCATGGCAGATGATTTGATGGCGGAAAAATCCTCGGAAGAGGCAAGACGCACAGCCTTTCCGATATTTCCCTGCGCAAAAGCCACACAGATATCGGCCTGATAATCCGGCACCTGAATCTGTTCCATCAGATATGCCTTTACCTGGTCGTCGGGAACGGGCTTCAGGTTCAGCACAACACACCTGGAACGTATCGTATCCAGAAACATCTGTTCATTCGTCGTCATCAGAATGATCACCGCATACTCAGGCGGTTCCTCGATCGTCTTCAGAATCGCATTCTGCGCCTGCACAGTCATCTTTTCCGCATCAGGAATCATATAAATCTTATATTTTCCATTATACGGCCGAATCTGGATATCCCCGGTCAGCTGATCCCGTATATCCTCCACGCCGATGCTGGTGGGCTTCTCATGCTTAATATATATAATGTCTGGATGATTGCCGCTTTCCGCCTGACGGCAGGAGTGACATTCCCCGCAGGGACGCACGCCTGTCCCTTCGCACTGCAGCGTCTCTGCAAATGCATCGGCGAGCCGGCGCTTTCCGGTACCTTTATCTCCGCTAAAAATATATGCATGGCTGACTTTCCCAGTCTCGATTGCCCGCTCCAGATGAGCAATCTCCTGTTTATGTCCTATGATTTCTCTAAATCCTGCCATATACTGCCTCCGTTTTCGACCACAAATATAATTTAGTATAACACATTTTAAGTTTGATGTGAAGCATTGTCGCATATGTTCGGCGGCGAAGGCACGGCCTCTCTCTACGCAATATCTACCCAGACCGCCGGCCGTACAGTGTAAAACGCAGCTTCCATAGAATCGCCAAATTCGTCCGCCGTACCATCGTATTTGACCATATGGACACAATCATCCGACATTGCTTTTGTACGCAGCCACCAGTAGGTCTTTCCTGTCGTTCGGCTCACCCTGCCGCCCTGCTCTACCGTATATTCCGTAGCCTCGGTAATGCGTGATTCTTCATTCGGAAGATACGCATTCAATTCATCAAGACTCAACAGAAAAACACTGTCCTGTGTGTCCGGCGCGTCAGCAGTAGTATTCGTTACTGAAATGATCCGGGCGCGTTCTTCCTCGCTGAACGCACTGTCAATGAAATCCTCGTTCAACCAGCTGCGCAGAGAGCATTCCGCCCACGTAACATTCCAGTCCTCTGTTTCATGAAAGGGCTTGCAGTCCAGCGCATACCTGGATAATATCAGTACGCGATCCTCCTGCTTGTCCAGCACGATCCACTCGATTGGAGCCTCTCCATTTCCCTGTTCGTAGCTTCCGAAGGTAACTATGCTTCCAACATCTGTATTTTCCATAGCCTCCGCCTGTACAAAGCTGACGGACATCAGCAAAACAACCAGAATCAGCAGAATACTCTTCTTCAACTCATCATCCTCCTGTTGAAATTATTTACTAATTGTATATTTTAATTTACATCCTTCATGCAGTCAAGATAAGACGCAGCGTTTATCTGATGGGAAATGGACCTCCCACTGATGCAAACTTATTACTCCCCGCCTGCAGAGGCGGATATCTTCTCACAGCTGATATATTCCGCCACCTCATCCATGCAGAGCCGCCGGTCATCATTGTTCAAAAAACGCCTCGTTATCCCGGCCATCTGAATGTTTTCCTCCGAAAAATCCTTCTGATCCGCCAGAAAGCGCCGGCACACCTCCTCATAATTGGGCACAGCCTGCTTTTTTTCTCTCTTCAGGGCGCGTTCCAGCCGCATTCCATCCTCCACCTCAATGTAGATCGGCACCACCCGGTCACTTCCATAATAATTCTTCACCTTTTCGAAGGATTCCAGCGTCCCCAGCGCCAAATAATCATAATGCGCTATATCCACAGAATCCCCGTCTGCGGTAAAATAATGCCATACGCCATAGATCGTATCATAGGAGCGCAGTTCGATGACCTGCCCCTTCTCCTGCATCCTCCGAAGCTGTTCCTCTGTCACAAAATGATACTGCACGCCGTCCGTTTCCTTGACCCGGATCGGCCTTGTCGTATACATGATAAAAGGCCTCAGCCCCAGCTCCTCTCTGGAAAGAAGCTCCTCATAAATCGTATCCTTTCCCGATGAACTTTTTCCCATAATATAAAATACTTTTCCCATTGTATCTCCCTGTATATATCTTTTTAGCAATATATGCTTTCTATCTGAAAATTCTCTGCAAAGGCCGCGGCTGCTATCCGTCTTTTTTCTCCGTTCTTACCACATAGATCGTCTTTCCCGAATAATCCGACATCCCCTGCAGATTCAAGCCGATGGACTGATAATAGTTCAGCCGCTCCAAAAGCCCGGCAGAAATCTGCTCCCCGGGAACCAAAAGCGGAATGCCCGGCGGATACAAATATACAAACTCAGCCGCAATACGTCCGGCGCTGTCCTGAAGCAGCACCTGCTCTCCGGCGCTGTTTTCAGCCTCCTCGATCGTCATGACTTCTTTATTTCTTATCACTTCTTTATTCTTTTCAAAACTTCCAAGCGCTTCGCGGGCCGCTGGCTGCGAAACGCTCTGCTTTTCATAGTCTGAGCACCCGCGCATGCCGTCCCTTGCCTGTCCCAGACATCCCTCGGCTTCATCAATCTCCTGCCTCCGCTGCGCTGTTTTCTGCAAAAGTCCCCGCACCAGATCATCGTCAATCTCCAAAAGCGCCCGGGTCAGACGTTCAAATCCCTCCTCCGTGTCTGCGACTGTCATAATCGCCGTCACATACCGTTCAGCCTCCATCTCCGCTTCAAGATGATACTTCCGGCGCAAAATCCCTGACAGCTCCGGCCCGCTTATCCCGGCATTTTCCGTGGAAACCAATATCTTGGATCTGTCAAAATCATACGCATGCAGCCCCTCTTCCTGCCCGTCCACGAGATGAAGCGCCTTCATCTGCCGAAGCTTTCTCCGCATATGCTCGAGACGCTTCGTAAAATCGTCAAACAAGATCTCTCTCTGCACCTGCATCAGCTCAACGCAGGCATCCATCCCGGCCATCAACACGTAGCTTGGACTGCTGCTCTGATAAATTCCCAGATATTTCCGAAGCCGTTCCCGGTTTACCCGCAGTCCCCTGACATGCAGCAACGCCGTCTGCGTCAAAGAGGGCATCGTCTTATGCAGGCTGTTGATCACGATATCCGCGCCGCATTCAAGTGCCGATTTCGGAAAATAGGGATGCATTGCAAAATGCGCTCCGTGGGCCTCATCTACGATCAGGATAGCTCCGGCCCTGTGTACCGCTTCGGCAATCCGGCGGATGTCCGACACCACACCGTCATACGTAGGAGACGTAATTAGAACAGCACTAATGTCCTGTCGTTCCTGTCCTGACATTTCCATCTCCGCATATTGCTGTCCCAATATCTCCTGTCCTGCCAACTCCTCCTCATACTGCCGCTGCTCCAATGCTTCCTGCACCGCCTCCGGTGAGATACTTCCGTTGATTCCCCGCACCAGATCAGCCTCCGGATAAAGATATTCCACCCGCAGCCCGTTTAAAAATACGGCATGATAAGCCGCCTTGTGGCAATTTCTCGCCATCAGAATCCGGCCGCCTCTGGGTACACAGGCGGAAACTGCCGCCAGTATCCCGCAGGTACTCCCATTGACCAGATAAAACGTTTCCTCCGCTCCATACAAGCCGGCCGCCCGCTTCTGGGCCTCCAGCAAAATGCCCTGGGCGTGGTGCAGATTGTCGAAGCCTTCAATCTCCGTAATATCTATGGCAAACGGATCCCCAAAATGACTGATCCTGCGCTTATGCCCCGGCATATGCAGCGGGTAATAGTCCGATTCGCTGTATTCCTTTAGCTTTTCCAATAAGTATTCTGACATAAAGATCCTTCCGCTCCGTAAAGCCTGCAGAGCTGTCCCGGCATCTCATTCCTATCTCTGTATCGTGTGTTCCTATCCCACCCCTTCGCACCGGACAGGCTTCTCTGCTTTTACTACGTAAGATTATAGCGAATCGTCCGGTAATATGCAACATTTTATGCGTTAAAAATGTAACGATTCCAGCTCTTTCATAAATTCAAAAAAAGGTATATAATCTGATATGCTATAAAATTTCAGACAGATAAAAAAGAAAGGACGTGCCCACTATGAAACTTGGTTTTATCGGATGCGGCAATATGGCAACCGCAATTCTGGGAGGTATTCTGAAAAAGCAGCTTCTCCCGCCGAATGAGATTATCGCCTCCGCGCTGCATCAGGAGACTCTGGATCGTGTCGCAGAAGCTTATTCTATAAATACGACCCTGGATAATCGGGAGGCCGCCGCCGCAGATATTGTTTTTCTGGCAGTCAAGCCTCAGTTCTATGAGCAGGTAATCAACGAAATAAAAAACAACGTTACTGAAACGCAGCTGATCGTCTCCATCGCCCCCGGAAAATCCATCGCTACAATTACCGAATGGTTTGGGAAAAAGATCAAGCTGATCCGTACCATGCCGAATACCCCCGCTATGGTGGGTGAGGGTGTCACCGCCGTCTGCCCCGCAGATACCGTCACAAAAGACGAGCTTCAGCAGGTTCTGTCATTGCTGGAATCCTGCGGTACCGCAGAGGTAATGCCGGAACGCCTGGTGGATGCGGTAGTATCCGTCAGCGGGAGCTCGCCGGCTTACGTCTTCATGTTCATCGAAGCGCTGGCGGATGGTGCAGTCCGGGACGGCATTCCCCGCAGTCAGGCTTACCGGCTGGCGGCACAGGCTGTCCTTGGCAGCGCAAAAATGGTACTGGAGACCGGAAAACATCCCGGCGAGCTGAAGGATATGGTCTGCTCCCCTGCAGGCACTACCATCGAGGCAGTAGCCGCGCTGGAAAAAGCCGGATTCCGAAACGCAGTTCTCGAGGGGATGAAGGCCTGCTCTGATAAGACCCGGAGCATGCGCTGATCCGAAAAACAAATTTAACGTTTTTATCCCGGCAGGAAGAAATTTCATCAGCATACATCACCGCTCTGCTGATGGAAATATTCTCCTGCCGGGCTTCAGCAAATGCTACTTCAGATCTCCCAACCGCCCAAACCGATACCCCATCTCTTCCCATTTCGTCAACAGCTCATCGAGGATCGCCCCATTTGTCGCAGAGGTATTATGCAAAAGAACAATCGCCCCCGGATGAATTCTGGTCAGAAGCTTACTGAAGGCCTCCTCCTTTGTCGGCTGCTGATTTTCGTACCAGTCCACATAGGCCAGACTCCAGAAAAATGTCTGATACCCCAGCTCCTGGGCCATTTTCAGATTGCTCTCGCTGTATTTTCCCTGGGGCGGCCGGTAATATTTTGACATCTCCTGTCCCGTAGTCTCCTTAAAAAGTACCTCAACGTCGCCGATCTCTTTTTGAAAAGAGGCCATATCGGATATTTTCGACATATCCGGGTGATGATACGTGTGGTTTCCCACCGTGTGCCCGTCATCAAGCATCTGTTTTACCAGGTCTGGATTATCCGCAACAAAATTGCCCACCACAAAAAAGGTCGCCGGAACCTGATGCTTTTTCAGCGCCGCCAGTATGGCAGGCGTATTTCCGTTCTCATATCCGCAGTCAAAGGTCAGATAAATGATTTTTTCCTGGGTGTCCTGGGAATACCATGCGTTATACTTCGCCAGTTCCTCCCGGGTCGCATTCGCCACCGGCGGCTGTCCCTCCTGCTGAAAGCTCAAGCCCCAGCTTCCTTCGGATGCCGTCGGCACTGCCTCCGGTTCCTTTGTCACCCCCGCTGCAAAGCTGCCCGCAAAAAATGCGGCAATAAACAAAAGTATCACCGCAAACGATCTGACAATGCCGCGTCTCTCATTTTGATAAAAATTTTTTATTTTCTGAATCATCTGCCGCTCCAAGCATTCTCTCAAAACATTCTATGCGGCCCCCACAGATGAAATACCCCCTTCACCATTATATAAACTTCCCGTCATATGATTATCGGCCGTATCCGCTGTCAGCCTCAGACCAGGAATATTATCGGCCATATCTGCTGTCAGCCTCAGGCCGGGAATACAAAAATATCTCCGGAGAGGAACCCTGAGGGTGTCCGCTCGGAGATATTTTGTATTTCCGGTCATCCGTCTCACTGTCCGATGTTCGTGCGAATGATCTCCCACACACTATCCTTCTCATTGCCCAGCACCCATTCGGCTATGCCCGCCAGACTATACTCCTGAACGAGCTTCGCCCGCTGTGCAATGGAAGAATCATCCTCCAGCCATATCTGGCAGAAGCTTCCGTCCGACGCCGTCCATTCGGCGTATTGCTGGCCCGTGGCCTCATCGTAGGAAGAGGTCACGCCATTCTCCATCAGTATCTGCTCTGCGCCTTCCATGGAGACGGCTTCACTCGTAACCTCTGTGGAACCATCCTCCAGAGTCTGAGTGTACCACAGCCTCGCATAGAACGGAATACCGCTTATCAGCTTCTCCTTCGGCACCTCCTGCAGCATGTTCTCAATTCCGGTGATCTCAAAATTCATGGATGCAACGCTGCCTACAATATCCGAACCCGCATAGTGCTCATCATAGCCCATTACAACCACATAGTCGCAGACGTTTCCCAGCTCTCTGCGGTTGTAATGCATTGAAAAGTCCATCGGCACAGGCACATCTACAGAGAGAATGATCTGATTCTTCCGGCACAGAATAGACAGCTCCCTCATAAACTGCACATAATCATAACCAGCCTCCTGGGCGATACCCTCGAAGTCGATATTGATACCGTCAAAGCCCAGTTCCAGCGCCTGGTTCACAAGATAATTCTGTACGGTCTGCCGGGCCGTCCTGGAGGACAGAAGCGCCGTCGTGCTGACATCCTCACTGAAATTGCTGATCAAAGCCCATACCTGCAGGCCCGCTGCATGAGCGCGCTCCACATAGGATGCATCTGCAAAGGACTGAATATTTCCCACATTATCGCTCAGGAAATACCAGGTCGGCGAAATCACGTTCACGCCCGACACGCCTGCAATATCCTGCTCCAGCTCCGCGTTCATTTCCGGGTAATTGATCTGATGCCATACGAGGTTCACCAGCCCCTCCTGATGGATACTGGTGTATTCCGGTCCCTGATAAAAGGTCGGCGTAACAGTATCCTCCACATCCTTCAGCCGGTTGTTTTTGATATAACCGATGTAGCCGTCCGGCGTGAGGATCTGTGACCAGGTATCCATCTGATTCAAAACAGTCACCGTGGTTCCTTCCGTCACATTTGTAATGATGGGACTCTTGATACCTCCGAGATACCGCACGGCACTGTCCTTCTTTACTGTACCCTGTGTAATTTCCTGGCTGCCAAAGGTCACCACCACCCGGGACGGCGCATCAAAAATCTCACATTTCAAGTCTGAATACTGCTGCATAAAATTAGCTGACAGAAACATACTGGACGAGGTAGTCTTTAAAATTTCATATCCCGCATCAAGACTTTCACCATCTATGGTGTAGGTCGTGCTGTTCGGCGCGATCTCAAATATCTGTTCTGCCGTCGTAAACAGCAAAAGTCCCGCCGAGGCGTCCCAATGGAACCGGGAATTCAGCTCGCGCTGTACCAGTGTATAATCAATATATGCACTGCCATCTAAAATCAGCGCCCGTTCCTGGGCAACATGATCCTCCACCACTACCGCCGCTTCGCCTTCATTCAGCGTACCAAAGTAAGCGTCTGCACTCATACGCTCTGAAGTCGGCAAAAATTTCAGAATACAGACTACGACAATCGCAATCACTCCAATCGCCACAATCAACGTTCCCAACAATCGAAAAGACCTCTGTTTATCATTATTCATCGCTATACTTCCCCCTTTTCCCTGACATCTTACCATAACACTGCAAAACCCGTCATTATTTTCGGAGGTTTTTTATAAAAAAATAAGAAACTGCGTTAGGGGGAAAACAGTAATTCGGCTGCTTTTCCTTTCTTTAATAATTTTCCTCTGAAATTCTGATAAAACGGATCTCCGTAATATGGTCCTTTTCATCGCTGATAATATCCCTCATATAATCGGAATGTTCAGCAAACACACACGCATTTGCAATCTCATTGGCACCGCTGGGCCGTCCATCCAGATATAAATGCATGCCCTCTCTTTCGTATCCGCGAAGCTCCCGCATCAGAGATGTCATTTCCGGAGCTCTGTATTTTTGCTTCTTTTTTCTGTCCAAGGTTCTCCTTCCGCCAAACTGCATATATAATAGTAGAGATGCGTTCAAAACACAGCCCTAAAAGGCTCTGTCCATAAAAAATGTGATATATTTATTAACTTATGCAGTATCGGCCTTTGATTATAAATTGTTGCTTGCGTAAAAAAAGGAAATTGATTATAATGCGTAAAAAGAACTGTGAAAGGATATACGGCTTTTCTCATCATTCATGGAAGTACAGCGACAGGGCTGATATATTTGAAACTGGCTGATGTGATATAGTATATGTACCTTAACTCATATCCTTCGGCGGAGCATACTCCGGCAGGTAGCGCATGATAAGGTATCATAAATGACAGGCAACAGATACGACTGAGTAATTGAACCTCCTTTCTAAAAAATATGCCATATTTCCCTTCTGTTGTATATTATATATAATATGAGTATATTTTGCAAGGTTTTTTACTCAATTTCTTCCACTTTACATATTTGGGCAAATGCGTATATAATGTATCATATCAGGATGAGAGGACGCTTGCGTACAATGTTCCATATCAGGATGAGAGGACGCTTGCATACTCGGAGCTGATATGATGATGTATTTATTTTACGGGTAAGGATGTGATTGAATGAAAATCGAAAAAATCAACGACAGGCAAATTCGCTGTACCCTGACACGAGAAGACCTGGCCGACAGAGAAATTAAGCTCAGTGAGCTTGCATACGGTTCTGACAAAGCCAAAGCATTGTTTCAGGACATGATGCAAGTGGCCGCTCAGGATTTTGGATTTGAAGCGGACAATACGCCCCTTGTAATAGAAGCTGTTCCAGTATCTATGGATTCACTGATTCTTATTATCACAAAGGTGGAAGACCCGGAGGAGCTTGACACCCGATTCGCCCGTTTTTCACCGGAGGATCCGGAACAGACCGGCACCGTCTCTCCTGCCGAATTCAAAGATCGGATGGAAGGCGCCGATGATATTCTTGGCCTGATCAAAAAAATATCCGAGGCAAAGAAGCGTGCCGCCCAGAAGGCCGCTGAAGCAGAAGAACAATCTCCTTCCGTTTCAGACCCTGATGCGAACGACGCAGAGCTTCGGGAGCTGACACGTTTTTATCAGTTCTATTCCCTGGACGACGCAATAAGCGCCGCAGGAGTACTCGGCCACATTTACGGAGGGCCAAATACACTGTACAAAGATTCTGAGACCGGTCATTACTACCTGTTCCTGAAAAAGGCTGAGAGTTCAGCCGAACAGTTCAACAAAATATGTAATGTCCTGTCCGAATATGCTGCTCCCTGCAAGTATACGCCGGGAACGGATGCTTATTTTGCAGAGCATATGGAAATTATTATTGCTGACCAGGCGCTCCAGAACCTGTACCAGCTGAACTGACCTGTCAATGCTGTAAAAAAGGGAAAACAGATCCGGCCGGATTTGCTTTCCCTTTTTACAGCTCTCAATAGATAAAATAGTCTTTAATCAGCTCATAGTATTTCTGCGTCTGTTTGTCCCATTGCTCATATGCTTCCTCACCTCTGTGATCCTCCAGACCATACTCGTCAATCAGATATTTTCCAAATACCTTTGTGAATTTCCATGAGCCATTGACATTTGTGTGGCTCTTGTCCTGAAAATCCACAGCCACATCGAAATCAAAGCTCTCAAACATGCCCGGATCATTATAGTTCACAAAATTAATGCCATACTCTGAAACAATGTCTCCTACAGTATTGACCATAGCCAGTCTCTCCTCTCCGAGAAGCACCGGCGAGGCAATGAACACCGCTTCAAAATCCTGCTCGCCGCACCATTCCAGCAACTCCCGCAGCTCCTGTTCACTCTTTTCACTGATAGCGGCTCGCCGGTCTGTCGCAATATGAGACATGTTTTCAATTGTCTGAGACAGAAAATCCTTCAGATAACAGGAATTCAAATAAGAAGCATAGGACTGCACGAAATCACCGGCATTGATCTCCTTCCACCTGGAATGGAACTGCAGAATCGGGAAATAATATTTCAGCTTCTCCGTACCAGTGATACCGGCATAATCACAATAGCTCTCTATCATGTCAACATAATTCCGGGAAAACCGCATGCTTCGCAGGACAAGATATATTTTATTGTTTTCGTCTGCCTCTGCCTGCGCAAACTGTGTGGAATCAAATACCATTACCTTAGGTTTCTGAGTTTTGCAGGCTTCTATCGCAATATTTTTTACAATGCTGCAGGGCATGTCGGATGTAGACAGCGCCAGAGCCGCTATGCCATGCTCCTGCCACGCAAACGCTCCCTGCCAGAATTTATACACATGGCTGTTTCCGATCAGAACTGCATCCACCGTATTTTCTGGCTGCTCATAATACCCTTCAAACATCATCTCCGTATGCTCGGAAAAATAATTAGATACCCCCAGCACTGACTGCACCAGGAAAAACATTCCCACGCCGATCACACAAAATATAATGGTTTTAATTATGCTCTTTTTCATGTCGCTCTCCGGCTATTTTTCCTGGTCTTCCTGCCATATTCGATGAAGCTCCCTGCGGTTCAGCTTCTGCATGCGGTTGCGCGGAAGAGCATCCAGCAGGACAAAGCGCTGCGGAAGCTTATATTTCTCCACCCGGTCAGCCATAAACCGAAGAAGCTGTGCCTGATGAAACTCGCCCTGCTCCGGAACTACAAACAGAGCCGGAATCTGACCGAGGCTCTCATCCTTCACCCCGATACATGCACATTCCCGGATCTCTTCAAATTCCTGGGCAATATTTTCCACCTCAATCGGAGAAACTTTTTCACCTCCGACATTGATAATATCATCTGCCCGGCCCAGCATATAAACAAATCCATCTTCATCCATATATACGATATCATTCGTGTACAGCCATCCATTCACCAGAGTCTCCGCCGTTGCCTCCGGCATCCGGAAATATCCTGCCATCTGCATATCTCCCCGCAGGATCATTCTGCCCGCCGTATCGATATCCCGGGCTGTCCCGGTAATATCATTGCCTTCTTTATCCACAATTTTTACCTCAACGCTGTCCAAAGGTTTCCCCAGAGCCGTAAGCTTTTCCTGATGCAGAGAAAGATTCAGGAAAATAGCCCCGCCGCTCTCTGTAGACCCCCAGGTATTGACCACCCGGGTATCCGGCAGCTCCGCCGACAGCTTTTTCTTCATATCATATCCCAGAGATCCCGCCCCTACCTCGATATAGCGCAGCTGTCCCATAATTTTGGAGAAATGACGGCGCATCTGGCGGTACATCAATTCCATGGAAGTCGGCACACAGACCATGGCCGTACACTGGAATTCTGAAATATTGTCACTGATTGTCTTTGCAAAAGCAAAACCCTCCTGAAGTACAACAGAGCCTCCCAGATAAAGCCCTGCGCGCAGAGATCTCATGCCCAGAGAATGATTCAGCGGCAAAGGGATCAGGATGCGCTCGTCCTCCTGGATTCCTATCCCCTGCTGCATATTGTGGATGATCGCATAAATATTTCCGATGGTCAGCATCGTTCCCTTCGGCTTTCCCGTCGTACCCGTGGTAAACAAAATTTCAGAAACAGCAGATTTCTCCGGAGCCGTGTAAGGAAGCTCCGGCACATGGCCGGAGGCCGCAGCCTTTACCGCATCCTCGTAGCACTCCTGCAAAGATATGCATTTTACATCCTCTGCCTCCACCGGGGCATCCGTCAGCAGGAATTTTGCCTGGGAGTACCGGTACACATCCAGAATATTTTCTTCCTTTGCAATTTTATCCGTAGGAATAGACACAGCGCCAAGATACTGGATCGCCAGCCATGCAACAACATAATCCGGCCTGGATACCCCCTGGAGCATGATAAAGTCTCCCTTTTCAGCCTCATATTCCTCCGCCAGCTTCGCTGCCATGCATTTCACCTGGCCGCAAAGCTGTGCATATGTAATACGGTTCTGTTCGCACCCGATCGCCATCCTGTCCGGTGTCTGCGCTCCATGAGCCAATACAGCCTGCACAATTGTCTGATACATGATCATCAACCTCGCTTTCTGAATTAATAAAATATTATCTAAAATCCCATATAAAGAAACGCACTGCTGTTATAACCCGGTCCATAAACGCCAAATATCACAACAGAAAAAATCGCCATATAATAAATTCCCCACCGCACTGCGAGATTATACCCGGCAATACGTTCCCGGACAGAACCTTTTTCCTGCAGCATACTTACGCCCCACAAAATAAGCACCGTAAAGGCCAGCAGCACAAAATCCTTCGCGTCCAGGCCGTATTCCAGCAGAGAACCATCAAAAAACGACCAGATATCATGGGCCGAAAGTGTTCTCCTGATGACCTCCCAGGTCGCATGCAGGCTTCCCGGCACTGTTAAAAGACGGCCGAAGGAAAACAGCAGATAGGTCCGTACCATCTGAAGAACCTTCCAGCTCTCAGCCTTCGTATTGATCCGCAGAAATCCGGTTAGCTTTTCTATCTCCGGTGCAAATACAGCCGAAAAGATAATGATTGCTCCCCAGTAAACGCCCCAGGCAATATAATTATATCCCGTTCCATGCCACAGACCCGTGAGTATCCATACGCAGCCCAGCGGTATCACCACCGCAACTGCTCTGCCGGCCCGAACTCCGAAAGTCTTTTTTACGCTCTGAGACAGCTTCGTCACCCGCGGAGAAATCACCAGGGGCATATACACATAATCCTTAAACCACGCGCCCAGCGTGATATGCCACCTGCGCCAGAACTCGGCAGCACTTCTGGCAAAAAACGGATGATCGAAATTCTTCTCAAGCTCAATGCCAAACACCTGAGAAATTCCCCGGGCAATGTCCATGCATCCGGAAAAATCACAGTACAGCTGCAGTCCGGAAAGCAGCACAGCCACAATAAAAACTATCCCGCGGTACTCCCAGAAATTCTGAAAAACCGTATTAATAAAAATTATAAGCCTGTCCGCAATCACCAGCTTCTTAAAATATCCCCAGAGTGCAAGCTGCAAACCATAGCTGATACGTTTCACATCAAAGCTGTGTCCCTCGACCAGCTGATTGGCCAGCTGTCTGTGCCTGGCGATCGGCCCCTGCAGGATCTGCGGAAAATATGCGAGAAACAAAACCATCTTAAAGAAATTTTTCTCAGCTTTCTCCCTTTTCCAGTAAATATCCGCCAGATATCCCACCGCCGAAAATGTGTAATAAGAGATTCCAAGCGGTACGATCACCCTGAACCAGTCCAGGCGTCCCTCTGAAAATACGCTGCTCAGGGCAGCCGCCGCCCTGGCTCCGGCTTTGCAGTAAACCAGCAGCCCGATCACAATGATCAGAGCTCCATTCAAAATCCTGCGGCACTTTTTCTTGTCCTGCTGCTGCAGCCTCTTTTTCTCTCCCCGATCTGGCTTATACTCTCTGATATATTCCGCCCTGCTCTCATAGACGAAATCGATCCACCGCGCAGCCCCGTACACCACCAGCGCCGTCACCAGCAAAAACGGAAGCTTTTCCAGCCCGGCCGACACATAAAATATAAGGCTGGCAGCCAGCAGTACGCCCCATCGGTACGCCAACGGCACAAGAAAATACAGAACCACAGTGCATATCAGGAAAATCGGAAACATTCCAGATAAAAAAGTCATTGCCCTTCTCCTTCAATAAAGGATAAAATTCCACCTGCCATTTTAACATATATCAGGATAAAGGACAAATATAATTTCTGTAAAACAATTGAGGAGCCCTGCCTGCACAAAGCTCCTCAAATATAAAATGCTCACTCTTCTTTTTAAAACCGGTATCCTTTTAGACGCTTATGGAACGATAACAATTTTTCCATGGCTGCGGTAACTGTTATCCGTAAACACTTTTACAGAATCCTCTAACGGGATTACATCGGTAATCACCCTGCCCATATCAATTTTCCCGGATGCCAGCAGCCGAATCACACGTTCTGCTACCAAAGGATTGATATAAGAGCCTGTCACGCAAATTTCTTTCTTAAACAGCTGCTCATACGCATATACCTCCAGCTTCGTCTCGGGAGGTGTAAGTCCAAACAGCATAACAGTCGCCTGGTTCGCCGCGATATCCAACGCCATCTCCATTGTATTTTTGCGGCCCACACATTCAATTACCGTAGTTGGTTCAATTCCTGCCTTTTGCAGAACTGCTTTTACATCCTCCGTCATCGGATCGATCGCAAGTGCGGCGCCATATTTTATTGCCTTTTCGCGCTTTGCCTCCTGCGGTTCAATGATCGCGATCTGCGCTGCTCCGGCGCACTGTGCCAATTGAAACATGATCTCACCGATAGGACCATAACCAATGATCGCCGCCATGTCACCCGGGCGAATGCTGCTGCGGTCAATACCATGCATCGCACAGGATACCGGTTCCATCATCGCTGCCACCTCAAAGGGCAGTTCCTCGGGCACCCGGTAAACAGCGCGTTCCGGCACTGTACAGTACTCTTCAAATCCTCCATATGTGGTCGTCCCAATGCCGGTCATATGCTCACAATAATGTACGTCTCCCCGTAAACACGGAGCACACTGACCGCAATATATATTGGGATCTACCGCCACATGGTCTCCCACCCGGAACTTGGTCACTCCGCTGCCAATCTCAGCGACCACGCCTGAAAACTCATGTCCCATTACCAGCGGATAAGAATTTTCAAAAGCGCCTTTGTCGCCATGGAACATGTGCAGGTCCGTACCGCAGACGCCACACGCCTTTACCTCAATCAATACTTCCTTTTCGTTTGGTTTACGCACCGGAATATCCTGTACACTCAATGTTTCCGGAGCCGTCAATACTAATGCTTTCATGAATATCACAAACCTCCTGTCATTTTTTAATATATTTTATATATGTGTTTTATTAAAGACTGTTTTTGTATCTTGACATTTACAGGAATATCCATCAAAATATTCTTGTACGTGTCAAGTAAAAATGTGAGGATAATAACATGTTTGAAACAAAAGTTACTTCTTATGAAATGAAAAAAATCAACCGCAGTAAAGTTTATCAATACATATACAGCAATCATCACAGCTCCCGCCCGGAAATTTCCTATGCACTGCAGATGAGTTTTCCGACCGTCACACAAAATTTAACCGCTTTGGAAGACTGTGGACTAATTACCAAAAACGGCTTTTCTGAATCCACCGGGGGACGAAAGGCGCAAAGAGTCAGCTGCAATCCTACCGCCAAAATTGCGATCGGAGTTGAGCTTTTAAAAGAATCCGTACTGATTGCGGCTGTAGATCTATATGGGACCGTACTGAAGGATTCCTCTGTAGATCTGCCATTTTCCAACAGCCCGGATTATTTTCAGCGCGTATGCAATCAGATAAACAATTTTATAGCCACTCTATCTTTTCCGGTCTCTCAGATCCTGGGAATTGGCATAGCTATGCAGGGGCTGGTATCTGAAGACGGCCAGACGATGATCTACGGCAAAATTCTGCAATGCACCGGTTTAAAAATAGATAATTTCAGCCAGTATCTTGACCTGCCCTGTATCTTCATCCACGATGCAAAGGCTTCTGCCTCGGCCGAACTCTGGTTCCTGAAGGATGTTTCCAACGCCATCTATCTTTCTCTGAACCGCAACCTTGGCGGAGCTGTCATTTTAAATGGCGAAGTACAGAGCGAGAACGGATCCATCAGCGGTACCTTTGAGCATATCTGCATAAATCCTTCCGGCGACCTGTGTTACTGTGGAAAACGCGGATGTCTGGAAACATACTGTTCTGCTTACAGTCTGTGTAATGCTTCTGGAGAATCAATCGACCGCTTTTTCGAGCTTCTCGGGCAAAAAGACAGCCGTATTCAAGGAATCTGGGAAAATTATCTTCGTTATCTCGCCATAGCGATCACAAATATCCGCCATGTCATGGATTACGATTTCATTATCGGCGGCCTTCTGAGCACTTATTTCAGAGAAGAAGATTATCAGTATCTGTCCGCACTGCTGGAAGAAAATTCAAGTATCCAAATCAAAACTCTGCGGCTGATCCCAGGAAAATGCGGCAAACAGGTAACGGCCATCGGAGCTGCACTTCACTATATTGTTCCATTTTTAAAATCTATTTAGTTCTGTACAAATACAAAAGAAGACTGCCGCGCTGATTAATCATTCAGTCATTCGTGCGGCAGCCTGGGAGTCTTTTCTTTTTCAGCTACTTATTTATCAATCCGGGCTACACCACTTTTTCTTGCCGCTTCTGCCACTGCCTTTGCAACAGCCGGACCAACTCTTGGATCAAAAGCCGCCGGAATAATATAGTCCTCATTCAGCTCTTCTTCCGGGATCAGCTCTGCCAGGGCCACCGCTGCCGCTATCTTCATCTCATCATTGATGTCCCTCGCCCGTACGTCGAAAGCCCCACGGAATATCCCCGGAAACGCCAGGACATTATTGATCTGGTTCGGGTAGTCACTGCGTCCTGTCGCAACTACCTTTGCGCCTCCGGCTTTTGCTTCATCCGGAAAGATTTCCGGCGTAGGATTCGCGCATGCAAAAATAATGGCATCCCGGGCCATGGTCCGCACCATATCTGTAGTCAGCATACCCGGAGCTGAAACTCCGATAAAGATGTCCGCTCCCGCCAGAACCTCTTGTAACGTGCCAGATAACTTCCGTGGATTTGTCAGTTCAGCCATCTCCTGCTTAAAAGCATTCATATGAACCGTCCGCCCGTTATAAATAGCCCCGCTCCGGTCACACATGACAATATCCTTCACACCATCGGAAAGCAGCAGCTTTGTAATAGCTGTGGCTGCTGCCCCCGCACCGGAAACAACCACCCGGATTTCCGTCTTATTCTTTCCGACTACCTTCAGAGCATTATGCAGACCGGCCAGCGTAATAACAGCCGTACCATGCTGATCATCATGAAAAACCGGTATATCACATTTTTCCTTCAGTTTTTTCTCAATCTCAAAGCAGCGGGGCGCAGAAATATCCTCAAGATTTATCCCGCCAAATGATCCCGACATCAGATAGACCGTATTCACAAATTCGTCTACATCCCTGGTTTTGATACAAAGCGGAAATGCGTCCACATCACCGAAGGATTTAAAAAGCACACATTTTCCTTCCATTACAGGC
This sequence comes from Lachnospiraceae bacterium, assembly GCA_030524705.1. Classification (GTDB taxonomy): domain Bacteria; phylum Bacillota; class Clostridia; order Lachnospirales; family Lachnospiraceae; genus Choladousia. The sequence continues at coordinate 23,937 of JAUNGD010000008.1, read as the reverse complement.
ATCCCCGCCTCCGGCCCGATATCGCCAAGCCCCAGTACAGCGCTGCCGTCTGTAATGACAGCACAAAGATTATGGCGTCGGGTCAGTTCATAGCTCTTGTTAATATCTGCCTGAATTTCCAGACACGGTTTGGCAACCCCCGGCGTATATGCCAGCGACAGGTCATCCTTTGTCGATACCGGCACACGCGATACGACCTCAATCTTCCCCTGCCACCCGGCATGTTTCTTCAGGCTCTCCTCCATATAATCCATCTCAGCACCTCTTTTAACGTCTGAATTATCCCTACATTCCAAGATAAACCTTCTGAATCGTATCATCCTCTATCAATACCTTGCTGTCGCCCTGCATGGAAACCTGTCCATTTTCCAGGGCATAGCATCTGTTTGAAATGCTTAATGCCATATAAGCATTCTGCTCAACCAGAATAACTGACACCTTCATCTTGTCATTGATCGTCTTGATCTGCTCAAACACCTCATCCACGATGATCGGCGCCAGACCAAGTGAAGGCTCGTCAAACATGATCAGTTTCGGGCGGCTCATCAGCCCCCTAGCGATCGCCACCATCTGCTGCTCTCCTCCGGAAAGAGTACCGGCAGCCTGTTTCCGCCGCTCCTTCAGTCTCGGGAACATATCATACATTTCCTCCTGCAGCGCCACCATTTCCTTCTGGCTGTAATTGCAGGAATACGCACCCATCTCCAGATTATCAGCAACGGACAACGTTGAGAAAACATCACGGCCTTCCGGGACATATACGATGCCGGCTTTCACGATCTTATGAGTCGGCATACGGCTGATGTCACTGCCTTCATATATAATACTGCCGGAACGGGGTTTTACTACCCCCATGATCGTTTTCATCAGCGTTGACTTTCCCGCGCCGTTCGCTCCAATAATGGATACGATCTCTCCCTGGTTGATTTCAAAGGAAACATCATGCAGAGCGCATGCATTCCCATAATAACTAAACACATTATTCACTTTCAGCATTTTGCTCTCACTCCTTATTAATCGTAGTATACCGATCTCCTAAATACGCTTTAATTACTTCCGGATTACTCTGAATCTCACTGGGAGAACCTTCGGCAATCTTCTGGCCAAAATTCAATACGGTTATGTCATGGCTGATGTTCATTACTACGTCCATGTTATGTTCGATCAGGAACAGATCTATACCGCTGTCATATACCTTCTGCAATATCTGCACAAACTCTACCCGCTCAGATGGATTCAATCCGGCAGCCGGCTCATCCAGAAGAATCAGCTTCGGTTCTCCTATCATGGCACGCCCCAACTCCAGAAGCTTCTGCCGGCCATAAGCCAGATTTCCCGCATACTCATCTCTGAGTTCATACATGCCGATATACTGCAATACTTCATCTGCCTTTTCCCGCATCTCTTTTTCCAGACGGTCTGTCTCGGATACGCGGAGGAGCATGCGCAATACGCCTCCCTTATTGTGCTTATACATTGCTCCGACCATCAGGTTCTCCCGGACAGTCAGGCTCCCGAACTGCTTGATATTCTGGAATGTCCTTCCGATGCCGATCTGGGCAATCTTGTATGCCGGCATACCTGTGATGTCCTGTCCAAAAAACTTGACGGTACCCAGGGTAGGCTCAACAGTTCCGTTTATCATACTGAGCGTAGTCGTCTTCCCGGCTCCGTTCGGACCGATCAGTGAATGAATACGCCGCTCTTCAACTTTAAAGTTTACTTTGTTAACTGCAAGCAGTCCTTCATACTTCTTTGTAAGGTTCGTTACTTCAAGTACAGTACCCATTACGCCTTTTCCCCCTTCCCCTCTTTCATGCGGCTAAAGAACCCGCTGACATATGCCTTCAGATCTGTTATCACGCCATTCGGGAAGAAAATGACAACGATCATCATGATCAATGCATAAAAGAACTTATATGTTATACCGATCGGACGAAGTAATTCCGGTAAAAATGCAACTACCCAGGCACCGAAAATACATCCGTAGAAATTACCCAGGCCTCCGACAACCATCATAATGATAAAGGAGTTAGACAGTGTCGTTGTAAAAGTAGACGCTGCAACGTAGCCGTTGAAATGTGCATACATCGCTCCGGCAATGCATCCGAAGATAGAGGACAGTGTAAATGCTGTGACCTTCACAGATGCCAGGTTGATTCCGCATACCTCCAGGGCGTCCGGGTTATCCTTTGATGCAATAAAAGCACGCCCCCATTTTGAACGCACAATACGAAGAGCTATGAACAGTACGATCGCCAGTACGACCAGGATCAGGTAATAGCTGCGCATCTGCGTGTTGATCTCAAAACCAAAAATTGAATAATTCGGGAAGTTTTTCACACCCGTACCAGCACCTGTAAACTGAAAATTAAGCAGAAGATTTCTGACGATCTCATTGAAACCGATGGTAGTAAGTGACAGATAGAAGCCCTTCAGTCTCAGACTCGGATAGCCTAATCCTTTTCCAATCACCCATCCCATAAGGATTACAGGGAAAATACAGAGCCACGGGTTTACACCGGCCTTGCTGAGCAGGGCAGACGTATAAGCGCCCAGACCATATACTGCAGCAGCTCCGAGGTTTACCAAACCGGACATACCTACGATAAAATTCATTCCCAGAGCAAGGATGGAGTACAGCATTGCCTGACACCCGACAGTCAGATAATATTTGCTGGGTACAACTACAGGAAATAAAGCCATTACGAGCAGGGCGGCCAGTCCCATAAGAATTGCTTTTTTTGTTGACATTTTGCTCATAATTCCACCTCCATCTGCTTCCTGATCTGGCGTTTCTTGATATTTTCTTTAATGCCTGCCATACCGTTGGGGAAGAATAACATAAATGCAATCATAAGGACGAAAGCAACAACATCTTTAAATACAGAAGGTAATGCAAGACAGATCAGATTTTCTGCAATCGCCAGGAAAAGTCCTCCGAAGATCGCTGCCGGCAGATTTCCGAAACCTCCTATAACGCCTGCTGCAAAGCCCTTCAGGGAGATCATGCTGGCCATTGTCTGCGTAACCGTAAAGATCGGGGCGCAAAGGATACCCAGGATCCCACAGATAACGAAACTGATCATGATCGTAATAGCCATGTTCCATGTTACATTAACGCCCATCAATGAGGCTGCAGTTTTGTTCAATGCAACACTGGTCATTGCCTTTCCAAGCTTTGTTCTCTTCAGCATATACTGTAAGAGGATCAAAATGATCACCGACACGACAATGATATATAAATAAGCTGTCGCTACCGTTGCACCAAAAATCTGCGTGGTTCCTGAAAGGAAATTCATAGGATTCAACGCAAGTCCGCCCCAGATAAGCGGCGCGATCTCATTGATCATCTGGCCCAGCATGATTGTCGCAACGATTGCAATCAGTCTGGGTTTGTTTTTTAATGGAATAAAAATAACAAAAGCAATTATAACTCCTAAAAGAGCGAGCGTCAGAACCGAACCGAGCACCGCCGGTATATTCGACCAGTTCATATCCATCAAAAAGGTTCCTACAAAGAAATATCCTCCGAGAGTTATGATTTTGTCATGTGAGAAATTCAGTAAACCACAGGAATTATAGATAAGCGTATACTCTATCGCAACTAACGCATATACAAAGCCCATTGCTATGCCGCTGAGCACAAGCTGAACCAACACTGCCTGCATTGCACATTTTCCTCCTTTTGTTTTGATAAAAAATGCAGCGCTCCTCTATATTTAATTGACCAACGAGAAGCACTGCATATTTTCATATGATCTATGCCCTATTTAATAAATACTTTAATCGACGCTTACGGTACGGTCATATTCCAGAGTCATTTCGCCGTCCTTCATAACCTGACGAACGATATCATTCGTACCGGCAAAGTCAACCTTGTCTCCACGGAGCTTGAATACTCCTGTAAGGCCTTCAAATCCCTCCGTCGCATACAGAGCCTCAGCAACGTCCACCGGGTCAGCAGAACCCGCGCGTTCGATCGCATCACAGATCCAGGACGCCTCAGAGTAACCGGTAGCTACTGTATCCTCAATGTAAGCATCCTCGCCGTATGCTTCCTTATATTTTGCGATAAACGCCTTCATGGTTTCATCGTCTTTGTCTACAGAAACATCGGTAAGGCCGTACCATCCGTCAATCCATTCCGGCTGGCAGGAAGACTGAACCTGAGAATTACATGTACCGCCGTTTCCGCAAACAGGTACGTCAAGTCCCTGGGCGTACAGAGCGCTGGCGATCATCGGCACATTTCCTGAGTTTGCCCATACAAGAATACCGTCTACGCCTGCCTCTTTTAACTTAAGAGCCTGAGAAGTGATATCCTGGTCTGTGGTGTTGTAGCCTTCTCCAAGGAGGGATACGCCCTGCTCATCTGCATACTCTTGAAAAATGGTGAGTGCGCCCTGACCAAAATCGCTGTTTTCGTAGATTACGCCGAGGTTCTTGCAGCCCATTTCCTCCACCAGCAGCGTCGCAGCGATACGGGCGGAAATGCTGTCAGACGGACGGCAGCGGAACAGATACATATTATCTGTCTCGTCATGGATCTTAACGCTGGTACCACCCATCAGAAGCGGAACCTGTGCATCGCCAAACAGTGACTCGCAGCCCATTACCATGATGGATGTCGGACATCCGTATACTGCTGAAATGTCGCCCCGGGAAATCAGCATGTTTGCTGCATTGATCGCTTCATCTGCCGTAAGGCCGCCGTCTGCCGGAACGATCTCTACCTGCTTTCCAAGCAGACCGCCGTTCTCATTGTACTCAGAAGCAACGAGATTTCCTGCATTAGTCATACACTCGGTATAGATCGGGCTCTGCATTCCATTTGTGATAACGCCGATCTTAATCGTGTCATCTGCAAATGCAGTGCTTCCAATACTTAATGCTAATGCGGAGATAAGCATCGGGGACAACAGTTTTTTCAGTTTTCTCATGTTCTTCATATTTTTTTCTCCTTTTCTTTATAACCGTCAGCGTGTCGCTGTACGGATTTGTTTCTTTTTAATAAACTTTTTAAATTTATTTTATGAAACTTTTTTACGATATTATTATATTAATTATTTTCGTATTTGTCATACTAAATTTTTTATTTTGCAATCTTTTTGTATAAATTATTTAATTTTCTCCATTGTTTTTTATGCATATTGACTTTAAACATTTCTATACTTTTTAAAATCGTTTAATAAAAATAATATATTTAACTTTACTTTTCTTTTTCCCGAGAATATAATGAGTACACAATCCATGCAGGGAATACCATAAAGGCCCTGTTTAGAACACGTGAAATATGAGCTGCCAAAATATGAAAAAATGAAAGAAGGGACATGCTATGAAAGATTGTGATTTGCTGCAGACATTTGTCACCGCTGTGACTGCTGAACGCCTGAATGTAAATTATGCCCAGATCTGGCGGGATGGATCGCTTACCGCAGAATACAAGAGAATACCCGTCAAAACACGTCTGAATACCTGGTCCACCTGCAAAGGAGTCGTTTCCTGCGCAGCGGGTATTGCGATAGACGAAGGGCTCATCCGACTCGATGAACGAATCGCAGACATTTTTCCGGAATACGTACCAGAATCCGCAGGCCCGTATCTGAAGGAAATAACCATTGAACACCTGCTGACAATGACCAGCGGTCTTAGTTCTTCTTTATTCTTCTGCGACGGGCCAGAGCGTTATACAGTCCAGGACTGGATTTCCTATTTTTTCAATGCATCTTTTACGGACGTACCCGGGACAAAGTGGCTTTACAGCAACTTTAATACCTACATGGTCAGCTGCGCCATTGAACGCCGTGCAGGTGTGAATCTGCTCGAATACCTCAGGCACCGTTTTTTCGAACCACTTGGTATCGGCAACCCGGACTGGACGCTGTGCCCCAAGGGACATGTTCATGCTGCCAACGGACTTTATGTAACCATTGACGAGCTTTCTCATTACGGAGAAATGATCTGCAATTACGGAAATTATCACGGAAAACAGATCGTCCCGGAGTCATATATGAGAAAAGCCACCTCAAATCTTGTAGATGACTCAGCCTGCCGTACGGAAGGCAATAAAATATACGCAGGCTACGGTTATGGCTATCAGTTCATCCGAAATCCAGATGGGGCATCCTTCCGGTCCGACGGCAATTATGGACAGTTTTGTATCGCTGTGCCCCAAAAATCCGCCGTCATCACAGTCATGTCTCTCGAGGGAAACTATCCCCGCATCGGCACATTACTCTGGGAAGATGTTGTTAACCAGATAACAGCTGAATAAGGCAAAAGGCGGGCGTCTTTCTTTGCCGCCCGGATAAATATTATTAAACAAAAAGAAGAGGCCGCCTGCTCACCGGAACTTCATCCAAGTGTTCAAGCGGCCTCCTCTTCAAAAAACCTTTTATTTATGCATTTGATACCAGCCGGTCAACGTATCTCTTGATATTTGAGGCGTTGACATATTTATCTACCTCTCCGTCATGCATAACCACCAGCGTCGGCGCCTGCATAACGCCAAACTGGCTGACTAGCTCCTGATTTTCCTCTGCATCCACAAGCTCATAGGGCTCCCCACGCAGCATTTCCTTTGCAATCTTACAATTCGGACAGGTTTTTGTCGTAAAGAGATAGCGTACTTCTGCGCCCAGCTCCATTGCCTGTTCAGTCTTCTGCTCCTCCGGCTGTTCTTCCGCATCTCCTTCCGCATTCACCGTAACATTCATCCCGGCACGATACATCGGATTGATCCCATCCGCATTTCTCTTGAGACGGGAGTTTGCAATATCATACAGCCTGCGGTTCGCAAATTCCTGAGCTTTACCGTCATTCCAGTTCTGCACCGGACGGTAATATCCTGTGATCCTGCTGTAGACTTCGGTGCGCTCGCCGCAGATCGGGCAAACCTGCTGCTCTCCGTCCAGATATCCATGAGCCTGGCAGATAGAATAGGTCGGAGACATCGTATAATACGGAAGCTTATAATTCTCGGCAATTTTACGAACCAGCGTCGCGGCTGCCTTCCAGCCCGGAAGCCGCTCACCGAGAAATGCATGGAATACCGTGCCGGAGGTATACAGTGTCTGCAGTTCATCCTGAATATCCAGCGCGTCAAAAATATCCGAAGTAAAATCTACCGGAAGATGTGAACTGTTCGTATAATACGGCGTATCTCCCGGCTTTCCTGCCGTGATGATCTCCGGCCAGCGCGCCCGGTCGTGCTTTGCCAAACGGTATGTCGTGGACTCTGCCGGCGTCGCTTCGAGATTGTACAGGTCGCCGTACTCCTCCTGATAATTTACAAGGCGTTCTCTCATGTGGTTCAGCACATCCTTCGCAAACTGCTGTGTCTCCTCATGAGTCAGATCCTTGCGAAGCCAGTTTGCATTCAGTCCCGCTTCATTCATACCGATCAGTCCGATAGTGGAAAAATGATTTGCAAAGGAACCGAGGTACCGCTTCGTGTACGGATACAGGCCTTCATCCAAAAGCTTCGTGATAACGTCTCTCTTGATCTTCAGAGAACGGGCTGCCACATCCATCATATGGTCGAGCCTGCGGTAGAAATCCTTTTCGTTTGCCGCCAGATAAGCGATCCGCGGCAGATTGATCGTAACTACGCCGACGCTTCCCGTACTCTCTCCAGAGCCGAAGAAGCCGCCCATCTTCTTGCGAAGCTCCCGCAGATCAAGGCGCAGACGGCAGCACATACTCCGTACGTCGCTGGGCTGCATGTCGCTGTTGATATAATTGGAAAAATACGGAGTACCATATTTTGCCGTCATGGTAAAGAGCAGCTTATTGTTTTCCGTCTCAGACCAGTCAAAATCCTTTGTTATGGAATAAGTCGGGATCGGATACTGGAAACCGCGGCCATCCGCATCGCCTTCGATCATTGTCTCAATGAAGGCCTTATTGATCATATCCATCTCTTCTTTGCAGTCCCTGTAGCAGAAATCCATCGGCTGGCCGCCTACGATGGCCGGCTGATCAGCCAGATCGGCCGGAACAGTCCAGTCCAATGTAATATTGGAAAACGGAGCCTGGGTTCCCCAGCGGCTTGGCGTATTCACTCCGTAAATGAAGGCTTCAATGCATTTCTTAACCTCCGGGTATGACAGATTGTCCGCCTTTACGAAGGGCGCCAGATACGTATCAAAGGATGAAAACGCCTGCGCACCGGCCCATTCATTCTGCATGATCCCAAGGAAATTTACCATCTGATTGCAAAGTACGGAAAGGTGCCTTGCCGGAGCCGAAGTGATCTTACCCTTGATCCCGCCAAGCCCCTCAACGATCAACTGCTTTAATGACCAGCCCGCGCAATAACCGGTAAGCATGGAAAGGTCATGAATGTGAATATCCGCATTGCGGTGCGCCTCTGCAATCTCCTGGTCATAAATCTCAGAGAGCCAGTAATTGGCGGTCACAGCACCTGAGTTGCTCAGGATCAGTCCGCCAACAGAATACGTTACCGTAGAATTTTCCTTTACTCTCCAGTCCTCTACCTTCACATAGCTGTTCACAATCTCCTTGTAATCGAGAATCGTGGATTTCATATTGCGGATCTTTTCCCGCTGTTTGCGGTAAAGAATATATGCCTTTGCCACATCAGCATAACCTGCCTGTATCAGCACCTGCTCCACGCTGTCCTGCACGCTCTCCACATCAATCAGCCCGTCTTTAATCTTCTTCTGGAAATCCGCCGTTACCCGGAGCGCCAGAAGATCGACCATGTCGCTGTTGTATTCCATCTGCTTCGCCTCAAACGCCTTGGCAATGGCTCCGCTGATCTTCGTCAGATCAAATTCTGCTATTTCTCCGTCACGCTTTACAACCTTAAACACTATATAATCCTCCATCCCGCTGTATGTATAACTATATCTTGTACTATATATTTTCGCTATGGGTATCAGTATAGCACCGCCCAAATCGTAAGTCAATGAGAAAAACACACCATATATGCTGTGATTCTCCCAAAAACAACTATATGTAGACATGAAGATGCCGTAAAAGCCTATATCTGCGAGACTTTCACGACATCCTTTTTCTTTGTACTTTTTTTATACATTCATGTAAATGCTTTCCGGCACGTAAGCCCGTACAAAGATGCCATCCTCCTGATATTTTTCCTCCAGCAGCTCACCTTTTTTACGAATCAGCTGAATCAGCCCGGCTTTTTCATACGGATAAAGCCGCTCAATGTATATTTTCTGGGCCCGCAGTATATCGCTGACGGCTTCCCGCAGGGCATCCATCCCCTGCCCTGTATGGGCCGAACCGTAAATACACTGTTCCGCACGGAAATCCCGGAGATTCTGCGGCCCGGTCAGCAGATCCTGTTTATTAAACACCGTAATGACCGGCTTCCTGTCCGCCCCCAGTTCGTGCAGCGTCTCATACACCACATGCATCTGCGCTTCCATCTGAGGACTTGATGAATCGACTACATGGATCAGGATATCGGCGCAGCACACTTCTTCCAGCGTACTTTTAAATGCTTCCACCAGATGATGCGGCAGCTTCCGAATAAAACCTACTGTATCAGTCAGCAGTATTTCCTGACTCCCGGATAGTTTAATCCCTCTCGTTGTTGTATCCAGAGTAGCAAACAGCTTTGCATCCTCCAGGACATCTGCTCCTGTCAGTGTGCGGAAGATGGCAGACTTCCCGACGGAAGTATAGCCAACCAGCGCTGCAATTTTCTGCTCTGTCTTTTGTCTCTGGGCGCGGATCAGATCCCGATGGCGAATGACTTCCTCCAGCTCCCTCTTCAGGTGACTGATCCTTGTACGGATCAGACGCCTGTCCATCTCCAGCTTTTTCTCACCCGGCCCTCTCGTGCCGATACCGCCGCCAAGCCTGGAAAGAGAATTTCCAAGTCCTGTAAGCCTTGCGGCCCGGTAACGGAGCTGCGCCAGCTCCACCTGTATCTTTCCCTCCCGGGATGTCGCATGCCGCGCAAATATATCGAGAATCAGAAGTGTCCGGTCCATCACCTTACACTCCAGCTCATACTGCAGATTGTTCATCTGCGCCGGACTTAATTCATCATCACAAATAATCCCCGTAGCATCCGTTTCCCACAAAAGCTGCCTTACTTCCTCTATCTTTCCTTTCCCGATGTAGGTCCCCGGATGAATATTCTCCCGGCGCTGAATAACAGTCCCGGCTACTTCTGCGCCTGCCGTATCCGCCAGCTCTCCCAGCTCACGCAAGGATTCCTCCGTATCGTCTCCCGTCATCTGCTGTACGCCGACAAGGATTACTTTTTCCCGAATCTCCTTAAATTCAATCAATTCCATACTGTGATTCTTTCTCCGCCATATTTTCAAAAGCTTTCAACTGTCCTCACCTTGTCGATAAGAATGTCCATTCCTTCTGACCAGCCTCATCGCCGGGATATTTCTGTACATATTCCTGCGCCTTCGCTTTTGCAGCCGCAAAATCCAGCTTTCTTTCATATGCGATTATTTCGTTAAAATACAACTCCTGTTTTCCTGCGGTTCCCTCCGTGTCCAGTCCCTGGCTGATATAAGACAACGCCATATCATAATCTCCGCTTTCGATTGAACAAAGCGCCAGACCATTGAAAGTCTCTGCCTCCGCGCCAAATTCGCTTTGTATCTGCTGATAGATTGTCTGGGCGTGTTCATAATCGTTCATCGCCAGATAAACCCTGCCTATCAAGTACATGGCCGGCTCGTATTTTTCTTCCACTGGCCTGATCAACTGCCTCTGCGCCTCTTCGTAATTCTCGAGGTAGTAATAAATACGCCCCCGATTGTAGTAATGTTCCATATCATCACCCGGAATATTTAAAGCGCTCTGCAGGTACTCTCCTCCCAACCCGGAAAGATTCTGTTCCCGATAACATTCATAAATATTGAGGTACAGATCATAATCTGTCTGTTCTATCGCTACAGCAGCATCAAAATCTTTGCCTGCCTCTTCCTGGATCCCCTCATGCAGATAACTGGCTCCCCGCAGAAAATATGCATCTGCATTGCCTTTTGACGTTTCTTTCAGTATATCGTCGCATGTCGCGATCGTTTCTTCGTATTTTTCCTCACGGTATTGTACCGTTGCAAGATATAGTTCCGTATCCTGCCTGTTTTCCGGCATCTTATCATCCGTATAGTCAAGCGCTGCCTGAAACGCCATTTCCGCCTCTTCATACCGTGCCAGTCCCATATACGCTATGCCAAGTCCGCGGTAGGCCAGCATTTCCTGTTCGCCTTCCTTCACCGCTTCCTGAAAGAGCTGCTGTGCCTGCTGGTATTCTCTGGCATCCAATGCATTATTTCCCTGCACTGTCTTATTTCCCGCAGCACCCCCCATTGCACAGCCTCCCAGTAGCAGCAGCACTGCAGCCAATGTCGCTGCGCACCCGATTCTTTTGCGTCTATTTCTCATGTATTATTTCCTTTCCTTCTGGAACTTATTGACCTATCATAGCATAAATTCATTTATTAGTAAATATTAGTAAATCCCTGTAAAATCTTTCTATTCTTTATTCTATTTCTATGCTAAAATGAAAAAGCGGTTTGCACGTATGTAAAAACCGCAGCGCTTCAACAACTTGTACAACGGAGGATCCCGCAATGAAATACTGTAAAATCACTCTTTCTATATTGCTGTCAGGAATTGCTTCTTTTATCACTGTATTCCCGTCCTTTGCAGCAGAGCATGAAGTCCCGGCAGGCAGCGCTTCTGCTTCCGGCATTATCTCCATTGCCGACGTTCCCCAGGGTCTGTACGAAATAGCCAGTGCTGCCGATCCTGACTTTATACTGGACGTAAAGCACTGTACTATACAGGATACAGAAAACAAAACTCTACAGATGTACCGCTCCCTGGATGTGAACCAACAGAAGTTTTATCTTGAAGATCTGCCCGGTGTCGCCTGCCGTTTCAGTGCGCTTCACTCCGGCGACGCTCTGTCGGCCTCCGAAGACGGCCTTTCCGTCACAATGGCGGCTATGGAACACCCGGAGGGAGCCGGACTTGTCAGATCCCAATCCTGGCAGCTTCAGGAGGTCGGAGAGAATGCCTTTTATATTCAGTCCCGTGAGGGAAAATATCTGACCCTTGACGCATCAAAGCCCTTCAACGGCGCTCCTGTAATTTTAAGTGAATTTACCGGCAGCGACAGCCAGAAATGGGTTTTAAACGAAACATGGATCAGCCCCGAAGCGACGGCGGATACTGATCTGATCAATCCTTACGCAGAGGACGGAGCATGCCGTAATCTCCGCATTGCCATGAAATTCGGAACAAACTATGAATTTCTGCGCAGCTCAGATCTGGCCGAACACATGATAGAGGCGGAGGATCACAGACTTATTCTCGATCCGGAATTCCTCTCCGCGTATGTGGAGCAGCTTGCACAAAAATATGATACACAGGGAAATCCCCGAACCTTCCGCACCAGCTATGGTACGGATATCACATTGTATAAAGGCGATTTCGGCTGGAAGCTCGACACGGCGGCAACGAAGGCCCAGATTGAGGAATATCTTCAGTCCACAACGCTGGAAACCGTCTCCCCTGTATGGTCCCACAAAGGCGGAGCCTTTGGAGAAACAAATGATATCGGTGACAGTTATGTAGAAATTGACCTTGAGAACCAGAAGGTATGGCTTTATAAAGACGGGCAGCAGCTATTGGAAACAGATTGTGTATCCGGCACCTTCGGCACAGAAAATCAGACTCCGGGAGGCGTTTACAGTATTTTTTACATGCAGTCCCCGGACGTACTCAACGGCCCGGGCTACAGTTCTTATGTGGAATACTGGATGGCCTTTAACGGCAACATCGGACTGCACGACGCTAACTGGCGCAGCGAATTCGGCGGCGACATCTATCTCAGCAACGGCTCCCATGGCTGTGTCAATCTTCCCACAGAAGCTGCCAGTCTGATCTATCAGACAGTCAGCATTGGATATCCTGTCGTCTGCTATCAGTAACATGAATATCCATCTGAGGATAAGGAATTTGGATCCCCTCCGATTCAAATTCCTCTTTTATCCTCTCATTGAACCGCCACAGCACTGGATAATACTGCTCCGTCATCACCCAGCAGCGCATTCCGATGACCACACTGCTCTCCGCCAGCTCTGCAACAAAAACCTGGTGCTCTTCGCTCTTCAGCACCTCATCCTCGTCACTGATCAGACGTTCCAGCACAGCCTTTGCTTTTTGAATACTGTCATCATAGGAAATACCAACTTTAATCTCCAGCTTTCTCCTGTCAGAAGCTGTCACATTGACAATAACATTGTTCGCCAGATTTCCGTTCGGCACGATCACGCGGCGGTTGTCCATTGTGTGAAGTGTCGTGTAGAGAATCTCAATCTTCTGTACCGTCCCTTCCTGTCCCTGGGTTATAATATAATCTCCCACCTGAAAGGGTTGAAAAAGCAGGATTAAAAAGCCGCCGGCAAAATTTGACAAACCGCCCTGCAGCGCAAGGCCAACCGCAACACCGCCGGAGGCCACCAATGCAGCCACCGAAGACTCCTTCAAACCAAACTGCATGGCAATACCAAGAATAAGTGCCAGATACAAAGTAATCTTTATCATGGATGCGGTAAAGGTCACGGCCCCAGCCTGGATCCTGCTTCGCTCCATCATCTGCCTGACAGTCCTGACAACACACGAAATCATTTTCTTGCCAACAAAATATACTATTATACACAGAATAACCTTGAGAGCAAACGCCCCTGCGCCCGGAAGCTGTGCGGCGGCATGGTCCACCGCCTTCTGAATCAAATCTCCCATATCATCCGTCCTTATTTGAAAATTTTCTGAATCTTCCTCACCATTTATATTTTTTTATTATATTGTATTTTTATATTTATCTCAATAATCTTCTTCAAATTCCCTGAAACCAAAAGAAGCATCCGTATGCCACATTTATGGCATACGCTGCTTCTCTTACTTCCTGTTTTATAACGTTTTAGGATTATTGCCTGCTTTCTTCTGTATTGCAGCCTTTATCTGTAAGCGATACTGTTCCACAACAGCTCATTTTTCAACTGACGAATAGTAGTATCCTTGTCAATAAACACAGCTTCAATTCCCATGTGCGCCGCCCAGTCGCCCATCTGCTCCGCTGTAAGGTCATAGGTAAATGCCGTATGATGTGCACCGCCTGCAAGAATCCAGCTTTCCGCACCTGTCTGTAAATTTGGCTCCGGCGTCCAGAACGCTGTCGCCACCGGAAGCTTTGGCATCGGCTTCTCTGTTTTTTTGCAATTCACATCATTGATAATCAGACGGAAGCGGTTGCCCAGATCCACCAGGGACACAGCAATTGCCGGTCCTTCTTTTGCAGTAAATACCAGCCGGGCCGGATCCTCCCTGTCTCCCATGGAAAGCGGCTGCTCCTTGATGCTGATCGGACCGTCCGCAATTGTCGGGCACACCTCCAGCATATGTGCCTGAAGGATTCCTTCTTTTCCCTGGACCAGATTGTAGGTGTAATCCTCCATGAAGGAAGTTCCCTTTGCCCCTTTCATTCCCGCTGTCATAATTTTCATCAGACGCACCATGGCCGCAGTCTTCCAGTCGCCCTCTGCGCCGAATCCGTAGCCCTTTTCCATCAGTCTCTGAATGGCCAGTCCCGGAAGCTGCCTGAGTGCGCCCAAATCTCCAAAGTGAGTGACAATCGCCTGGTAATTTCTCTCTAGCAGAAAGCGCTCAAACCCAATTTCGATTCCTGCCTGAACTGCCACATGCTCCCGGAATTCCTTTTCATCCCGACCTTCCGTCAGAATAATATATTTCTGATAATACTCTTCCACTAACGCATCAATATCGGCTTTGGAAACAGCCTGTACATACTCCGTAATCTCATTGACCGGATAGGCGTCTATCTCCCAGCCAAACTTAATCTGCGCTTCTACTTTGTCCCCCTCGGTAACAGCTACGTTTCGCATATTGTCCGCAATTCTCATCACACGGATATGGCTGCTCTCCATAATACCCACCGCTGTGCGCATCCAGGAACCGATTCGCTTCTGCACCTCCTCGTCGTCCCAGTAGCCCATGACCACTTTCCGTTCCATGCCAAGGCGGGAAAAAATATGACCGTATTCCCTGTCTCCGTGCGCAGCCTGATTCTCATTCATAAAATCCATATCAATGGTGTCATACGGAATCTCCCGGTTAAACTGAGTATGCAGGTGCAGAAGTGGTTTTCTGTATTCCTGCAAACCTAAAATCCAAGATTTTGCCGGAGAAAATGTGTGCATCCAGGTAATCACCCCCGCACAGTTTTCATCCATATTTGCCTCATTAAATGTTTTCCGGATTAATTCATTCGTGAT
Organism: Lachnospiraceae bacterium; assembly: GCA_030524705.1. Lineage (GTDB taxonomy): Bacteria > Bacillota > Clostridia > Lachnospirales > Lachnospiraceae > Choladousia. Next base: position 8,611 of record JAUNGD010000008.1, on the reverse strand, counting down.
TAATGTCGGTTTCCAGACAAGTTCATAGGGTAAGTGGCCGCATTGATTCAACGCTTCCACAATCTTCTTCGAATGCTCGGCCACATGTGCCAGACATTCCTCTCCGTACAAATCCTGTGAGCCTGTGCAAAACCAAAACTGATACTTTTTTGCTGCCAACATCTTGTCTTCTCCTTTCTCTGAGGGTTATCCCCCGTCTCTTACCTAAATTCGTCTAGTATACCACCGCAGACCAGCGACGCCGTCATCCGCAGCTTTCCGTCCTGTGTATTTTGATTATAAAATCTGTTTACATTGAAAACAATTTCATAACCCCGCTTCCTTTCACTAAAAGTTACCTATTCCGACTACAAAAGATTGCAATCTTATTTTTTATGGGATACACTAAAGAGAACAACCATGAACCGACAGCATGAGCTGCCACAAACCATCCCGCCGTAATAAAAAAGGAAAAGACATGACGCCAAAACACAAAACAAACGATAACGCAGAATCTATGATAGATTTATTGAAACTTTGTACGAAAATGACGCACCATCAGAACCGGGTTTTATCCGACAATCACCCTCTATGTGATCGCCTGGTCTGTGCCGAGTATTCCAAATCCGCAAAAGAAGTGAAGAGCTATCCTCTGATAGAAGAATCCCGCATCTTTGTCCTCTGCTGGAATTTTTCTGCCGAACACACTCTGCACATCTCCATGTGTCCTGTTCCGGTTCCCTTCACTTATGCTTATAACACCACTGGCGTCAAAAAAACACAGCTCCATACTCATGATTATCTGGAGCTGGCCTACATCGTAAAAGGTTGTTTCCGGCAACGGATTCTAAACCAGGATATTACCTTTCAGGAAGGGGAATTTTGTCTGATTGATAAGAATTGCATTCATCAGGATTATCTGGATAACTCGGATACGGTCATTCTCTTTTTGGGAATTGCCAATGATATGTTTTCAGAGATTATGGATGAGAATATCACCACAGAAAAGATTATTTCTTTTTTGCAGTCCGCCCTTATGAAGCAGAAAGATTTGCAGCAGTATCTTCATTTTAAGCCGACAGAAGGAGCCTCACAGCAAATGCATGAGTGCCTGTTCCTGCTTCTTTCCGAGCTGTGCAATCCTGCTATCGGTTCTTCCTACATCTGTAAGGGCCTTTTGCTCCGCATTTTCCGCCTGCTCAGTACTTCCTATGAATTTTCTTTGTCACGGGAGCAGCGCAAGACCATGAGCTGGATTATTTTTGAGGAGGTGTCTTCCTACATGAAGCAGCACTATTCCCACATTACAATTCGGGACCTGGAGCTTGCCTTTCATTTCCAGGAGGACTATTTTAACCGGTTAATTAAGGAGAAAACCGGCATGACATACTCGGCCTACCTGCAAAATATCCGTCTGGAACGTGCGGAGCGCCTGCTTCTTTCCACAAACCAGACAGTGGATGAGGTAGCAGACGCCGTAGGGTACCACAATAAAGGGTATTTTTATAAGATTTTCACAAAAAAATATGGGATGACACCGGGGAAATACCGGGAATCACAAAACTAATGAGGAGGAGGTTATACTATTGTTCCTGTTTTCCTACTATAATCCATCGTCCACTTCGGTTATTTCCCTCTCTCCGAACAATTTTCTCCTCTTGTAATTTGGATAATATCCTTTTTACCGTTCTGGTTGTTACACCCAACTCCTTTGCCAGTTTAGCTTGTGTAATAGTTGGATTTCTTGTAATCATAGCAATTAGTTTTGCTTCATTGGTGTCAATGGTGACATTTTTGGTGACATTGTCACCATTTCGTCTCCGATAAATATTGACTCTCAAATCAACATCTCCGTCGATAAATTCCGGCTCACGAAGTCCGGCAGCCACAACTCTGTCTATGATTCGTGGTATACCGCTACCCCAATGTTCCATTAATTTCATATAAGAAAACGCATATGCAATTGCTTCATTCCTGATTTTTGAATAGCCTTTTTTCATACGTTCAATGCTCTGTCCCATAGGCAGTTTTCCTGGCGAGGTAACTTCCAACCGATCATCATAGATAGCAACTTGAATATTCGTATGATCCAGATAGCTACGATGAATAGCCGCATTCAATAACAATTCCCGAATACTTTCAACTGGTATCTCATATATATCCTGTCGTGATAATCCGGAAAATTCAGCTCCCATATGAATATTACGTAATACAAACTGCAATGCCTCTTCCACCTGTTCCTGAATCGATCCGGTATATTCCCTACGATCAATAAAATTTGCCTTCGTCGTCCCCTTAAACATACCACACTGTGTTGCTGTGGGAAGAATCCCATTTCCCGACAGTAAAGCAAAAGCATTTGTTGGAGCATATTTGCCATCACGTTCCAAGACAATCCCCCACGATATAAGTTGGTTGACAGTCACATCTTTTACTGCGGCTCTTTCCTCATCATTTCTGCAATTTTTCAGAGCGGTCCGCTTCATAGAACTACATAATTTTGCAATATCATCATCAGTAATATCCAAGCCCAGACAAATCGTTTGGTCAAAACTACGATTACTTCCTTCAAAAAGAAGTTCTTTCATCATATATTCATCTGCCGGACGTGAAGTTCCTGCGACACGCACAAATACACCATTTTCTTTACCCATCGACTTAATGTAATAAGGGCGTTGTTTGCCTGCACTGATTTCAACAACAATGATTGTCTTTTCTTCAATCGTCTGTAATAATATGTCTGGATAAATTGCAGGCTCACATGAATCGGAAATCGCATTCGTGATAGCATCAATTGTTTTGAACACATCCTCATCATCTATACCAACTACTTTACAAGTACCGTCTTCTATGCCAAACAGAATCTTACCACCACTGCAATTTGCAAAAGCAACAACCGATTTCATATACTTTATACTTTTCTCCGGCAATGCCACCTTAAATTCAATATTCTTGGATTCACCAGACATAATATCTTTGATTGTCATTAGAATCCTCCTTCCAGCCAAACTTTGTTATTACGCAACTACCATAAGTTTCATTTTTCCTTGTTATTATTACCTTTTCCATACTCTAAAAAATCATTTACTAATTCATTCAAATCATCATTAGTTAATGTAGTCAATCGTACTTTTAATTACATCCATACATTTTTTTACCCTTTTCATTTGAGACGCTTCATTTTCTTCAACCTCCAAAAGCAGAAATGGATTTACTGTAATCTCATTCTGTCAATGTTTTTAATGCACCTGTTAGCATCCCTTCCGTATAATTTGCCCCAGGATTTCTTTGCTTTGCATTTGACATTAGAATCTCCTCTTGAAATTAACGTTACTATAATCCTTTTAAATTTTTACAATTTATTTATATCATCCTTTCATTTTAATATAAAGGTTTAATTTAATTGTAATATTTAATTTTTAATTTTATGGATAGCGCCCCATACATCCCCAAGTTCTCACTTTATTCCTTTTTACAACATCTGTGGCTCTTAACTCATCGGCTTTAGCCTTTTTACATTGGCAGACTATCCCTCACGCACAGCGCCCCATACCCCACCTGGTTATTCGGCCATTGCGTAAATCCCGGAAGCTGTCTCGCCCCTCTTTGCAGATATGCCCGTACCTTTTCCCCATACAAGTATGGATCATTCCCCTGCACAATCCCCCACTGCATCATCATCGCAGCAGCTCCTGTGACAAAAGGAGTAGCAAAAGAAGTCCCCGTGACACTGATATACCCACCTCCTGCCGCAGTCGTGGTAATCGCCACGCCTGGAGCCGCCAGATCCGGCCGAACCTGATAGACCGCGTCCGGCCAGCCACGGCCCGAAAAGGAAGCATACGCATTTTGCCGGGCGTCATACGCCCCCACTGCAACAACCCGATGGGCAGCAGATGGAACCGTCATCGTCGTTTCCGGCGACGGCTGCAAAAAGCGGGAACCACTGCTGCGAGCCCTGGAATCGGGCATCCACAGTTCATAGTCCCCGGTAACGATCCGTTCCGGCGTAAGAAGCACGCGCCAGATGCCGCTGTCCAGGTATGTGCCATCCGGTATAAAATCAACAAAAATCTCCTGCCGGATCTGATAAGGCGATGGTGCACCGTAGTATACAAGCAGAGTAACGTTGCCCAGCCGGTAACGATACGCTTCGCTTTCTGTTCTGATCAAGTCAACACGGCTCCCATTGGGATGGATGATCGTAATTCGAAAAGAATCCGCATAGTTCTTCCAGATCTGTAAGTTCATTACTGTTTCAAAATCGCTGATCACAAACTCTATTTCCCGGGGCTGCTGCGACAGTTGTCCTGCCACATGCCCTCCTGTATTTCCCTCATTTCCGGTTCCCACAGCGATCACATTCCGTCCCCGATCCGCCAGCAGATCAATATATTCCTCCAGAAGCGATGTTCCGCGGTGAGAACCGTATGCATTTCCAAAACTCAGATTCACAGCTATCGGACGGCGATATTTCTCCGACTTGCGGATCACGTACTCCAGGGCCTGCATCAGCTCCGTTGTCCTTGGAAATCCGCCCTCCCGGGGGACTCCCAGCTTTACGACGATAAGATCACTTCTGGCGGCAACCCCACGATATCTGCCTCCGGAGGCCCTGCCGTTACCTGCCGCGATTCCGGCCACCTGCGTCCCATGACCGCTCAGATCCCGCTCAGGTACAATGGCATACGCGTCTTCGCGGCTTCCAGTCCGAAGGGCTTCGTCGATGTCCTCCTTTGTGTATTCAATTCCTAATACAAATCCCTCCGGCGGTGTTTCCCTTCGCACCGAATTATTTTGCCTGTCCGCAAGCTCCCTCTCCGGCATATTGCCTCCCGGCTCCCCCACCGTGCTCTGCGGCACTGCCGTCTGATCCCACAGCGCAAGGATCCGGGTACTGCCATCCTCATTACGAAAATCCGGATGAAAATAATCAATCCCAGAGTCGATCACCGCTACCAGAACTCCTTCTCCGAACAGTCCATACTGCGGCGTCTGGAGCGGAGAAATGCAGGAGGCTGCACGTCCTGTATCCGCCTCGAAATAAAGACGTTTCGGCTTCTCAATGTATTCTGTCTGGGGCAGAGCTGCCAGACGCTCCATATCCCGCTGAGGAAGCGTCACAATGGCATATCCGCCTGACAACTCCGCCACCTGCCACGTATCATGTATCAAATCCTTTATATCTCCGGTAAAGCGGACAATCACCTCCCAGGTATCCGACTCTTCATCATATCCTGTCTCCAAAGCAGAGGATTTTTCCCGTTCCTGCAAAGATGCATCCAGTGCAAGATTCAGCAGGTTTTCAATTTTCTGATCATCCATATTTCTTCTACTCTACTGCTTCTTTATTATCACTGTATGCTCATTATATTTTTAAATGCGGGTAAAAGCATCCTGTCACTGGCCGAACGGCCGGCCGTTCACCGATAGTACCTGATATCACTCCTCTAAAAGCGTATTAATCCGGCGAAAGCCTCCTTTTTTTATCCCTTCCATACTGCTCCAGACCTTCTCTGCCAGCTCCGCCAGGGAATTCTCATCAAAGGTAATCCTGCCTCCATAAACCGCCAGCCCCTCGGCAATCGCCTGCTGTGCTTCCAGATACTCTTCATAATGTTCGTCTCCCTCACAAAAGTCCCCGTGTACATCTATTCCATACTGCTGACTGAAAAAAACTGCGAGCTCAGCTTCATTCTCTGCTTCTTTCCACCCGAAAAAAACCGGGCCAAGTAATTCATATAAAAGATCTTTCTGACATTCCTCTGCCTGTACTTCCCGGGCAATCAAATAGCCGCTCCCCGGTACGGAAGCTGCTTCCTTTGACAAATCTGCTTTTTTCCACACTTCATCATTTTTCATATTGGCTGCGCTCTATCCCCTGCGCCACCCATCTCACATTTATTATATAATGTATCTTATTATTTATATTTTGTCAATGTATTTCTTTTCTGATCATCTTTTTATTTGTCTCCTCCTGTGCAGCGTCTGTTTTAAATTCCGCCCGCTGTTACACGAAAAAAATCAGGAACCCCAAAGGACTCCTGATTCAGTATATCATTTACTCTTTCATTTCCTTTTTCACTTTAGAACCAATGATCTTATTCCAGATCTTGTATCCTTTATCATTCAGGTGAAGATGATCTTCTCTGTATAGCGCCGAATTCGGCTTGCCATTCTTCAACATGTAGGAAGCCACATCAATGTAATACAGATTCTCCTGGTCCGCGCAGTATGCTTTCATGGTCTTATTGCAAATACATATTTCGTCCCAGGCGTCGCTTCTCTTGATACTGGGGCAGATGGACACATAGTATATCTTTGTATCCGGCAATGCCTTCTGGATCTTCTGGATAAGCTTACGCGTATTCGCCGCTGTCTTCGCCCCGATTCCCCGAATCATCCCCTCACCAATATCATTCGTTCCCACATACAACACTACTGCTTTTGGATTATATTTCACAATCAGGCTTGTATACAGCTGTTCCCAATGACATACCTTCGTCCCGGCTATACCCATATTGAGAATCTTATATGGTGAAAAGGCTGACGCAGCGCTCGTCCAGTACTCCATCGACGAGCTTCCTGCCAGAATAATCTTTTCCTGGTTTTTGGAAGGTGTATACTTCTGCTTTAAAACCGAGGGCAGATATGACCTCGTCGTATTGTATACCTTAACCGTACATCGGTACGTTTTTCCTTTATACTTTGCTGTGATCTTGGCAGTTCCTGCGGATACGCCCGTAATCTTCCCGGTCTTCGAAACAACAGCCACTGATTTTTTACTGGACTTCCATTCCACCGTTCCCTTGGCATTCAAAAGGCGAAGCTTCTCTGTCCTGCCCTTTGTCATCTTGATGCTTGTCTTATTCAGCGCAACCTTCTTCGAAGAGCTGGCCGCCCCTGAAGAAAATGTACAAAAGCTTAACGCACACAGCAGCACCATTATGAAAATTCCGGCCCGTATCCTGCTCTTTGATCTCTTTTCGCAAATCATCTTACCCTTCCTCTGCTCCCCTTAAATATAATCTTATCATTCATTCGGAAGCTTACCGAACCGCACTTTTATGTACGCTTCAATCGCTTCCATTGTCCCCTCAAATCCAAGCCGTTCACTGTTCAGGCAAAGATCATAATTCCTTGCGTCTGTCCACTCCTGCCCGGTGTAATAGCGGTAAAAATCGCTGCGGTACTTATCCGTTCTTTCGACAAATTTCTCAACGTCTTTTCCGGTATACGCCCTGCGCTCAATCGCCTGACGGACACAGTACTCCTTCGAGGCATGTACAAAAACGCTGACCACATTGGGATTGTCCTTCAGGACATAATCAGCCGCGCGGCCAATGATGACACAGGACTCCTTTTCCGCCAGCTCCCGTATAATCTTCGCCTGATAATTGAAAAGATTATGATCGCTGACGAACTCCTCGCTGTCCGGAGCGATCAGCTTCCCCTTATATTCTCCCTTTGATTTTCCAAAAAACAGCGGCGTGCGTTTCAGCTTTTCATCCGCCTGATTAAAGAGCGCTTCATTGATACCGCTGTCATCTGACGCCATCTTGATGATCTGCTTCTCGTAGCATTTAATCCCCAGATCCTTTGCCAGCATCTGTCCGATCGTCTTACCTCCGCTGCCAAAATGTCTTGCAATCGTAATCGTAACATTACCCATAAAAACACCCCCGATTTCTTTTTGCTTTATCATACCACAGCAACAAACTCTGTCTTGTATTCCTGACTGGCATTCATCCCCATTTTTCTTTTATCATATCATATCAAAGCTAAGATATACAAGAAGAATTTTGCTCACAATTTACTCACAACCATTTCAAAAAACATCCGGCAGACAAAACATCCGCCGGATAAAGAGTTTTACTGTATTCTTTCTGTTATGCCGCCTACTCGCCCAGATACGCTTTCTTGATGGAATCGTCATCCATAAGCTCATGTGCGTTTCCAGACTTGACGATATTTCCTGTTTCCAGTACGTATGCACGGTCAGCGATGGAGAGCGCCTTCTTTGCATTCTGCTCCACCAGAAGAACCGTTGTTCCGCTGGCGCTGACGCTCTGGATAATATCAAAAATCTCATTGACCAGGATCGGTGAAAGTCCCATGGAGGGCTCATCCATCAGAATGATCCGGGGATGCGACATCAACGCGCGGCCCATAGCCAGCATCTGCTGTTCGCCGCCGGAAAGAGTACCGGCAAGCTGGTTCTTACGCTCCTCCAGTCGCGGGAAACGCCTGTATACCGTTTCCAGAGTCTTTTCCAGCTCATCCTTGTCCTTCCTCGTATATGCTCCCATTTTCAGGTTCTGATATACGGAAAGCTGTGCAAATACACGGCGGCCCTCCGGCACATGCGCCATACCAAGGCTGACGATCTTGTGCGCCGGAACCTTTGTGATATCCTTTCCTTCAAACAATACGCTGCCCTTTTTCGGGGAAAGAAGACCGGTAACCGTGTGCAGGATCGTCGTTTTGCCTGCTCCGTTTGCGCCGATCAGGGAGACAATCTCTCCCTCATTTACCTCGAAGGAAATCCCTTTGATTGCCTGAATCATGCCATAATAGACTTCCAGGTCTTTTACCTCAAGCATTGCCATCGTTCTTTCCCTCCTATTCCCCA